>JAKQEK010000150.1 GCA_029558535.1 Bacteroidota bacterium | reverse complement strand
AATATTATTCCCGCATTGGTCAGTAACGATTGGAGTAGTTGGAGCAACAGCGTCAGCAAGGCACTCAACAGTAGAAAATTCATCAGCAGATACAATTGGATCAGTACTTAAATCAATAGTATAAACGTATTCCCAGTAAGAAACATTACTTGCACAATCTGTATAAGAATAAACATAAGTTCTGGTACCTTCGCAATCAATGGGATCGGGGCTGTCAGTCATTGATTCAAGAACCGGTAAAATGATATTTCCGCATTGGTCAGTAACGATTGGAGTAGTTGGAGCAACAGCGTCAGCAACACACTCAACGGTTGAAAATTCGTCAGCAGATACAATTGGAGCAGTACTTAAATCAATAGTATAAACGTATTCCCAGTAAGAGACATTACTTGCACAATCCGTATAAGAATAAACATAAGTTCTGGTACCTTCGCAATCAATAGGATCGGGACTATCAGTCATGGATTCAAGAACAGGAGTAATATTATTTCCACACTCATCAAAAACTATCGGTGTAGTTGGAGCAACTGCATCATCGACACACTCTACAGTAGAAAACTCGTCAGCAGACACTAATGGGGCAGTATTTAAATCAATAATATAAGTGTATTCCCAGTGAGAGATATTACCTGCACAGTCGGCATATGAATATTTGTAAGTTCTAATACCTTCGCAATTAATAGGGTCGGGACTGTCAGTCATAGATTCAAGAACAGGTAAAATATTATTCCCGCATTGGTCAGTAACAATTGGAGTAGTAGGTGCAATGGCATCGTCAATACACTCAACTGTAGAAGATTCGTCGATAGGTACAGATGGAAGAGTTGTGGGTATTATTGTAATAGTTTGCGAAACAATTATACTATTCAAGCAATCGTCTGAAACTTTATAGTTTCTGGTAATTACTTCAGGGCAATAGTTATTATCACTAATGTCTTCTACCCATTCGACTGTTGGTATCAAAGTAGCATTATCGGCTTCGTCAATTACGACGCTTATGTCAGGAGCCGGTAAGTCTGAGTCGCATTCAATAGAAATAGGGTCAGGGTTGGAGGCAGTCGGATTTTCAGTATCAACAACCACGGTAGTTTGTGAACTTGCAGTACATCCATCAGGGTCTTCCACGATTACTGTATAAATCCCGTTATTGGAGTTGATACAATTTGTTATTTGAGGATTTTGATCACTGTCAGAAAACGTATCAGGTCCAATCCATGAATAAGTGACACCAGATGTTCCTGTAGCAGAAAGATTAATGTCATTTCCTACACAATACGGACCATCATTTGATGCAGTAATGCTTGGCTCTGTATATACAATTAATTCGCCCGAGTTGCTGTAAACTGGTGAATTACAACCTTCACCGGTTGATGTAGCCGATAGCCTATAGTAATACGTCCCTATGGCTGTTATTCCTGAAACAGTTAGATTTTCTGTAGTTGGATTGGTATATACTGCATCTGTTGGTGTATTATCAGTTACTGAATTCCAATTAACATTATCTGAAGAATATTCCCATTGCAAGGACATGTCTGTACCCCCCGTTAAAGTACTGCTCACATTTGTTGATACTCCAATACATATTTCATTATCTGTAAATGTTGCATCCGAAAGGCTGGGGTCATCAATTACAGTAATAGTAACTGCTATACGATTATCACAAGTACAGTTTTTTGGAGAACCTAAATAATTAATAATATTATTTAATAGATTAGATGAATTTGGGTCAGGATTCCAGTAATATGGTAAAGTCATACCGCTAAATACAACTTTGCCGCTTCCCCAGTTTCTTTCTGCAAGAAAAACACGGCCATAAGCACCATTCATAAGAGATGTCAATCCTGGTCCGGTTATATATCCCAGTGCAAATGGATTTCCGGTAAAATAAGTACCACAGGGTAAATATGGAGAATTAAAAACTTGATGATTATTAACTATGGCTTCACCATAGCTAAGCCAATTAGGAGATGAAATAGCCACTCCACCAAAACCAAAACTCATCCCGTTATCTTCGTTTGGCCCAGATTTTAGTAAAAGATGACCGCCATTTGATACCCAGTTTTCTATATCAGTAATGTTGGCTGTAAGAAAAGCTTCAAGCTCTGTGGCACTAAGGTAGCTTCCTTCCAAATATATGAAAGAAGTATTAGAAGACAAAAGTTCGCTGATATTTACTGATTCGAAATACTCATGTGTCCAATTCCCAGCACCAAAAACTGTATTCATTGCATTTATTGGGTCATTGGTTGCAGCTGCCCAAAGAGCCCCAACGCTTGAATTAATATAATATTTTCTACCTCCATTTTGAGATTCAGCGTAATAAGTTGTTGTTGAAATTGGATTTATGGGAAAATCTTCGTCACTATTACTTGAACCAATGGAAGTTCCACCAATTGGTACGGTGTACCAATTTATTATATTACCAGCTGAAGAAGCATTTAAATCTGAATAGCCCCCTAAACATATTGTTGTAGGAGTAGCAATAACTGTTGTTGGGTTTGATGGAACAGAATTAATAGATATTTGGTAAGCACTTGTTTTAGTTCCTGCCGGAGTCGTAACTGAAATAAAACCACTTGTAGCTCCATTGAGTACTGAAGCCGTTATTGTATTTTCATTTATTACTGTAAAAGGACATGATATCCCATTTATTTGAACATCTGTAGCCCCCGTAAATTCATAGCCTTCTATGGTTATTATTTCACCCGAGTTGTAACAGGCTGACATTGGGTAAAAGTTTGTAATGCAAAAAGCTGTAGTATAAACAACAGAGATGTAACTCTCTGGGCCAAATCTTTTCCAATTCCCAGTGCTGGTAAAACCAATTTGAAAACGGTCATTAGGTAATTGAGTCTGGATATGAGCAGGTGCACCAGTAAGTGTAAATGGCCCATAATAACCGGTAAAGCCCGCAATAGAAAAATTATTATAATTTGTACCATCCCCCAGATCATTATAATAATTAACATTATATGCAGAATATGGACCATAATAGGTCTCAATTGAATATGCTGAAATAATGACAGAACCAGCGTCAGCAGCTCCATTACAGTACATAGTAAGGGCTGCATTATTTATAGTAAATAAATCATTGATAGAACTAGTATTAAATTTAGCCCATCCACGATACCATGAGCTATAAAAACCGATGAAGTTGTAGTATGAATCATCATTATATCCGGCGGGTGGGCTTTGCCAACCTCCTTGTAAGGCGTTAATTGTTGTAGTAGGATCAATAGTTATCGGAAATATTCTTTCAGACGCTGTTAACCATTCAACTGGTATTAATGTTGTTACCAATAGTTCATTTTTTTCTTGTTTTAAGATATACTTACCTGTTAGAGCTCCATTTTTAGGATTGCTGTCATAGTATTCTGGAGCTAAATATGTATAAACACATTCGGAATTTTCATTGTATATATATATACAAGAAAAGGAATTAGTTTTATATGTCCATCCGTCGGGTAAAATAATTGTCTCGTTAACAGCCATATATTCTGCCCCTTCCGGGATAGAAGAAAATATACTGTTATCTTTTAATATATAGTCTAATTTTTTACTTCCAAACTCTTGCGTAAAACATACATCAATACCGGCAAAACAATTTTTATATGAGAGTTTGTTTAAATCAATTTCTGCTTTTGAGTCTTTTATTTTTACAGGATTAAGTTGACTTCCATTAACCAACCAAGCTATTTCAGGTTTAAGCCACTCCTTAATTATATAACCATTATCTTCAACAACTAAACCGTTTGTGCTGTTTTTGGAATAAAAAGTTTTTTGAGTATTAGTGATGTTTGCATAATCATATTCTTTAAAATATGAAGTAGCGTTTGTCAAGATCTCTTTACGACAGGTTTTCCATACCCCATTTTCAAAATAATTTAATGGAGCTCCTGCTGTTATAATTGCTTCGTATGATCCGTTAGCTGTTCTAAAATGTTTTGAAGTCGCATCACGCGAAGTTATTATTTCATCTTCAGGTTTTCTTCCGTCATAAATACCACCCTTACCATAATCAAGTTCCGAGATTATCAGGTCATACGAGTTGACAGGTTGTTGATTTGGATAATGATACACTTCTTGAGATGAAATTTGTTTAGTATTATAGGTTGAATGAGTGTCGAAATTTTGCGAATCATAAGAATTAATGATATTCTGAGATTTTACATCACAATAAATGCAATTAAATATAATAATTATGGCTATCGCCAAACTGCATTGTAAATGCAATGTTTTTGGGATTTTTGATATTGGCAAATGGAACTTGATAAGCATAAAAGTATACAATTAATAATTTAAAATTCTTTAAACGAATATCAATGCAAGATAGGGAAAAAACATATATCCTTATTTAAATTTTCATTAAATATCTAAAAAAATAGACTTGAAAAATACGGTTTGAGTTGCATTAAATAAATGCGCAGAATAAATAATGATTTGATTCTATATCAACTATTTTTCGAAATAGCTTAATTTTCTGACAAAAGGATTATAACCCATTGCTTTAATTGTTTCTGCAGCAATTTTTGCGTCGTCGTAAGAGTTAAATTCCCCCACATAATATCTGTACCATCCGTCTGCAGAAACATGCATTTTAACACCTACTAGGTCGGCAAAATAATTAATAGGTTTTTTATTCTTTAAAGCAAAAATCTGAATAGTGTATTTTTTACTAGTGGGTAAATTCAGATCTGTTTGTGTATTTGGATCATAAATATCATGTGTGACATGAGTATCATGTGTTCCATGATCCCCTGGCTGAAGTGATGTTATTGCAAGCATTCCGTCAGTTCCTTGTGAGATAACTTTAAACTCTGCACGACGATTATATTTTCTTCCTGTCGGGTTATCTCTGCCGTCATTGTATGCATTAGCTGCAATAGGTTTGTCTTCTCCATATTTGGCAGTGATAATGTTTTCGGGATTGTTGCCCTTTGATACCAGATAGTCTTTAACTGCTTTTGCACGATAATATGACAATAGGTAGTTATATTCATTTGAACCGTACCAGTCCGTATGTCCACCAATTTCAATCTGAGCATTTGGATTATTGTTCATATAATTTGCAAGTTTGTTCAGATTATCATAATACATTGGTTTAATATAGTATTTGTCAAAGTCAAATAAAATATTTTCAATATAAATCAAACCTGTATCTCGTTCAATATATTCTGTTGTAGGAAGATTATCAGCAACAAACTCTCTTCTTTCTCTTAAGTCAAGTCCGTAAACATCTATATAACCTTCAGGATAAGTGCCGTTTAGATAGATATTGTTTCTGTCTATGCCTTTTGATACCAAATAATTTGTAATTGACTCAGCGCGCAATTTGTCCTTATCGGGTTTAGCTCCAACAATAGGCAGGTTAATATTGACAATCATTTTTGCAGCATTAGCTTCCCATTCTTTGTTCTTTAGCAAAACTCTATTAAGAACAGCAACAGCTTCGTCGTCAAGTCGGGTGTCGTTTTCGTCAAAGTAAACAAAGTTGTGCATCAAATAAGCCTGTAGTAAAACAGGGTCAAGTTCTATAGGTAAAAAGTTTGACGAGAATGTTTTAACATCATCTTTTGAAGGCGAAAACTCAATTGAGTGCAAAAGATACCCGTCTGCTTCGTATGAAATTTCGTAATTATTATCAGGGAGTAAAACGATTAAATATCTTCCGTCTTTTTTATTAGGTCTGTATATACCGACAAATTCTTCTGTTTTTACATCTCTTACAGCAATTATAAGTCCATCTGGAATATTATTATTGATGTCAGAAACAATACCGTCATATACGATAAGATTATTATCATAGATACCCATTTGTAGTATTTCGTACAAGTCAAGATCTCCAAACCCATCATCCTGAACGGTGGCAATATAACCTCTTCTTCCGTCCATATTCATAACATAAGAAACGTCATCATCAGGTGTGTTAATTGGATAACCCAAATTTACAGGTTCCGTAAAAGAGCCGTCTTTTCCCATAATTGAATAAAAAACATCATATCCACCCATTGTAGAATGCCCTTTTGAACTGAAAAATAAAGTTACACCGTCTGGATGAACAAAAGGAGATTCTTCATCCCAGGGGCTATTTACATTTTCGGGTAGGATTTGAGGCCTACTCCATTTTCCATCAGGTAGTTTCCTCATTACATAAATATCAGAGCCGCCATAACCACCTTTTCGGTTACTGGTAAAAAATATCGCATTCCCATCAGGAGTTATTGTTGCGTGTGTTTCTCTGTATTTAGTGTTTATATCTTGACTTAATAACTTTGGTTTTGACCAATTATAATTATCTTCAGAATTTGTAGTATAAACATTTCCGGTATTATTTATACCTGATTGAAAGAAAAACATTTGTGTTCCATCAATAGAAATACCTATTGCAGCTTCATTGTTTTCCTCTGTATTAACAGGAAGTCCAAGACGTTCAGGTTGCGACCATTTGTAATTATTACTTTTTGCAACAAATACATCCTCGTCTTGATTCTCTGCCGTCTGACCCGGACGTGGCCGTTTAGATGTGAAAATAAGCGTGCTTTCGTTAAGGTCCACAATTGGTGAGTGGTCAGCATAGGGTGAATTTATTTGAGCTCCAAGATTTCTCAAGTGTGCTTCAACAGGATTATTGTAATAATAAATAGCATTATTTGTTATATATTCTTCACGACTAACTATATCTAAAAGCTTTTTATCAAGAGAATTTGATGGATTTAATTTTTTTCTTAACTCAGCAAATGTTTCAAGACTAAAATCAAAATTATAATTCATTCGGTATGCAATCCCTAAATACAAATAGGACTCAAGTGGTGTACTCCTTTCTCTATGGCTGTTTGCATTATAATTTGGATTTGCATATTCGACTGCCTTTTCGAGATATGATTGAGCTTTACTTTTGTATAATCTTGTATTCAAATAACAGAAACCAATCTTATACCAAATATTTGGATTATCAGGATCTAAATCTTCAAGTTTCAAAAGCAAATCCAAAGCAGCCTCATAATTTTCTTCGTACATATATGCTTCGGAATCATAGAAGTAATTTACAAAAGTTCTGTCAGGCGCAATTTCTTGTCCTAGCGAGACTAGTGTAAAGGTTATTCCTATAAGCAATAGATAGTACTTCTTCATGCTTTGCTTTGGTTTTTTAACGCGTTAAAAATATGAATTATTATCAACAATTAATCAACTTATAACAAATTTTTTTTACATCTTCCAATATATTGTTGAAATTATAACCACATTCTTCGTATAATTGTTCCTGAGTTCCATGGGCAATAAACTTGTCTGGAATTCCAAATCTTTGTAATTTAATGTGATAATCATTGTCATTAATGAACTCCAGTAAAGAAGTCCCAAATCCACCTGCTATACTGTTATCCTCAATAGAAATAATATATTTATGATTTGAGAAAATGTCGTGTAATAAATTCTCATCAAGTGGTTTTGCAAAAATCATATCATACACCGAAATCTTTATATTTTCCTTATCAAGTTCGGCAGCAATTTTTAAAGCAGTTAATCCGGGTGTCCCTATCGTAACTATCGCAAGATTCTCACCTTTTATCAGGCACCTGCCTTTGCCGATTTCCATTTCTTCAAATTGAATTTCCGATTTCGGCTTTGTTGATTTTCCTCTGGGGTATCTTATTACAAACGGAAACGCATTTTTTTCAAGTTGTGCAGTAAACATTAAATTTCGTAATTGAAATTCGTCCATAGGTGCCGAAATGACCATATTTGGAATACATCTTAAAAATGAAATATCAAATGCTCCGTGATGTGTTGCCCCGTCTTGCCCGACTAAGCCTGCCCGGTCGAGACACAAAACAACATGTAAGTTCTGTAGTGCAACATCGTGGATAATCTGGTCGTATGCCCGTTGAGAAAAAGATGAATATAAATTGCAAAAAGGGATCATGCCATTTCTAGCTAAGCCAGCTGCAAATGTTACAGCATGCTGCTCTGCAATTCCAACATCGAAACAACGATCAGGAAATTCTTTGGACATTTTTATAAGGGAACAACCGCTCAGCATTGCCGGAGTAATTGCAGCGATTTTTTTATTTTCACTTGCTAATTTAACTATGGCATCTCCAAAAATATCCTGAAATTTTTGAGGCTCGTTTACATCTTCTTTTTCTTGCAGCAACTTACCCGTATGAATGTCGAATTTCCCTGGTGCAGCATGCCACAATGTCTGATTTTGTTCGGCTTGTTTAAATCCTTTTCCTTTCGTTGTAATTATATGTAGCAGCTTTGGACCCGGAATATCTTTTATATCATCTAGTAGTTTTGTTAGAAGGATAACATCATGACCGTCAACAGGCCCAAAATAACGTATGTTTAATGATTCAAATAAATTGCTATTTCTCATCACTATTGACTTAATTGCATTGTCGATTCGTTGTGTAAATCCTTGTACGTCTGCCCCCAAGCGATTTAACCGACCTAGAAATTGCCAAACGTCTTCTTTTACTCTATTATAAGTTTTCGAAGTAGCAATGTCTGTAAAATATTCTTTTAACGCACCCGAATTTTCGTCAATTGCAATTTTGTTATCGTTAAGGATTATCAAAACGTCATTTTTATAAGCTGACATATTGTTAAGTCCTTCAAATGCCATTCCCGCAGTCATTGACCCATCTCCGATTACGGCAACAGTATTTATTTTTTCGTTAATTAATCTAGAAGCAATACTTATACCTTGTGCAGCTGATATACTGGTAGAAGAATGCCCTGCAATAAAACTGTCATACTCGCTTTCGGCAGGATTTGGGAAACCGCTTATACCTTTGTATTTTCTATTTGTATTAAATAAATCTCTTCGTCCGGTTAAAATTTTATGCCCGTATGCCTGATGACCAACATCCCAAACAATTTTATCCTTAGGAGTATTTAGTGTGTAATGTAATGCGACTGTAAGTTCAACCACCCCAAGACTTGCACCAAAATGTCCGGGATTTTTGGATGCAGCTTCAATAATAAAAGATCTTAACTCATCACATACAACTACCAGATCACGCAAATCAATCTTTTTTAAGTCTGCAGGTGAATTAATATTATTTAGAAATTTATATTTTGAACTTTCTGTCATAATTATTAGCAAAATTACAATTTTTTATTGTTTAATCAGATAAAAAAATTAACATGTTGATGTAAATAAAAATTGTAATTCAATAACATTAATAATAATTACTTAATTACTTTTGTGGAGAATAATAAAATTTATATGCCATGAGAAAAAATTCAGTAATAAATGCAATAGTGATAATAATTGCCACTATGATAGTTTTTGCTTGTGTACCGGCGCGTCAGTTCGAAGATGTTAAAGCCAAGAAAGAGAGTTGTGAAGCGGAAAGGAACCAATTGAAAAAGGATAACGAAACTCTAACTACCCAGAATAATGAGATGAAATCACAATTGGACAGATTTAAAAATGATCTGAATTCTTTAGTTTTAGATACTGCTATAAAGGGTAATGCATATAGGACATTAACTGTTCAATACGATAAAATAAATGACCTTTATGCTCAGTTATTGGAAAATCAGGAAAAATTAAGACAAGGAGCTGATGCAGATGCTCAAAAAGCTTTGGCAATGTTGCAGCAAACCAGAGAAGAGCTTCAGCGTAAAGAAGATGAATTGCGAGCTTTGGAGGCAAGATTGAATCAGGAACGTGCTAACGTAGAAGCTATGAGAATTCAAAATGAGCTGAAAGAAAAAGAACTTGCAGATAAAAATGCAAAAGTTCAGGAACTTCAGGCAAAACTTGATGCTCAGGATTCGGTTATGAATGCACTGCGTAAAAAAGTTTCTGATGCCTTGGTTGGTTTTGAAGGTAATGGATTAACAGTAACAATGAAAGACGGAAAAGTATATGTTTCGCTTGACGAACAACTTCTTTTTAAATCTGGGAAATGGGATGTGGATCCGAAGGGAGTGCAGGCTCTTAAAAATTTAGCAGTTGTCCTCGAAACAAATCCGGATATCAATATTATGATTGAAGGTCATACAGATGAATTGGCTTATGGTGGTAACGGAAATATCGAAGATAACTGGGACTTGAGTGTTAAACGTGCTACTGCAATTGTAAAAATATTATTGGGCAATTCTAAAATTGACCCTAAAAGATTGACTGCAGCAGGTAGAAGTTCATATTTACCTGTTGACCCTGCCAAAACTAGTGAGGCAAGAGCTAAGAACAGAAGGACCGAAATTATTCTTACTCCAAATTTAGATGAATTGTATAAATTGATGAATCAATAAAAATAACTCCAATTTTGTAAAAACGACTGGTATTTACCGGTCGTTTTTTTTATCATTTTTATTCTCAATGTAAAAATTGTGAAGCAGTTTTATTAGATTTTTAAAAAAATAAATCCTTAATGTAATAATAGTCAAAAGGGGCTCAATCCATTGATATTACATGATTATACATAGATTCAAATCAATTGTAACCGTTTACAAACGAATATTAAACGAAACCAAACATTTAAAAACCGACTCCTGATTTTTGCTTGCCGCATCTTTGCATCGAAATTGTCAACGGCAAAATCCGAAAATGGAAAAGTCAGGACAAAATGTTTAACAATTAAATTTTATAATTATGAATTTAAGAAATCGTGTACAGTTAATTGGAAATTTGGGTTCAGATCCAAAAGTGAGAGAGTTTGAAAGTGGGAAAAAAATGGCACGTTTTTCAGTTGCCACCACAGATGTGATTAAGAAAGACGGAAAATTTGAAAAGGCTGTAAGCTGGCATAATGTAACTGCCTGGGGAAACAATGCAGAAATTGCTGAAAAAAATTTGGTTACAGGCACCGAAGTGATAATTGAAGGTCGTCTTGTTAGTAGTCAGTATAATGACAAATCTGGCACACCGCGTAAAATATCTGAAATTATTGCAGAAAGTCTGATGTATAGAAACATCAAGCATGCAATAAGTAAAAACAGCAATAGTAGTGGTAATGATCAGGTAAGAGCCTAAGTTTTAGGATGAAATCAAATTATTGAATAGAAAATAAGTAAATAGAATTAAAATCAATTAAAATTAAGTATTATGAATTTAAGAAACAATGTTCAGTTAATCGGAAATCTTGGAAGTGATCCGAAAGTAAAAGAGGTATCAAAAGGTAGAAAAGTTGCAAATTTTTCGATAGCTACTACCGAGTATGTAAAAGTAAGGGACGAGTATCAGCCCAAAACATACTGGCACAATATTGTGGCATGGGGCAGAGATGCTGAAGTGGTTGAAAAAAAGTGTGTTAAAGGCACAGAAGTGGTTTTAAACGGAAAGTTGGTTAGCAGAGTTTACGAGGACGGTAATGGCGAAAAGCGTTATGTTACCGAGGTAGTGGTTAATGAAATTATTTGTAGAAACAAGGCGGCTTAGTTCGACCTCAAATGTGAAGCATGAAACAGAAATCAGTAATTGATTTCTGTTTCTGTTTTTTGAAAGGGAAATAATATGAATTTAAATAATCGAGTGCAGCTAATAGGGAAAATTGTCAGTGAACCAATTATAAAAGAATTCGGTACAGGTAATAAACTTGCCAGATTTTCAATGCTTACAGTTGACGTTTACAAGAAAAACGAAGAATTTATAAAAGAGAGCCAATATCATACAATAGTTGCCTGGGGAAAAACGGCAGAAATTATTGAAAAATCTTTGCATAATGAAATGGAAGTCGTAATTGACGGCAGGTTAAGTAAGAGAACATATAATGATAAAAATGGCAATTTACAGTATATAACTGAAGTGGTAGCCAATACAATTATATTCAGGCCTGATGTCGAAAAAACATCACGCGATGCTGATATCAAGCAAAGTGCATAAAAATTGGCATAAAAAAAGCAGCGTTGTTTACACTACGCTGCTTTTTTTTTAAGTTCAATTAGAATTTATATTCATTCTCTTCAATCAAAAAATCAGCAATTCTTCTTCTTGCATCCTTAACATTTACTCCTTCAACACAAGCCAGATTCTTAATCGCTTTGTACATTTTGTCTGCCTCTTCACCGCTACTCATCGAATAAACTGCATCAATTGCATTTTTTGTAATTATTCCTGCTGCATCGAAAATATTAACAGCCATTAAGTCTTTATAAATATCAATATTTGATTTGAGTTTATTTTCGTCTATTTTCTTTACTCTAAGAGCTAGAGATTCGGATGAATAGATGCTTATCATAATATTGCTGATATTATTTATAACCTCTTGTTCTTTAAGCATATCTTTGCCATACTTTTCGGTAACGGCATGAATTAATATCAGGGCAGCTTTTTTGAAATTGCGGAGATAACGTAGTTTTTGTTCATAGAATGATTCACCTTCGACTTTGTTTTCTCTGCAATTTTCCATGTTGATAAAAAGTTGTTCGGCAGGACCGGCCATATCAAAATCACCTTTCATTCCACGTTTTATAGCAGTTTCTACAACAAGAAGACGATTGATTTCATTTGTGCCTTCAAAAATTCTGTTTATTCTCGAATCGCGATATCCTCTTTCTACTGCCATTTCTGCCGAATATCCCATACCACCATGTATCTGCACTGCTTCGTCTGTAACATAATCCAGAACTTCTGAACCAAATACTTTGAGCAAAGCAGCCTCAACAGCATAATGACTTATAGCTTCGATTGATGCTAAACCTTTATCCATTCCGCTTTCTTTATATTCTTTCATCAGATCGTCAATATCGTTGCTGGCTCTGAAGATAGAAGATTCAAGTGCAAATGTTCTGATTGCCTGTTCTGCAATTTTATGTTTGATTGCTCCAAAGCTTGAAATTAACACACCAAACTGTTTACGTTCGTTAGCATATTTTATCGAATCGTTAATAGCCTTTTTTGAAGCACCTATTACATTAGCACCAAGTTTTATTCGTCCCATGTGCAAAATACTTAATGCAATACGAAATCCCATACCCGGGCGACCAATAAGATTTTCAACAGGTACTTTCACGTCATTATAGTATATTTGAGCTGTCGAAGAGCCTTTAATTCCCATCTTATGCTCATCGGGACCAACTACAACACCGGGCATATCTTTCTCAACAATAAAAGCAGATAATACACGGTCGTTACCGATTTTTGCAAACACAACCTGAGTATTGGCAAATCCTGCATTTGTAATCCACATTTTTTGTCCGTTGAGTATGTAATATTTGCCGTCCTCTGACAGAACTGCATTGGTTTTACCTGAATTTGCATCAGAACCTGCTGTCGGCTCTGTTAGGCAGTATGCACCAATGAATTCTCCGCTTGCAAGCTTCGTAACATATTTTTGTCTTTGTTCTTCATTTCCATAATACATAATAGGTAATGTCCCGATACCTGTCGAAGCCATGAAAGCAACCGAAAAGGAATATCCAGCTCCAATTGTTTCGGCAGCAAGCATTTGTGTTACGAAATTCTGTTCAAATCCTCCGTATTCTTCAGGAATGGCTATACCCATAAGTCCTAATTCACCTGCTTTTCTTACTGTTTGTGCCATCAATTCACGATCACCTGTGTCAAGTTTGTCAACAATAGGATATAATTCCGCATCCATAAAATCTTTTATGGTCTGTGCTATCATTCTTTGTTCTTCGTTATATTCTTCAGGAATAAATACTTTTGAAGATTCGGTTTCTTTTACTAGAAATTCGCCGCTTTTTAAGTTTTTCATATTATTTATTTTAAGGTTATTCTGAAAATTTTGCTGCAAAATTAAAAAAAAATGACAAAATTCAGCTTTTTGCAAACGTATAATTAGGAAGTTTTCAACAACTCATAAGATTAGTAATATGTTATATTTCTGACTGTTATTAAAAATAATTCATTATCCTCATTATATTTATAACACTTTGTCCAATTGTTATGGTCATCGAAAATATAATAATAGTATTCATGTGTTTTACTCATCAATTCATTATTCTCATAGTCGTACCTGTCATATGATATTATATTGTTTTTGTCATCATAGTTCCACTCTTCTTTAAAGGATATTTCTCTTCTATCATCAATAGATTTTAACATTTTTAAGTTTCCGTTAATATCATAAAAGTAGTGGTACTTTTGAACAACTGAATTGTCATAAGAAGTTATATGAGTTTCAGTTTTCGTGTTGTTGATATCATCATATGAACATACAATTTTTGTCGAATCACCCATTCCCACAAAAACCATATATTTTACAGTAGGTCTGTTAAGTGAATCTTTTTCATAAGTATAAAAATATCCTCCTCCGCTAATTCTTCCTAAATCATCCCAATCATACTCTCCATTTGGCTTAAAGTTAACCTGATAATGATACCATTCTGTATTCATATCAGGTACTATTTTTCCGTTCACTGTTTTAAAATCTGAATATGAATATAATTCAACCTTTTTTACTCTACCGTTAAGTTTATATTCTATTTGACTTAAAGGTTCAACTTTATAATGACACCCATAATAAGTAGGTACTCCAGGTTCAGTTCTTGCAGTATCTTTTGCTACAATTGTATCAACTTTTACTTGCAGGCTGTCCGGTGCAATTTCGCTTTCGAGCTTAGTCCGATTATCCAGAGTATTTTTTTTATCTTTTTCAGTGTTCTTACACGAGAAAATGACTAAAAAAGAAATTACAAAAATCTGAATTACGTTAAATAATTTTAATTTCATGGTTGCTAATGTTTAACTAAAGTTTAAATAATTGCCTTACAAATTTAATATATTTTAAATTTGTAAGAACGTTTTTTAAGGATATTAGTGTTAATAATACCGTCAGTAATTATTATTCTTGTTGAGATTGAATTCTTAAATTAATAAACTTTCCAAACCGCTTAATTAAAAACTTTTATATCACTCATAATATGTTATTCTTCTCACTGTCACTCCCATACGATTATCATTATCGTCATCATTCTCGTACAGAAGAGTCCAATTACCATATTTATCAAATTCGTAGCTGTAAAACCCATTGTATTCACTTTTTAAAGTATCTGCAGCATATTTATAGGATGCCTTTGAAATTAAATATTGATTTTCATCGTAGTATTCATGTACTTTAGAATTTATTTTGCCATTACTAAAGGACTTTACTATCTTACTGTTATTTAACGTATCATAAATAGTATGAACTTCAGATTTTAATTCGCCGTATTTATAATATTTTGCAATTTCCTTATTATTTATTGTATCATAGTAATATCTTACACACTCAATAATTTCATTAGACCCTTCCATAGATGTGATTTCACTTATTAATCTATTTTTATAATCATATTTAAAATATTTTGTCCGGCCATCGCTATTAATGTACATTCCCCAAAAAATTTTTACAACAGGATTACCAAGTGAATCAAATTCTTTAATTTCCCAAACGCCTCCACCACAACTTTTATAGTAGTCGTGAGTTTTTATTTCGCCGGATTCATAGAATTCTATGCTATTATCATAATAAGGGTACTCAGTGTTAATCACAACATATCCATTTGATATCTCAGCAGGACAATGAAGAACAAGCATGCTTTTTACCTTACCATTAAGTGTAAAAATTTCTCCAAATAATTCATAAACCGTTTTTGGTGTCTCTTCTTGAGATGCATTACCTTTTATAATACTTACAGTATCTGTTGGTGGTAAGGAATTTACAACTCTTACAGTATCTGTTGCAATATGGTCATTATCATGGTCTTTATTTATATTAGTCTCATTATTTTTACACGAAATGACAGATATTATTACAAATACAGAGCAAATAATAGTAAGATTTTTCATGGTTAATTATTTATAATTGATTTACTACCGAAACAATATCACAGGCAACAACACCGGCTGTTTCTGTACGTAGCCTGCTTTTGCCTAGAGAAACTATTGTAAATCCTGTTGATTTTGCCATTTGTATTTCTTCTTTATTAAAGTCTCCTTCCGGACCGATTAAAATAATTGATGAGGATTTTGGTTTAATAATTTTTCCCAGGTATTGTTTGTCTGATATTTCGTCACAATAGGCAATAAAATTTTGATTGTATTTTTCACATTGATTTAAAAGCATTGCGAAATCTAAAGGCTCATTTATTTTCGGATGATACGCTTTTAGTGATTGTTTCATGGCTGCTTCTGCAATACGATTAAGCCTGTCAGTTTTAATAATTTTTCGTTCTGAATTCTTACAAATAACCGGAGTTATTTCGTCAACACCAATTTCTGTCGCTTTTTCGACAAACCATTCAATTCTGTCGTTGTTTTTTGTAGGAGCAATGGCTATATGCAGATAGTAATCTCTTTTTTCAAAATCAGTTATTGTGCTTACAATTTTTAGAATTGTTTTTTTTGATGTAATTTCTGCAATAACAGATTTGTATAAATTTCCTTTACCATCGGTAATAAAAACTTCCTCATTGTTTTTTAATCGTAATACTTTCGAGCAATGTTTTGATTCTTCTTCGTTTAAAATATGATAATCTCCGGATATATCAGGGTCGTAAAAAAGTTTCATAAAAGTGTTTTATACAAAAATAAAATAAAAAGAGGTATAAACAAAACAGCCTGATAAAAATGACACTCGTTTGTGTATTCGATTAAACTTTTAGGAATATTTAAATGATTATGTTAATCTCTTATACAGCGTACAGAAAATCCCATCTCCTTATAGTTGAAACTCTTTTGTGTGGCACTGGTACTGTAACGCGCGCACCAACCATAAACACCTGTTGATGAATACTCTGTTGAACTTTGCCAGTAAGCATAAGTATTGATGTTTTGAAATGTACCATCATTGCTGCGTCCACCACCAGGCAATGCTGTAAAACCGGTTTCGTTAGTTGCTCCCGTGTTTGGACTATCCCAATGTGTTGTCCCTGTTTCTTTTATTTTTCCTCCAGCAATACTGTTACCACCCAAAAAATCGAATAACTCTATCCATTCTGCATCGGAAGGGACATGCCAGCCATCAGGACAAATACCTTGTACTCCGCTTGGGTTAGAGGTACTGCTTGTCGCTCCATTCATAACTGCCGGCCAATTGTAAATAACTCCATAAGTTGAATAGTTTGTAGTTGCTTTTGCATCGGCTACTATTGTACCATTATAACCATACACATAATAATATGGAATTGTTTGTGAATTAGAGCTAGGGCCAACTACACTTGGTAAGTATTTTAAATTTTCTGCCATCCATACCTGATTACCAATTCTTACAGCATCGTAATGGTATCCGTCTCTGGCATCAGTAACTCCCAATTCGGCCTGAAGGTCCAAAATCATTATTCTGAGTTCGTCAACGTAGGCTTTGGTTACAGCATCTTGTGCATCCAGTGGATCTGCAAGGTTAGTGATGTTTTTATTGCCGGCAGAATTATTTTGTGTCAGAACATCATCTAGGTTTTGTGTTTCTATCTGAATGTATGTCC
>JAKQEK010000143.1 GCA_029558535.1 Bacteroidota bacterium | reverse complement strand
CCAAAACCGCACTTTTCACTTAAAATGTCTAAAGCTTGATTTAAACCTTTTATGTATGCATCGTATCTAATATCACTGTTTATCTCTTGTATCTTGCTGTTTGCATCTTGCCCCGGGAACATCTGAAAAATTGGGTCGGATGGGTCAAATGTTGGTCTTGTTTGTCCTGACTCATAATCTACATTTAACATAGAATCATCAACAAATACCCTTTTGCGACTTAGGTTATACTCTGCGTCAAAACTATCATATATGTTGTCTACTACTTTAACATCATCAATAGCATTAGCAAAACAAGAGATACCCATGCAGCTTGTAATATCAAAATTATTAGCTATATTTGGTCTAATAATCTGAAAAAATGGATAAGGAGATTTTGTATAATAAACATCTTTGATTGTATCGTTAGCAATCTTATTACCTTTGTCGTCAAAAAAATCATTGTAGATTACATAAGTGCCATTTTGTTTCAGATGTCGCTGGATAAAATAGATTTTGTTTTTGCCTTGTATGTGCTCTGTACAAAAAGCACAATCTATAATTTGTTTGTTTTTAGTGCGTAAAGGATATATATTTGATGCTGTGACAAAGTCAATTGATATCTCGTTGTTGTCGAGATATTCAACAAGTGCACCAGTTCCAAAAGCGTTTACATATTCTATAAGTTCGTTTCCTTGCACCCAAAAATTATTGATATCAAGTATGTTGTCTAAAAGTGCTTGGTTACTTTCAGATACTGTAATGTTAACTTTTTCGTTAAGTAATAAATCTGCTTTATCCTCACACATTTTCTTAACTATATTTAATGTTTTGCGTGTTCTTGTTATATTTTGTTTGCCGTTGTAGATATTGATATTGTGCCAGTCATTGCACCCTTGATACCAGTCTTTCCATAGTTTTTCTTTTTGTCTGTGGCATTTTGTCACTAAGACATTATGCCCTAATTTTATTAATATATCCTCTATTGTTTGCGTTTTATTTTGCATCTACTCAACTCCTTACTTGTATTGCTTGTGTTATTTGTGACATTAAACTCTCTGTACTGTACTCTTGAGCATCTAATGTGTCGATGTTCATTTTTCCGTCATCTAAGCGTATATCCTTGTTTGTATTTTGTTGCCAAACTGCATTTTGGAAAGCCTCAATTGTTTTTTTGCAATGTGACATTATTTTATAAGAGTCACAACCAAACAGCATATTATAAAATCTTATACGCTCTGTAATCTCTCCTTTGCGAGCGTTTTTAACAACTAAAGCTATGCCTTGCTTAACCAGCTCGTTTTTAAAACTCCTAATTATTGTTTGCTCTGCCGAATCTGCATAAGCCTCCAATATTTTATATTGTAACTGATTTTTTTTGACAAACTTGCAAAACTCATTAGCTAGTTGTGTTGCGTCTAACTCGTCTTTGCTGTAATACTCATCAAGTGTTATTACTTGTTTTAAACCCTGTGTATATCCAGTTAATTGGAATGTATTAGCCGATCCATTACCGCCAAAATCTATTCCAATTGTTGCAAAAATAATATTGTCAGGAACTTTATGTAAAACATAATTTTGAGGATTTGCAGCAAATTTATTATAAATACACCCCTCAGCGGCTACCCAGTTTCCTAATATAAATCTATCATAATAAACACCACAATACTCTTTTTTGATATTTGTAACGTAATCGTTTGGCAGCATCAAATTATCATCAATCAAAAATTTTACAACTAACATATCTAAATCATTTTGTTTTTTGATGTAATCAGTCATCAACCAGTGCATAGGATTATCGGGGTTTGTTGTTGCTATTAATTTAGCTCCCGCCGCTCTTAATCT
>JAKQEK010000133.1 GCA_029558535.1 Bacteroidota bacterium | reverse complement strand
TGTTCATCTTCTACTTTGTGCTTCCCATAAACCCGTTCCATATAAAGTTCGCCTTTTGAACATTCTTCAAACCATGATTGTATTCCATAAGCAATGTTTTTGTTATCAATACGAGTCAAGGTAAAATCATCAAAACCAAAGAATTCATCTAACCCAACCAAGTGGCCGGGCGCTCTGATATTTAATTTGTAATCTTGTGCGGAATTTATAACTTTGTGATAAAGTAGCATGGCGTCGCCTATTTTATCAGAAGGGAATTTTTTGACAGCCTTCTTTAAAGCACATAAGGCTGTATGATTTGCTTTGCTGTCACTTTGATGTTTTCTGATAGGAGAACCAAGATTCATCCATAACTCATAAAGATTTTGTACATCTGGTGAATAAGATGTTATGTCATCTTCATAACGTTTTCTTACCTTACCTGATAAATTATTAACATCCGACTGAACGACTTCGTCAGAAGTCATTAAACCATCTTTAGATGGTTTAACTTCTTTTTCACTATTATTTATTAATCTATTATTTATTATATTTAAGTACTCTTTAATCCTGCCATTAAGTTTTCTTATATGCTCATTTTTAAGTTGCTTATAGGCAGGATTAATTTTTAATATTCTTTTACGACCATTGAAGCCTACTTCTTCAATATATCCTTCTTCTTTTAATCGTGAAATAGATGTGCTTACAGTTGTTGTAGATACGTCTAAAAAGTCAGCAATATATTTATTACTTGCCCAACAATGTTTTTCTCCATCTTTAAATTCAATCATACAAAAAACAAGGCAATCGGTTTTATTTAAGTTTGGGTTGAGAAATAATTCTGGTTCCATTTTTACGTATTTTAAATTAAATTCATTTTGTTCTATTTCTACTATTTCATCATTTTCCATAACCTTTACCTCACAAATAAATGTCATTCATTCTCAATAAACAATCCGAGCATCTTCTTTTCAATTCTTTGATATTTGCTTCGGTATTAACCTTACCAGAAACATAAAGGGGAACATTTTCAAGTGGGCTTTGATTCACCGCCTGTAAAAGTGGCTGATGGTTGGCAATCCTATTCTTACCAATCTCAAAATACTTCTTATCCTTTTCAATGCAGATGTATTTACGGTTCGTGTTCATGCAGGCTATGGCCGTGGTAAAACTTCCGGCACAGTTATCAAGCACCGTGTCGCCCTCATTCGTGTAGGTGCGAATAAGGTATTCAAATAGGGCTACTGGTTTTTGAGTTGGGTGTAAAGAAGTTCTTTCTCTAGCAAAGTATAAAACACTATCAGGGTATCTAGTTCCATCATCTTTATTAAAATGTCCACCAATCATCTCTGGAATTACTCCATCTTTTTTAATTACTTGATTAAAGTTTTTTCTTTTATCAATTTTATTTTGTGAAACTGGAACTTTTTGAGGATTATATACTGGTTGTTGTTTGTAAAACACACAAATATTCTCGTGTATTTTACCGAACTGTTTTTTTACTAACATAAAATTAGTCATTTTTTCTTTTTCCCATATAAGTTCATACTTAAACATCTTAATATTACTCATCACCAATGCACTGGTAAAAGGTTGGGATGCGGTTAAAACTATCGCTCCGTTGTCTTTAATAATCCTATTGTATTGTTTCCAAAGAGGTTCAAAGGGGATGATTGTGTCCCACTTACAGGCGGTTGTGCCATAAGGCAAATCGCAAAGAATCATATCAGCGGACTTGTCCGCTAATGTTGGCATAATTTCTAAGCAGTCCCCGTGTATTATCTTAATCTCCGGCATTATT
>JAKQEK010000129.1 GCA_029558535.1 Bacteroidota bacterium | reverse complement strand
AGCCCGCCGCCGCCTCGCCGATAATCTGTGCCTTATGTAAACTTTCGCCCGGCCTGGCGGCCGTGCTCAGACGCTTCGCGGCTTCGTGCCGCTCCGCTTTTACATAAGGCGAGATTATCGTCGCGCGCCATCCCTGGCGCTAACGGCGGCGGCTAATTGCCAGACTGTTCTGTCTAAGTGCGCGGGCGCGCTCGCTTGCAGCTCGCACTGCCCGCCCCAAAAGGACCGATTCGTATTGACTTTAGTTATTACTTGTGTTATAATACATGTTATAACATAAACGAGGTGTCGTGATGACTCTATTCGAAAAATTGTATGCGAAAAGGCTTGATTTTATTGACAATATAGTTTTCAGCCTTCACTGTGTAACCGATAAAATGCCTCTTTATAATATCTATGAAAACGACATTATAAAAGCCTATAAAAACGGAAAACTTTATCTCGATAAATGTGAAAAACCGAATAAAATTGCTTTAAGTTGGTATGACGGAAAGAATAAAAAAACGATAATATTGATTGTGACTCTAAACAAAGGTTATGCAAAGGTGGTGACATTATGGGAACAAAAAGGAAGACTATGAAATGCGGATGCGGCGGAAAATTTGAAGAAAAAACGCAGGAAATACAAGGTATTAAATGCTCCGTTATGGCTTGCGGGTCCTGCCAGGAAATTATTTTTACGCTCGAGCAGTCAAAAGCCTATCACAAATTAAGGCAGATACAAGATGAGTTATCTAAAGAAACCAAAAAGATAAGCAAAATCGGCAATTCAATGGGAATAACATTACCGACAAAATTAAAAGAACTTGGTTTTGACATTGGAAAATCTTTAGATATGCGAATACTCGATTCCAGGCATATCATCATCGAACTTTTTACATAAAATTTTAAAATCATAAACTCCGAATGCGTATAACGCGTTTTAAGGGGCCTCCGAAATCCCGGACGACCCAAACTACCTTTTTTGTTTTTCGCGTTCGTTTTAGCTCCGCTCTCGGCCTCGAAATTCGTTCTTTTCCTGGAAAATAGAAAAGCAGTTCTGTCTCGATTAAAATTCTTGTCTTGAATTAACCCGGCCGCCCCGCGGCGAGGGTTCCGCGAGCAGCAGCCGGCTACTGCCCGCGATTATCTTAACTGCCGGCCGGTCTTCCGGCCGGCGACACAGGTTCGCCGGCGTCGGGCGGCCTGGAGTGATGTTGTCTTGATTTTAACTTTTAATTCATTTTCAAAAGATTTAATCAGACCATCAAATTTGATTTAATCATTGTCATTGTTTTGATAACTGTTAATTTCTGAGTTTTCCATATAAATTTTTGCCATTCTTATTTCGATCATCGAGTCACGAATAAAAAATGGATTACCTGGATGTTCTTTTGCGTTAAGCTCTTTAGCCTTTTCGTAAAGAGCGTCGTATTTTTCCGGAGGAAACGACCTGACAATATCCAACGCTATTTCTTCACGCTTCTTTTGACTTTCATTATCTTTCACGGCTACCGATTGAGCCTTTTTTTCTTTTGCTTTCTTTGCTTCAATTTCTATATCGAATCCGGCATAATTTTTATTTAAGGCGTTTATCGCGTAATACAATGGATTTTCTTTTGCTTTTTTAAACGCATAACGTAGATTCAGTCCTATATAATCGATAGCCTTGCCTTCGCTGATCCTCTTAATAATCTCGTCTATCAGGGACTTTACTTTGTATTTTTCCGGTATCTCTTTTAAAATTTCTTCTGGAATGATTAGTTTGTTTTCAGTTTCAAGTTTTTCAAACAGATCGCCATTAAGACCTGACTGTTTTGGTTTTAATTCTGTGTTTTTTTCGTATGTCAGATCACCGGTCTTTTTCGTTACAAAAAAGCGAATGCTAGAGTATTTATTTCCAACTCCTCTTTCTTTACTCAATTCAAAATGGCAATAAATATCGGTTTTTTCATTCACTTCTTTTGTGGCAACTTCAAGAACACGTTTCTTAAAATCATTAAAACACTTATATTCATTTTTTTTTATTCCAACCAAATTTTTAAAATCTTCAATAGACATTATAGGCACGGAAGGAGACGTTAAATAATCTCGAAGTAATTCATACAAAATTATTGAATAAGAGCTTTTAAATCCAGCAATTAAAATTATATCTATTGGAGCATATAATCGTGGATTTATAAGTTTATCTCTTAAAAAATCAGGAAACTCGAAAACTATATTTCCTTCATTCGGAACAATTTTAACTCTGGATAATAAAGACATATAATCCCACACTTCGTTTTTGTCTTTATTCAGGTAATTAAATTCAAGTTTTATATCCGCTAGTCCTTTCAAACTCTCTTTTAATTCATTATTGCCGATCATACTTATATTACAAAATTTCTTAAGCGTAGAAAAAGTTATATTATAACTGTCTTGTGGTCCGTTTTTTTGCATCGTGTATATAAGGGAATTAATGATTTTTCGCTGAATTGCTGATAACATTTTTGCATGAACCTGTATTAATGCGCTATTTTTCTTTATTATCATTGATTTTCCGCTATTCATGCTGATCTCCTTGTTTTTCAAAATCATGGTTAAATTATACCAAATACGGACATTATTGTCAAGCAATGTCGGGGTTAGCTACTGAAAATGTCGGGGTTAATAAAGGTATTATACAATATTTACAACACTTTTTGGATTATTAAACGGTCTTAAACGGTCTTTAAACAATATTTAAACAACTACAACACGCGCGCGTACTTAACAAGATGGTTGCCATCTTATAGGTAAGTAGTGTCTGGCCTGTTTTAAAAGTTGTTGTTGTTTAATTTAAAAATTATTTAACCTAAAAACAAACATTACACCCATATTTATTAATATTTTTAGTTGATCGTAGTTTATTCTGATAATGATGATTATGTAACCCAAAAATACTATAGCCTGAAAACATAAAATGCCCATGCCTATTATCTTTTAAAGATTTCAGCATGAGCAATTTTAAAATTCTATATTCAATTTTTGCTTTTAATATATTAACAAAAGACTATATACTTGATTTCATAAGCTTTTTCAAGGGCATTAATTTATCGGCTGCGCAAATATAACAAATTACATATATACCAGAAAACACTCAAGGACAGTCTATTGTCTTGAAAATGGTTCTGCATTACCGATTATTAAACCTTGAAAACTCAAAAGGCTTATTTAATGAGCTTTTATTTTTATCATAACTAAAATAAATCAGGCTTTAATAAACGTCGTCATGCGGACCTATATCAAATAGAATGAACGTCCCGTCATTGTCAGCATAAAAAACAAGTCGGTTATCTTGATCAATAGAAATAGCATTAAAATCTTTAAGAGTGCCTTCGAGCTTGTGATTTTTCAATTTAAGGTTTTGCGGCTCATCACGCAACAGGCAAACACGCTCGTAAAAGCGTTTTCGGAGTTCGGGATGTTTTTTAAAAAACTTTTCGAGAATTTTAATAAAAGCCTTATTCCAACTAATTTTCGGCATAGCCGACCGCCTTCATAAGGTTATCGATACCTTCTAAGCATTTTCCGGCTTTACAATCAGCAATGGCGCGGCGGCCACGGGCGGCAATGGCACGGCGGCGTTTTTCTCTGGCGGCATTTTTAAGTATATCGATAAAAGTTTCCAGATCATCAAGTTTAAGTTTTCTGCTTTCATCAACGAGGGTTTCGAACGTCATAATAATCACCTCAGTTACATTTTATCATATCCTTAGTTATAAAGCAAATTAGAGTGGTAAGGAAAATTTATTTTATAAGACCATCGCGTTTAAGTTTTTCTTCCATGGCGTTTCTTGCAAACTTCGAAACGGCCATTGAGTTTTTATTTATGGCTTCGATCCATTCATGAGGGACGCTATAAATCATTATTTTGGCGCCGTTTTCCTTTTCGGATTTTTTAATATTATGCTTTACTGCCGAATCGTTTATAACTTCTTTCATAGCCATTTTATTAATAGTCGTTGTCATTTTAAAACCTCCCTGGCGAGTGTTATTATTTCAGTGGCGGCTTCTCTTTTCCTCGTAGCTTCTGTTACGCCCTGGCCTTTTGTGAATATGTGGCGATAATCATTGCGTTCTTTAATCACTGTTTTTAAAAGGGTTAAAGTTTTATTGTTGTCTTTTACCTGATTTATAATCTCTGCAGTGCTTGCCCTTGGTGGCAAGTGATTGATTAATACATGTGCCTTTAAGGACGGCTTAGCCTTCTTCATTGATTTTAAATATTCGTTAAACATAAGCAGGCCGTAAATCTCAACCTCTGAATCTGATATCGGGGTTATAATCATATCTGATAATAATATTGCCATACGGTTCAAATCACTATCGAAAGCGCCGGTGTCAATAATTAAAATACCGGCATTTTCTTTTATGATCTTTTTGAGCGCTTTGTCATTTTCAGCTCTAACAATATTAAGTGGCTCAAGGCCGTTGCTCTTTCTGATCTTATTAAAAAGCGTTGCAGATTTTTGATAGTCTAAATCTAAAACCGTGACTGCATGCTGCCGGTTTAATTCAATAGCCAGATTGAGCGCTATGGTGGATTTGCCTACGCCGCCTTTACTGCAGGCTATAGTTATTATTTTTCTCATGGTTTCCCTCGCTAATTGTTATTATATACCTTTTCGGCAAAAAATACAAACTATTAATAACTAATTAAGGCGTTTACTAGTTATTATTAGTTATTTATGTCGTTATATGTTTTTTATTAGCGTTTAATATCTTTTATACCTAAACACTTATATTAGTTATAAAACACTATTGTATTTGTTGCAAAAGCATTATAAACAATAAAAATCTATAATCTTACCGAACCAGCTTTACCCCTTCCAGCCGCGGTCTTGAGAAACACATACCGCACACATAAAGAACCGCAAACCCTTATCAAACAGTAAAAGTGATCAGTCGCGGTCCTGTATCTATCGATTAAATCTACACTTCCATAACATACTTTCCATTCCGCTTGACAAGCCGGACCAATTCGGTTAAAATATACCGAATTA
>JAKQEK010000124.1 GCA_029558535.1 Bacteroidota bacterium | reverse complement strand
GTTGAAATTACTCAGGGAGATTCAGATATTAAACAGGTCCTCCAGGATATTCTTGCTCTTACCAAGTTAAATTACAATGCTTGTATATATGCTGATGGTAAACCGGTAACTTTGCGATTCGCAGACAATATTGGTGATATATTAACTGCTGCGCCACTCAGCAAATCTGAGATACCTCCGTTGTCTTTTAAATATTACATTTAATTTCTTATAATGATTGATCCAATAGTTGACTTCATAAAGGTTCTTAATGATAATGAATTTAAGTCAAAAGTTCGGGAAATTCCTGATGAATTTGACAACAAAGAAGAGTTATTAGCGGAAATTGAAATGGAGGGGCACATTCCTCCTTCGATGATTTATTTCGAGCTGAACGGATATAGTAGTCCTGTTGATTTAGATGAATTTTTAAAGCATGGATTCAATGCTTTCAAACTTAGCATTTTCTCTAATCCTGGCACAAATCAGGATACACTCTTTCGTGAAATTCATGATCAAATTACTGATGCCAAAGCTGACCTAATACTAAAGGAACAATCTTTAAAAACACTTAATGATATAACTCTCAACGATCTCATTAAATATAAGATTCAAGCTTGTGAGAACGTTTTAAAACTAATATCTGTTTGTATAGGGAACAATGATGAACAGATAACTTCCAACCCACAGGACTTAGAAACTATTTATGCGGGTATTAACCCCAAAGACAAGAAAGTACCTTCAAATACTCAGGAGAAGGAAGATGTTGCTAATAATGTCCAAGACGCACAGATGCAACCAAAACCACCTGAGGTTGTACCCATTTATATTTTCAGAATGAAGGATTTTCCCTACAATACCAGTAGAAGATGTATATTTCAGCTACATAAAGGATTGGTGAGAGAAGGATATATCGATTGTCCCCTGCCTGAATTCAGAAAGTTGTTTATTAGGTTTAGTGAAGGTAATCCTGAAAGATCACCTAATCCAGTGAAATGGAAAGGTGAAAAACACAATCACTTTGCCTACTTTATACAATGTTTAAGCAAAAATTTATTACATCATTCAGTCTTACCATCTAATACTGAGATCGCAAGCAAATTGTTTTATAAATCTGTTAAGGGTAAATACTTTACAAATGGAAAGCTGAGATTCGATGGTAAATTGAGAAAAGATGTTAAAAAGCGTTTTGACACAATTTTCAATAGTTTGGATATTCCAAAAAGGACGACATCACGTTAAAAAATAACGACATCTCATAAACCTTCCCATTATATTTTTAAGTTGATAATATAGCACAAGTTTGCTTATTTTCGACCTTCTGGTCTTTTGTCTTCACGACATATCCTACGACATTCTAAAAATCATCCATTTTCTTCGTAATGCACTGAATATATTTGCATTACAAACATTTATTATTAATTTAATTTTAAAGAAAATGAAAAACAATGATTTTTTTGAACAGGAAAAGCAGAAGATGATCACCATCTTCGAAAAGTACGGAAGTATCGTGCCAACATTTACTATTCAGTACGATGATGGAACCATAGCAAGCTTTGCTACAAATTTTGACAGTGTTCTTGACAAAGAAAACTTCAATTACATCATGCGTAAATTTTGTACTGATCCAAAAATTATCTCCAGTGTCTTTGTTATAGAAGGGTGGACCTCAAAAATTGCCGAGAAAGAAAATAAACGGCCATCAGAATGTGAAGACAGAGAAGAGGTAGTTATGATGATTTATAGCGCACGTAATGACGGTCAGGAAATACATCTTTATAAGCCGGATCAAAATCGGAAACTTGAATTTGTAATTTCGTCGGATGAATATAAAGGCAGGTTTTCAAATCCATTTTCAGACCCATGTCTGACAGTTTCTGATAGGAAAAGGGTAACACAAGAATTCCACAATGACATGCTTGACTTATTGTGTCATGCTTATAATGAATGTCAATACATGGGATACTTATTATTCTTCCTTACTGACTCAATG
>JAKQEK010000118.1 GCA_029558535.1 Bacteroidota bacterium | reverse complement strand
GAGAGAGGCGACTAAAAAAGCCCTAGCGGTTATATCTTCAACGATAAAAGCCAATGCTAGCAAATTTCAAGATAACGTTATCAACGGCAGAATTGTTTATTCAAGCGATACAGACAAAACATTCTTGATTAATGTTGGTTGGGGAAACAAAAATAATGTTAACTTTAAATTCAATATATGAGGAGGGATTTTATGGAAACCGTATATGTAATACTCGGTGTAATTGCGTTCATATTTTTTGCAAAGTGGGTTACTAAATTCGGATATTGTCAAAGTTGTGGAAAACCAATGACAAAAAATAAAATGGCTAAAGAAGGCGCTTGCCCTGATTGTGGTGGTTCTAGGTGGGGAAGGGTAAAACCACCACATGTGCGTTAACGGTGACAAGACAATTAATGATAAAATAAATATGGATTCTAATTCGCAACGGTTCAGTTTTATGAATAAGTGCAAATTCCTGCTACCTTCCGCATGAGAATAGGAAGAAGAATATTATTAATATCAATCTTGGTACTAAAGTATATGGAGCTGGCGTCCATGCAACTAAAGCAGGCATAGTTTGGATTTCGTCAGTTTTGTATGAACGTGATCAAGAAAAAGTCAGAGCACAGCTTGTCGATGCGCTTAAAAGCATAGGATTAAGAAAAGGTGATCCCATAGAAATAAAAAGAACAATGATGGCACCTTGTCAATACACGTTAAGAAGCTTTTCGTTATACAGAATGAAATATGGGGTGGCTTATGGCAACTTATAAAGATATCATAAAGGACATTAAAATAAGACATGGTGTAACAGTCAAAACCTGTTGGATTGCCCATGTTAAAGAGCTGAATGGGATAAGGACTAAAAAAACGTGGAACAGCGCCAATAAGCGAAAACACCCCTGTCCAGCAGGAAAAAGAATACTTATAGAACAATCAATGAAGTATTTTGGAATGATATAATGAAAAACTTATTTGATATTGAATAACCCAACAAATAAGTAGAGCCGATCGCAGCCCGCTGGGCTGCTCCGGCTCACCTCGTCGTTCTAACAAAGGAATATTAAAAGATCAGGTTCTTTGTGTGAAAAAAGTAGTAAAAGAAATAATAGATCCCGACAGTAAAGAAGTTTTGAAAACGATAACAGAAAATATAGCTGAAATAAAAATTACAAGTATTGATCAA
>JAKQEK010000094.1 GCA_029558535.1 Bacteroidota bacterium | reverse complement strand
TCAAAGTTCGCTGATTGATTTAAAGCCATTTTGCTACGTGGATTCTTGCAAACATAATTCTAAGTAGTTCGCAGTTTCATTGTTTTGCTGATAGATATCAAACTCGGGGCTGGAGGTGCTTTGTGTTTGAAACGTATATATCTGTGCTATTGCTGCCGGGTGAAAGTTTGGTGGAATAGATTTATAAAAATTCGTGGTTTAAAATAAGTATGAATAAGATAATTTAGTAATTTTATCTTTTGAAGCTTCTTTATACATTTTTTGTGATGGAAAGTGGTTTTTGAGAAGTAAAGAAAAACAACGGCAACACATCATTTTTGATTTGCTCATGAAGATGACGAAAATGAAAGTGATGGAGAAATAAATAAAATAACGATTAAATGATAACGATAAAGCCGCCTAATCTCTAACACACGCTATAGCTCATGGCAGGAGTGGAGTAGGTTGGGAGTATGGTTTTCGCATGTAGATTTTGTGGTAGGTTCTGAAGAGAATGTGGTCACGAATTCTGCCACGAAGCCATAGCGTAAAACGTCAAACTGTCTAAAAACCCCAAGACTTCATTTAAATATTTGAATATCAATAAAATAACCGTCAAATTATTTGGTAATTATCTGATTTTCAGTTATATTTGTATATGAAATTTTTACAAGGAGAACATAGAAGCCAAATTCATTTATTTACCAATTCGTTGGACAACATAATTTCGTCGGATAATGAAGTTCGTGTAATAGATGTTTTTGTAAACAGTTTAAAGCTATCAGAATATGGTTTTAAAAATGATTATATTGAAAATGGGCGTCCGGCATATCATCCCGGAGACTTGCTCAAGTTGTTTATTTACGGATATTTAAATCGTATCCGTTCTTCACGAGCTTTGGAAAAAGAATGTGCAAGAAACATTGAACTTATGTGGCTTATGCGTCGATTAACCCCCGATCATAATACTATTTCAAATTTTAGAAAAAACAACCCCAAAGCCATACGTAAGGTATTTCGAGCAACAGTAGAATTAGCAAAGCATTTTGATTTAATAGGTGCAACTCTCATAGCCGGAGATAGTACAAAACTTCGAGCTCAAAATTCTAAGAAAAATAATTTCAAGCAATCAAAA
>JAKQEK010000091.1 GCA_029558535.1 Bacteroidota bacterium | reverse complement strand
AATGAGAAATTCTATTTTCAAGGCACAAACTTACATTTTATAACGTTTAATAGGTGTTGTTCTTTGTTAAACTATACTTATATATTTTCTAAAAAATGTATAGGAGAAAATTTAATTCTAACTCTAAAGTGGAGGACTTGAAAATGACTAGAACAGAATTGTTACTTGCTATGAGTAAAAGAGAAAAAATTACAGAGGATGAAATATTATTAACAGCTTTGTATAAAAAAGTTGAAAATACTTATAACATCCTGTTTGTTTTGGAAAATGTTCAGGACGAATTAAGCGAAGAAGAGTTAAAATTATTCGGCGCGTTGCTTCATGAAATTACTAAAAAGTTACGTTTAGCTCTTGAATCTTAACCGGAGGACTTGAGAAATGGAGACTAATAAAAATTCTTTTGAACACTTTAAACAAGTAAACCGTAAGAAACAAGTGAACTGTGATGAATTTTTTAGTAATTTCAAAAAGACTTTTCCTAATTTCAGGGACTTTAGATTTTGGGATATAACAACAAATGGCGGAGAAATTATTTGTGCTCGTGGGCAAGCGTGTTTAGAGCATGAGTTTTATGGAAATATATATTTTTTCAGTTTTGTAGAAGGAACTTATGAAGTTGAAAATACTTAAAATTTATCTTGACTTTATATTTTGAAATGTATATATTCTATTAGATAAAAAATTAATCAAAATAGGAGGAAATTAAAATGGAAATTAACAAAGTTGTAAACCCCGGCAAAGTCGAAGTGTGGCAAGGTAGAAATGTAAATTATTTTTGTCGTATTACCTTTAGTGAAGGGGAGCTTTCGATTACTGGTGTTGTTGGCCCTCGTAAAAGTGGAAATGCTTACTCTTGTGGTCAAACACGCGACGAAGTTATCAAAGTCTACAATAAAGGTTGGAATGAAGATTTGTATAAAAAGTTCCAGAAAATTTGGGAAGAGTGGCATTTAAATTATTTGCGTCCCGGCTGTGAACATCAGCGGATGCGTGGCTGGGAAAAAGACGGATATGACAAACACCCAGCGCAGCCTTGTCCTGTGTGCGGATATAAATTTGGTACTGCTTGGAAAAAAGTTGAAGTCCCGCAGGATGTCCTTGATTTTCTCCTGAGTCTACCTGATACTGAAAGTACTCCTGCGTGGGTTTAGGAAAACATTTTACTAAAATTTAGGAAAGAGAATATAATGCTTACTCAAGAACAAATAAGTTGTCTTAATCTAATTGCACTTAAGAATAAAGAAATTGATGAACTAAAAAAAGAAGTAAATTATTTAAAGACTAAGT
>JAKQEK010000079.1 GCA_029558535.1 Bacteroidota bacterium | reverse complement strand
AGAACCCTTTTATCAGTAAAGGACAGAAAGGATTGTGGATTCTCACCATCCTTGCCCTTAACTGGATAGGGCTGTTATGGTATTACTACGTTTTTTACTTCAAGGATAAGCAATAAACGCCAAAATGATCTGTCATCTATCATTTTCACCCTCAAAACCCTTTATTGAAGCGGGTTTCGGAAATGACAGATGGCTGTGACAGATCCATTTCATCTGTCATCTGTCATGCTTTTTTCATTCCTATAGGATTGGAAAACAGTTCATATATCTTTGAGAAACAATTCCTATATCTTTGGAAAATTGTTCCTATATCTTTGAACAGCGAAAGTCATAATAAATCATCCCAAATGTATATACATTTTAGATAAAAAGTACCGGTAAATGAGAAGAAAAGTCCCGACAAAACTTTCCTTAAGTATAATTTATTTTTTCCTTAAGTAAAGTTTTTTTTATACTTAAGTAAAGTTTTTTTTTCATTTAAGAGAAGGGAAGACGAGTAAACCATGGAATGAAAACAACTAATCTATGCCTTGAACGGAGCTAATTACTTAGATGAAGACATCTATTTTCATATACCGGATTGTATAAATTATATGAGTATATTTATTTTTAGCATTTAATGAAGCCTCACTTGTTTAACTTGGATAATGTCCATCTAACTTATGTAAATTATTTCAGGGTATATTTTATTACTATTGGATTTGAATCGCTGTCCAGTTGATCGAACAATGTATTGTTCTTCCTCTTTTCTTCATTTTCAGAGAGGTAGTGATTTATAGCTTGTGGACTGATGGCGCCAATAAATTCATTCTTGTAAGCAGTCAACGGATAGCCGAAAAAAGGAATACTGTCATTCAGAGTAATTTTATTTCCTCCTATAAGTTTTCCGCTTTCCTTATCTCGAAAAATGAATGTTTGGAATCTCTTTTTATTATATCTGTTATAAAGAGCAAAATATTCATGTGTATCATTTTTTATATAATTCCCCATGAAATAATAAAAGTCATTGTTTTTTAAAGTATCAAAAATATCATTGCTGTTTATTCCTAGATATTGGTCAGGTAGTTCTTTATCCGAAAAGTCTAATTGATATTTTTCTTGTATACTAAGCGTATCCACATATTGGTATATTTTATTGGAAAATTTGAAGGCAAAATTTGTCTCATTCATAAGTGAGCTAGTATAATCTGTTATACCATAACTGATATTTTCTGAATAGTGAAAGGGAAGTCCGGCTGTGATAATACGAAAATTCCTGTCAGTAATGAGAACTTGCATTTTTGATAACTCCTTGAGATGATTGTTTTGATTTGGAGCAATAATGAATAGGAATCCATCAGGTATTATTCTGAAATTTTTAAAATTGAATGGCAATAATTCCCTCTTAATAAAATTCCCTTTATAATCGTAGTAAGAAAGTCCTTTTCGATTGTACACTATCAAATGGTTTTGCTCTTCATCAATGGCAATATCTCCTGGATTATAAATCTCTTCAGGACCTTGACCTGTAGGTATTCTTTTTATGAATGTCCCCTCACTGGAAAAGATAAAAACATTTTTACCGATATCTGAATCAAGTATGAAATAATGATGTTCTGTACAGATTAGCTTGTTGACTTCTGCTATAAGGGATTCTTCTGTTGTTTGAAGGGGTATGAATTTTACATTGTCAACAAGTTCGTTTATAGAGATCTCTTTTTCAGTTAAAAAAACATTGAAGTCTAATAGTAGCTTGTCCTTATCGAGAATGTTTATTGGTTTGACATTACTTAACTGTAATTGTTCTATTTGGTCCATGGAGAAATTAGAATTATGTTCTTTTTTACTGGAGCATCCTAGAAATAAAAATATAGAAAGAATTAATGATACTTTTTTCATGATTTAAGATGTTAAAAAGATTATCTCAAATAAAGGTTGTGTGTTCCACATAATAGATCTCTAGATTGTTACAATGTGATTTAACGGCTTTTTCCCCATTAAATAAGCATATGTTTGGTTTTGCTGATCCTTTTTTTGTTTATTCGGGTAATTCGATTTCAGATATGATGTAATCTTTTGTCTCAGAACTCGTACCCAATAGAAGAATTCTCTTATTTTCCTCATCTATAGCTAGATTTGTGTATTGTTGTTCTAAAACAATTAATTTTATAGGATTACCTTTCCAGTCAAATATTAGTATTTTATTTCCACCATAATCATTAACTCCTGTTCTTACTTCTCCTGAAAAAAGACAAATACAATAATTTGAAGAAGATTTAATGTCAATAAATCCATTTTTGCTGTCTTTAGAGAAAATAATAGGTTGTTCATTATCACCAGTCAGATCATATTGGGGATGATCGAATGTAAACTCTCTTATTAGATGTGGATTGTTTTTGTTATTTAAGTCATAAAACATGATTGATTCCCCAATTCCACATGCCGCAGCAAATACCTTTTTTTCATTTTGAGAAGTCAAAAGACATTGATATATTGCTCCATTTTCTATGTCTGTATTGTTTGGCTTATAATCTTTAGGATAATTGCCGAATCGTTTCAGAATATTTCCGTTCTTATCTAACAAAGCAAAACGATGATTTTTGATTATGCCTGTAGCGACAAACAGATCTTCCTGCAGAGGTATTACCTGGAAAACCGAAAGTAGTGTAGTATCTTCTTTGATTTTTATATTTTGGAATGTTGGAGACAATATATTATTGTGATCTATTCCTGCAAATGTTAATGTCGATTTTCCTGCATCCCATAAACTTATTTTATCATTAATACAAGAAATATTACCTATATGAACGAACTCATCAGGACCTACTCCTTGTGAAGCAAAATCACCTAAAAAGTCTCCGTTGTATCCATCAAATATAGATATGAATTTAGGTTGAAAAATATCTCCAAAAACCAACATCCCATTATGATAATTCATTATGTAAGGATTTCTGACGCTATCAGTTTTTATTTGAGATATTTTTGTTTGTTCATTACTCTTGTTTTTGAACAAGCCTATCATGGAGTTGTCCGGTCTTTCCATGCATGAAGTAAGACCTATGATGGATGATAATATATAAAATACTGCTTTCATACTACGATGATGTTTAAAAAAATGAAAGGGCATAGCAGCGATAATAGCTACCCCGAAGATCATTTGCTTCATTTTCTAAATATGTTATTAAATTTTAAATCTGTGTATTTTCTATTTTTTTCTACTCTTATTCGGCGTAGATATTCGAAAGATACAAGTATCAGTTGATGCCGGTATCTTCGTACACTAACCGGTGCTGCGAAAGTTGCGTTTAGATGTTATAGTTTTATTTTAAATAGTATTTTACGATAATAGGATTGTCTTCATCATTGATTTTACTAACAATGCTTTGATAATCAGTAGGAAGAAGATTTTTATCTACGTATTCTTCTAACTCATAAGGTTGAATTGCAGAGTATAAACAATTGTTATTGATACCCAGACAGAAGATTAGTTTTGTTGGTGAATTATTGGTTTGCATATAGCTTTGCTTATTTTTTCTATTATAAATGTAACTTATTCTATTATTGTTTTGTATACTGTATGTATATATGTATTGTTCATTAAAAAATTTTATGATGGGGATAGATGCACTTGATTTTAATAGAAAAGAGTTTATATCATTTAATGTTTTTAGATTTCTTTCTATATCTTCCCGATTCTCATTCTCTTGAGAAGAGTTGCCAAATTTTTCGATTAATGATTCTTTTTGTATAGTATTATCACCGAAATCAAGCTTTATTATAGGCGAGATATCCTGATTGACTCGATCTACTTGGTAAAAACTATAATTTAAACACAATGGGGAAAATATAAGGTTATTATTGGAGGTGAAGAATGGGTTATAGTTCATTGTTATAGAAGAAATACAATCTTCTTCATAACTAATACTTTTGATAATTTTCTTTTTGTTATAATTGCAAAATACTATGGTAGCATCTTTGTATCCAGACATCACAGGGGTAAGAATGTATTCATTATTACTAATAGATACAAATCGGGAGAATATTTTACTGTTCTGTTCAAGACTAATTTTCTCTATAAATTGAAAAGATGTATTGTATCTATATATTGTTCCATATGGATTTAGTATTTCTATGGCTCTTGAAAAGGGATTGTAAATAACGTCGACTGCTGTTCTATACTCATTCGGACCTTCCCCAATTACGTTTTTTGAATTAGCAATGAATTGGCCATCCCCTGAAAAAAGAGAAACAACCAATTCCTTGTCTAATATTATAAACATATCAAGTTCATCACAATAGTCTATTTTTTTG
>JAKQEK010000064.1 GCA_029558535.1 Bacteroidota bacterium | reverse complement strand
GTATAATCGACGATAGGCGCAGGCCCTCCGCTTCGCTTCGGGACACGCTTCGCGCGTCGCCTATCTAGCGAATTATACGAAATTTCGCTGACGCGGCCGTTCGCCCCGGCGCAGGTCCGGCGGCTCGTTCCTCGCACGCCTTCCCACAAGGTATCTTCTCCATTTTCAAAAACCCTGACTTCGATTTAAAACAAACATTTTTATAAAATATGGTTAAAATACAAGTTAATACAGTGTTGACTTATCTTGTATTTTTATGTATAATCGCCTTATGAAAAATATTTATTTAATTTTTATAACCATATTTGTATTGCTATTCAAGGCTTTGCCTGTATTTGCTTTAGAAGCCGAACGGACAAACAATTTTCTTTCTGATGTTAAAAACTATGTTTATAAAAACCAATTAAAAGTTAAAAATCAAACCATTATAAAAGATCTTACGAATATTAAAATTAAAATTTTAAAGCAAATTAACCAGGCTCCTTCATTATACGATGAACTGCAGAACTTTGCCATCGCTAACCGTGGTTTATCTTATTTATTTAACGACATGTTAAAAGACTTAAAAGAAAAACAAAAATTCGAAATTCTTCAAAAGCATTCAAACAACGGATCGAACGCAACACTGATTAAACGATCAAAAACGTCGCTAAAATACAGGCTAACTATGGCCGAGCAAATGTTTTACTATTTTAAATTTACTTCTCGCTTCGTTTCGGCTGCAAATAGGTTTATAGAAGAATCGCCGGAAATTTTAAAAGAATACGAGAGTATAAAAATAGAGTTTTCCTCAATAGAAGACATAGAAACCTTAAAACAAAAAGGCCCGGCTTTATGCAAACGTTGTGAAAAGCTCCTTTTAAATCAAACAGGCGGATTTCATAATATTGAACGTTTTGAAAACGTTGCGATAATAGCCGCGGCAATAAATGTAAGGCTTAACTCAGACGATTGGGAAAGTGCCGATTCGTCCGATTTAAAGATACGTCTAATTAATCGCCTGGCCGAATTATATAGATTGGCTCCTCACTTTAAACATAAATGTCTGCTGACAATAGCTTTAAGCAACGCTTATCTTAATATAGGTTTGCCGCATGAGGCTTTATCCGCTTCATATAGCAATAAAAATGATTTTTATGATAAATTAACCGATAATGAAAAAGCTGATTTTATATGGTATATGGCAAATAATCTTGCTCTGGAATGTTCGCCGGGAAACGAGCGCAGCTTAAAAATAGGCATAGAATGTTTTTATGAATGTTGCCGTTTAATAGATGCTGATACAGGTATCGATGAAAATGCAAAAGCAAACCGCAAGGCTGAAATTTATCTTGAAGCAACATCTGTTTTATACGAAAAAAACGAAAAATACTTTGAAGCGATTACAGAACTTAATAAAATCATTAACGATGATAAGGTTTATGCATGGATCAAAAACAACGCTTTAGAAAAGAAAAAAGCGCTTCAAACTTTTCTAACTCTTAAAATCAATGTATTGTTCAGTAATGAGTTTATGTCCGGAAAATGGAAAATAATAGATAAGCCTTACAAATACATTCCGTTATTAGCCGGCCAAAAACTTAAGTTAAAAGTAGAGCTTGAACAGCCTTCGGAAAGCAATATTCAGTTTGATTCCGTTAACTGGTATGGTGAAATCCAAACGGCCGAACAGGAATTTGAACTTTCGTTTTCAGAACCAGGCAAAAAACGGTTAAGGGTGGAAGTCGAGTTACTTGGAAAAACAATAACAAGAAGTTTTGCTGTATACGTTAAAAACAAACCTGAGGGATTAAGTGATGTTAGCTTTGCAAAAAAAAATCCAATTGAAACGTTTAAAGCACTTTCAAAAAAATTAATCGGGGCACAAACAATGGTTGAAGAATTAGAACCATTTAAATGGGCAGCCGAAACTTATAAAAATAATGGTTCTCATAATGGAATTCAAGACGCAGCTCGTCATGCTTATTGGAATTGTTTACTTACAAGATATTTTGGTGAAGATTATGCCAAGGGTATAACAGACGGGCATGAAGTAAATACTTCTTCAGAATTATTTGCTGAGGTTATTATGGATTTACACAATAACGAAGAAGGTCGGAAAATAGCTCAAAAACACTCACATGATGCCAGCAACAATTATGATTGTTGTCGTAACGCTGTGATAAACGCCGTTCGTAATGGTTATACCTTATATTTTGATGATCTTGCTAATTCGAATAAAGATGTTTTATTATTACCAACTAATAACAAATAGAGGTATTTTATGAAAAAACTACTTATAGTTGCAATTTTTTTGATAGTCACATTTTTTACAGTACAGGTAAAAGCTTCTGTTCTAAACGAATTTATTCCTACCGAACTCCAAAATATAGATTTAGAAATGAATTATACTGATTTTAAATTGCTTTATCCTGAAGCTAAAAATATTGGAAATTCTTCAGAAACATTTTGTATATTAGAAATTTCACATGATGAAATATGGAATGGCTGCATTTTAATTTTTAAAGATGAAAAACTAAAATATATTGCCGTTTTAAGACAAAAATCTGATGATGTAATTGATGCTAACCAATATTTCAATATTGAACAAAAAATACTTCCAATATTAAAAAAATTAATAAAAGTTTTTGGCCGAACTATTATTAAAAAAATTAATAAAAAGAAAGATAATTTAACGATTTCTCATGAGCCTATAATAATTTGGGAATCTAAAAAAACTAAAATTTGTTTAGGTTATACTCCACCTCAGTTTATAAGTAAAGTTCAAAATCCAAACATAATTTTAGCTGTAATTGCTGAAGGCGAAGATTTTTCTTCTTATTTTCAAGAGTTACATAATCCAGAAAATAGTCAAATAACCTTTGACGAAATGTTAAACACAAGCATAAAAGATGTACTTTATGGCTCTATTGAAGTAAAAATTAAGTAGCAATTATTTTGAAATTATTATAATAAACTCAAGTTTTTTTCCGTCCTGTCTTAAATGAAGTCTGTCGCCGTTTCACTGCGGAATTGACAAGCAGTTCTGTTCTAAGTGCGCGCTCGCTTGCAGCTCGCACTGCCCGCCCCAGGTTATGTTCCCCTTTTTCAAAACACTTAAGAAAATAAAACCAATAAAATTAAATGCATATAACGTGTTTTAAGGGGCCTTTAATTTAACAGACAACTCAAACTACCTTTTTGTTTTTTGCGTTCGTTATAGCTCCGCTCTCGGCCTCGAAATTCGTTCTTTTCTTGGAAAATAGAAAAGCAGTTCTGTCTCGATTAAAATTCTTGTCTCGAATCAACCCGGCCGCCCCGCGGCGAGGGTTCCGCGAGCAACAGCCGGCTGCTGCCCGCGATTATCTTAACTGCCGGCCGTTCTTCCGGCCGGCGACAAAGTTTCGCCGGCGTCGGGCGGCCTGGAGTTTGTTGTCTTGACTTTAACCTTAAATTTAGTTAAAATAAGATGATTTTTAAAGTTTGAAAGGACTTTTTATTTATGCCCGAATCTATAACTAAACCAAGCACCATAGAAAACTTTATGAAAGCCAA
>JAKQEK010000048.1 GCA_029558535.1 Bacteroidota bacterium | reverse complement strand
TCTTATCCCAGACAACATCAATACGGAAAGCGGATAGTATATCATCGGTTTATCATAAACGGGGAGCATCTGTTTAGAAATCGCCTTTGTAACTGGATACAACCGCGTGGCGCTTCCCCCAGCGAGAATGATTCCTTTCATTTTTACCTCCCTTTTATTCTATGTTTTGTTTTTTGAGAAAGGATAGAATAGGTTCCCATAAATAAAAAAACACTTTACGGGAACAAGTTATTAGAAAAATATTTACTTTAGAAAATTGCCGGTATTCGGAAAAATAGTAAAGATCCGAAGTTAGATGATATTCGAATCTTCTCTTTTTTTCAATTTTTTTTGTACTTGCCTCGTGATAATGTATTACACTTACTTCGGGACAAAATATCGTCTTGTACCCCTTTCTCTCCAGTTTTTCGGCAATAATCAACTCTTCAGCGTATAAAAAAGTATTTTCGTCGAAAAAACCAATTTCGGAAATGTGACTCGTTTTGAATAACAAAAAACTCCCCGGTAAGCGATACGGAAGTAGATTGTTAGTCCTAATAGAAGTATTAAATATTTTCGTAATCGGAAAAAGGATCGGGTAAAACAGCAGGTACCAAAATTGGTAAAACATGCCTGGCTTTTTAAAGGGGCCTTCTTGTTTTCCATGCCTATCAACTATTCTTGGACCTACTAACGCATTTTTTTCCGACTTCAATAGCGATTCAATCAATCGTTCTAAAACCGGTTCGTTTAAAACGATATCATTATTGGAAATCAAAGCAAATTGATAATCGCTTTTTTTTGCAAGTCTCAATCCGAAATTATTCCCTTTCGCATATCCGTAATTTTTATTTAAAAATAAAATAGTGTCGTTCATTATGAAATCATCGTTTACGAGTCCCTCTTTTAGTACATCATAATTTCGAATATGAGCATAATCCATTAATATTCCCTTTTCATCATCTGAAGAATTATTATCTATTATCAATATGGTCGGAGATTCTTTCTCTTCAATAAAGCGAATTCTTTCAGCGAGATCAATAGAAAGCTTAGAATTATTCCAATTAAGAATTATTATCAGAGTCCTTCGCATATTTTGTTCCTTAGGTATTTGGGTTAGTTTTGATTACCGTAACTTTGTATAATCGCCTCACAAAAATGCAAAGCGGTTTCACTCACTATTTTCAATAACACTCGGATTACTCGGGAGTAATTCCTTCGGTAACTTTAATAACTTCATTATCAAAAATCTATACCCCTATTGTACCACACAAAGAATTTAGATGCTTTGAAGCCTAATTCCTCGATTAAAATTATGAATCTCATTTACGATTTGATTTTAAGAAACTGCGCATTGAGAGAAAACGATAAATCAATTTTTCATTTAAAAAAGCAAATAGAATAAAGAACGAAACATTGCCGATTGTCATAAATACATATTCTGGTAGAATGCGTTTTAACACTGTCAAAATGATATATAGTATAAAATTCATCGCACTTAAATGTAAAAATCTCATAAAATCGAATACGGCAATTTTGTAACGTTTCTTTAACCACCAATACGCAAATACAACAGAGATCATGCTGATTGCGGATGTACTGTAAGCGATCCCCGCATGGCCGAAGGGTTTCATCAATACCCAATCGAAGAAAACATTCAACCCGACAAATATTACGGCGAGCCAATTGACGAACTTGATATCCTTCAATGAAATCAAGGTA
>JAKQEK010000044.1 GCA_029558535.1 Bacteroidota bacterium | reverse complement strand
ACCGGCAGCTTTCCCTCTTCCTGTTCCCGGAATTATGGTTGATATCGATTGAGCAATGCAGCATGCACCGCACATTCGGCAAACTGTTTTTGTAATTTTACCAGAGTCCATGGTCAATATTCTTTAATATTGTTTTTTTTGAAAAGAACAAATTATATAATAAATCACTGCTGTCCCAAATAATTTAAAAATTCATAAGCAATTGTAAATCACAATTTTCCGTTTTAATCCGAGATGGAGGCTTGAAGTCCCCTAGCAAATTATAAATGTCCGCATTGCATAAAATATTTTCACTCAGTATCCTGAAAGTTTTCAAGATTGTAAAAGATGTTTTCGACTTAAATCGGATATATTCAGTTAAAAGATATGCAATCATAGCCGTCCATATTTGAATCTTTACTGCGTTCTCCGATGTGCCGATGAATGTCTTAACTTTCAGATTTTGCTTTATCCATTTAAAGAATAATTCAATGTCCCATCTGGACTTATAAATATCAGCAATCGTTTTTGCCGTTAGATTAAAATTATTTGTCATGAATTCATATGTCTTACTTGTTTCTTCGTCATAATACCGGATAACTCTCAACGCTTCAGGATAGTCTTTTGACTTATAACTGCTGAACTCAACAATCCAGTCTGCTTTTATACAAGATTGATTTTTTTGCTGACGACTTATTATCTTATACCGGGTATTAGTTTTAGTCCTTGTAACGAAAAAAGCCTTATTTTTGCTGATTTTTTCTAGAAATTTAAAGCATATATAACCTTTATCAAAAACATAAATTGAATTTGATGCTATTGGAAATTTATCTGCTGCACGTACATCATGACGTCCTGCTTCGGTTATATTTACAAATTCAGGTATCTGCTCCCTGTTATTAAACATTGTGTGGAGTTTTATACCTCCCTTTTTACTTCTGAATGTTGCCCACTCAAATAAAGAAAGACATAAACTTATGGTAGTTGAATCAAAAGTCTTTACCGACATTTTGAACCTGAATCTTTTATCGCTCTTAAGACCTCTTTCTTTCCGGAGTCGATGAAGTAATTCATAGAACGTTTTCTCGAATATAACAGACGAACGGATTTTTAAAGCATGAGACAAATTATTCCGTGACAGTGATTTCAACCCAAGATGGTACCATAAATTTTTCTTGCTCACCAGTGAATCAACTATATCCCGCAGGCTCTGTTTTGATGTCATATGGACATATAGCATCACATTAAGCAGATTTCTGGTTGTAAATGATTTCACGCTTTTATCGCCATCATGTTCAAATACAAGTTTTTTAAAATCATATCCCGAAATTAATGATTGCATTTGTAATAATACCGTTTTACTTTTAAACATGCTGTTAATCTCCTTAATCTGTTGATTATTGCTTGTTTGGCGACTTCAATAATACAAAACGACAGAAAGATTAATAGCATTTTTTATTTAAATCCCAAAATCTTTGGGACAGCAGTGATAATAAATCATTGTTCGTTTTTTTAATCGCAATCTGTAATCAAATGCTTTATCTGCCGCTTCAACAAAGGCAGGGCGGGGAATTAATACAACTTATATGGCTAAAAAGTATTTTCAGGAATTATTACTGAATAAATGTCGTGAAAAAATTGTATAACGGTATGATTATCTTTCTGTTGGTATAAACCGGAGCTCTCTTAATGTGTATTTATCAATAAGGTTTGAAGTGTAAAATTACTAAGACTGTATAGTCGGTATTAACTATTCAATTATGCAATGTATTGTCATTTTTTATAAAAAGATTTGACAGTAA
>JAKQEK010000037.1 GCA_029558535.1 Bacteroidota bacterium | reverse complement strand
TTGCAGATATATCGTCAGGCTCATAGTCCGCCGCAGAAAAATTAATCCGTACAATCCCGGGATGTCCATCCCTTCAATCCCGATACCAACCGTGCAAATGCCATTTATTTTTTTTTGTCGTATCATGCGTATTATTCTTTTCCTATCGCTCATGCGCAAAGCACTGTGGATATGCTCGAAGTGCCAACCTGCACTATTAAATTTTTCTGTCATAGTTTTTGCGTGGTCAAATGTTGCGCAGGCAACAATGACAGGTGCACCGCAAAATATCGTATTGTATTTTTGTATAACATCGCCGATTATTTTTGCATCGCCTAATTGTTTCGCTTGTTCGGCTGTATCAAAGTCGCCATTCTGCATTCTAACGTTTAATTTGTATACCTCAGGCACGAGCAATAATGGCTTTGCCAGATAACCACAATCGATTGCTTCCTGCATGGTTATTGTCTGAACAATATCGGTATAGATATGTTCAAATCCTTGCCCGTCCAATCGTTGCAATGTTGCGGTCAATCCCATACGCAACGCACTACTATAATACGCATGTATGTTGTCCCATGTTGTCGCCGTGACATGGTGACATTCGTCTGTGATTATGATGTCTGGCTTAAATCGTTCCGGAAGTTTCGATAAAATATTATTGAGACTGAGCGGCATACAAACATAAATCATTTTGTTTTTCCCAACAACGCCGTCTTGATTTATATACCCATAATCGATTCCATGTCGTGATAGTTGCGACAACCATTGTTGAAAAATTTCGTCCTGCGGCGTTAGTACGAAAATTCTTTGTTTCAGCTTCAGTCTATCTTCGATAATGTGAATAGCTGTAATTGTTTTGCCAGTGCCAGTCGGCGCAACATACACGGGATGGCGTCCTGCGTTGAGTAACTGATTGATTTTTATTTGAGCTTCGATTTGAAATTGTCGCAGTGACATTATTTAAAATCCTAATTTCGATTTGTAAATATCGTAATTTAATATCAGCAATTCTTCAGCTCGCGGTTTTTCTTTTTTATTGCTTCTTGATGAATGTTTTATTTTTGTTACTTTTGTATAACTCCATTTGTCTCTCGGATACATCTCTTCGAGTTCAGGAAAATAATAATAAGACACCATCACCGAAGCATCAACCTTATTCAACATTTCAGCCAATTTGAAATGGTCTTCTTTTGTGAATTGTATTTGATAGTAATATTCGGCGTTCCAATATGGTGGGTCTGCATATATCATTATGTCAGGATTGCTTCTTATTATACTCTTAAGTATATTTTCAAAACTATCGTTCATAAATTGCACATTTTTAATTCTTTTATAAATTTCATTTATTTTTGTAATATTATTCATAAATGTTTCTGCCTCATTACTTTTATAACTGTAACGAATTCCACTGCTAATCTTACTATTAAAACTCGATTGTATTAAATAATAAAACTTTCCTGCTCTTTCTATGTCAGTCCCTTGCAAACCAGTTGTTTTCAATTCTTGCAAATATTTTTTATATAATTCTTTTGAATATAATTTCAAATCAAACCATTGTACGAATTCATCAGGTTTATTTTTTACAACTTCAAAAAGATTAACAAGATTACTATCTTTATCATTGTAAATTTCAATTTCATGCGGCGGTTTATTTAACAATACTTTTGCCGATCCGCCGAATAATTCTAAATAACATGTCTTGTCATAATCTAACAGTGCGTTTATTTCACTAATCATATGACTTTTGCCGCCCATATATTTAAAAAATGAAATCATTTTATTATTTTCCATAAAATTTTTAATGTATCAATCACTTCGTCGAAATTGTGCACAACTGCGACATCATAACCATGCTCGCGCAAATATTCTATAATAATGATTTGTTGTCTTGTCAATTTCCCTTTATCGCTCTTGAATTCCATAAAATAAATTTTTTGATTTTTCAAAATTGCAAGGTCTGGCATACCGGGCACCATGCCACGTTTTTTTAATGCGTTCAATGCTGCGAACGATATATTCCAGTGCTCGTTTGGAATTGAAAAGTAAAAAATATTGTTGAGCGATAAATATTCGCATGTCATTTGCTGCAAAATGCTTTCTTGTTTTGTCATCAGTTCACCTCTATCGAATCGAAATAATATTTCCTTGCCTGCTCGAAAATCTGTTCTTCACAGTTATAATAATTTACAATCTTTTGTATTTGCTCGTCTGTCAAATCGACCATGAAGCCTTGCGGATTTTTTTTGTCAGGGATAAAACGCAAAAATCCATGCAGTGTATAATCGCATTCTGCACAATCGCCATCATCAGCGTAAAGTGCGGTTCCGGGTGCAAGGCAATGCGGTTGCG
>JAKQEK010000021.1 GCA_029558535.1 Bacteroidota bacterium | reverse complement strand
GTTCTATACTCATTCGGACCTTCCCCAATTACGTTTTTTGAATTAGCAATGAATTGGCCATCCCCTGAAAAAAGAGAAACAACCAATTCCTTGTCTAATATTATAAACATATCAAGTTCATCACAATAGTCTATTTTTTTGTAAGTAGAAATAATACTATTCGTATCCGTATGTAGAGGTACGAGCTCTATTTTTTCAATAAACTCAGACATTTCTTTATTTTCTTTTTTATCTAGATTTATAGAAATAACTTCTATTGATAAATTGTCAGCTTTTTGATTTTGGCTACACGATAATAAGACAAATAGTGGTAGCAGATAAAATATTATTTTCATTTTAGTTGGATAGTTTTTTAATGTATTAAAAATTTCTTTCGTGTTCATTACTAGGTGTTTTACCTCCCTGCTTAACGGTTGCTTTTTCAGTTATAAACCTTTGATATTAAATAGATTTCAAATTATAAATTACCAAGACTGGATGTTCCGGCTCAAAACACTCAGCAATCGAATCTTCTTTTACTTGTTTATAATCTTCAAAATAGTTTTTCACCGCTTCGTAACGACTTATAGCTATCAATTGATTCCCGTTTTGCCATTGAGGGAAAAACGGTATATCATATTGTCTATCTTTAACAATGCCAAACTTTGGACTATCACCTGATTTGGGGATAAATCCATAATATCTGTGCGACTTGTAAAAAAAGCTGGGAACCAATATTTCAGAAAAAACAAAACTGTTACTATGGAACGCATATGGTTCCTCAAAAAGATCTGTTCTATTCTTATTCACATTCAGTGGCACATTTAATTTTCCAAAATCTATTCGATAAATAGGAATAAAGTTTTCCTTCTCCCATTTATAAATAATATTACTATAAGATTCAGACACAAAAACTTTATCATTTTCATCTTTCACGAAAGGCTTTCCATGGTTTCCAAATGAATTATTATTAGGGGAATGATTTTTATTTGCTGGAACAAAGCTAGTTATACATTCTCCTTTATTGTTGAGATAAACATATTTGTTCAACTCACTGTTAGGAGCCAGATTATACAATAAGAACCCTGTATTGATTGCTATAAAGTCAGAAGAAGGGAAATTAAACTTAAGATCTCTTATAGGATTCAGACTTTTATCAAATTCTATTATACGAGATGTTGGCATATCAAGCACATATAATTTTCCTGAATCTGCAGACAAAGCCACTGGATTTACATACTCATTCGGTCCATTTCCTTTTTTACAAATACGGCCAATACATTTTCCATCTTTCATATCGAAAGAATATATAGAAGCTGTCATCTCATCCAATAAATAAATAGTATCACCAATAAAACAGACATCTTTGATTTTTCCAATCAACTGGTCAGTACCTAATTTTAACGGTAATAATTTCATTCCAGAAGCAAGCTCATCAACCCCAAGCACTTTATTCTGAAA
>JAKQEK010000468.1 GCA_029558535.1 Bacteroidota bacterium | reverse complement strand
CAAGTATTAAAAGTCATTGATTGTGACAGGGAAACAAAAGATGCTGAAAATGTATGGACAGTATGCCCAACAAAAGCAAAGGATGCGGGAAACCATCCTGCTGTATTCCCTGAACAATTAGCACAAGACCATATATTAAGTTGGAGTAATGAAGGTGATTTAGTGTTAGACCCGTTTATGGGAAGCGGTACGACAGCAAAAATGGCAATTTTAAACAACCGAAATTGGATAGGAAGTGAAATATCTTCTGAATACTGCAACATTATTGAAGAACGTATTAAAAAAGCGTTGGAAGAAAAAAGAAAAGAAAAAGATTTACAAGCAGTAACTCTATTCGGAGATGGAATGTAGTATTACTGCTAACGTTTTCGGGCTTTGTGTCTGTTTGCCCCTTGCACAATGCTTCAATTTACCACAAATGTTGATGGGGCAAATAGCACAAAACCGCTGTTATACGCTGGCACGGTTGATTAAACGATAAACTTAAATTGAAAAACGAAACAAAATTTTTATTAAAATGAGCGAGGGCAAAAAAGAAATATTATTAGGAGATTGTTTGGAACTTATGAATGATATTCCAAACGGAAGTATTGATATGGTATGTTGCGACCTCCCTTACGGGACGACTGCTTGTAAATGGGACACAATAATTCCTTTTGAACCACTGTGGGAGCAATACAAAAGAATTATTAAAGACAATGGAGCGATAGTTTTAACTGCTTCTCAACCTTTTACAAGTGCTTTGGTTATGAGTAATATTAAAATGTTTAAGTATGCTTGGTATTGGATAAAAGATAAACCTTCTAATTTTCTTATGGGCAAAAAACAACCTTTGCGATATGTTGAGGAATGTCTGATTTTCTCAAAAGAAACACCATTATATAATCCACAAATGCAGTTAAGGGAAGAAAAAGACAAACGAAAAAATAAACTTACAAGTTCTTTATTAAAAAACGAAAATATCGGCATAACTGAAAATACCGACAAATATCAAGATAGATTAAAAAGCGGAATGAATGATTTTATTTATCCAAGAAATTATCAGAAGTTTAACAATAGAACAGATGGACTTCATCCAACCCAAAAGCCAGTAGCTTTATTTGAGTATTTAATAAAGACTTACACAAACGAAGGCGATTTAGTATTAGATAATTGTGCAGGAAGCGGAACAACAGCAATAGCTTGTTTGAATACAAATAGACAATTTATAGTAATGGAAAAAGAACAAAAGTATTACGATATTATTTTAAAGAGGGTGGGAGATTTTAATAAAAAATTTGAAACGCAAACCCTCTTTGGAAACGAAATGTAGTGCTTGCGTATAACTACTAAATATACGAAACAAAAGCATATTTAAAAACATGAAACAGTATCATTATAAGAAAGTTATCGGATTCACTGAGCAGCAGCGGCAAGCGTTTGTGATCCTGGAAGATCATGGGGTTAATATCAATAAATTTAT
>JAKQEK010000462.1 GCA_029558535.1 Bacteroidota bacterium | reverse complement strand
TTACAGTTTAATTGATTAATCCTGCTAATAGTTTACAGTTCATTTTTAGTCCTGAAAGGTGTTTACAATTGTATTTTGTCTCCGATAGTAATTCTTCCATAATCTTTCTGTTTTTATTTTAGTTATAAGAATGATTTTTTTGTCCATTGTTTACACTTTTTTGTGTAAACCTATTTTAGGACAAGGCAAGCGCAATAGCAACTGTTTTTGAAAAAAAGTATTATACTTTTGAAAATATAAAAAAAACACGGATATGAAAATAAACACTCTTAAAAAAATAACCTTATTAAGTTTATTCCTGATAAATGTTCATTTGGCAAATGCACAGGGAAGCGTTACGCCAAGCGAATTGCTTACCATTGCCTTTGAAGATGCCACAGGCGCAAGAGACACGGTTTACATTGGGCATTATTTTGATTCCTGTTATTTATATATTAACCTTCCGCCAACATGCCCCAAAATTGTTTCTCCGAATATTGACACCGCCTTTGGCGAGGTGGATTTAGGACCCTTTGTACAACCGGGTGTATTTACTGCACGTATTGAAAATAAAATGAGTGATGGCTTTGCTTATGACTGGTACACCAAATATGATATACGCTATTGTGATTCTACAGCCATGTATGCAACATTCTATAACTTCTTCTTTGATCCATTAAGATACAAGGTACGCTTTTATAATTATGTATCGCCTATTGTTGCTAAAATCAGTATTTTTAGAGATAATGTTTTTTTACCTGACTCTGCTGATAAGGGTTGTTTTTGTGAATATAATGCAACCTACTTTTCCAACCCAAGAGAAATATATGGGAATGGTTGGTACATAACTTGGGTTGACAATTTTGGAAATGGGGGATACAGAGCCTATGATAAGTTTATCTCTCCTTCTTTGGTGGATACCATTAATTTAATTAATGTTGAATATTATACATTGGAGCCCTTATTCGTAATTGTAGGTATAGACGAACATAATAATCTTAATAATGAATATAGGATATTTCCCACTCCTGTTGTAAACGAAGTTAATATTAATCATCCCGAAAACGAAACATTTGATTTTTATATAAACGATATGGAGGGAAAAATTAAAATGGAAGGAGTTTTATATAATCATCATATTAATTGCAAAAAGTTAAAAACAGGAATATACACATTGGTAATATATAATAAACAAACAACTATCAAATTCAAATTAATTAAATTATGAAAAAGTTACTTATAAAATTTACTTTTATTACTATGTTTATTCGTGGCTATTCTCAATGCACATATTTTGAAGACTCTACTACATTGAGAACAATCGGAAATGTTTCCGCTACTTTATGCAATAGCAATTTTACATATTGTAGCAAGAATGGTTATGGATTGTACCCGCACACTAACTATAGAGTGTTGAATTTAATGATTAATATTATATACGATGTTAACCCATGCTTAGATCCGCTTTATAATAATTGCAATCCTCCGTCAGCAGGGGCATGGAATCCGGGTACACCTAATTCCATAAATACCAATCCACCTAATTATTTAACAGCATTTATGGACCAGGATTTTAATACACTGCCATACGTTGGTGCAATGACGTTAAAAACTCTCAGATAAAATAAAAATCAAATACCTTTATTATCAAATGACTACCATGCGGAAATTTATTGTTTTTTCAATTGTTTTTTGCTTTAATATTTATACAGGTGTTGCACAGACGTTGCAATGGGCTAAGCAGTTTGGAAGCTCGCAATCCGACATTGCCTTTAGTAATACAATAGACCGGATTGGAAACAGCTATATTACAGGTTATACTGATACTCCCAGTTTGGATTTTTTTATTTGCAAATTTGATACTTCAGGAACATTGCTTTGGACAAAGACATTAGGTGGACCAGCATTTGATTCTGCTACAGATATTACTGTAGATGATAATTGTAATATCTACATATGTGGTTCCTTCAGTGATTCTGTTGATTTTGATCCGGGCCCCAATATTAGCCAGCTTATATCACATGCCTATAGTGATGCTTTTTTACTCAAGTTAGATTCTGCCGGAAATTTTGTATGGGTAAGACAATTGGGTGGAGGAGGAATTAATGATGATCGCTCAGCATCTTGTGTAGTCAACGGTAGCGATATTTATTGGTGTGGTGTTTTTTCAGATACGGCTTTTTATACTGCAGAAAACAGCACTATGCCTGTAGCGGTTTCGTTGGGAATTAATAATGATGTGTTTATACTAAAACTGGATACAGGCGGGAATTTTATATGGATTAAAAGTATTGAAGGTACTAATACCGTGTTAGTAAATTCTATTGCTTTAGCCAGTAATGGCGACCTTATTGTTATGGGTGTATTTAGTGGCACATGCGATTTTAACCCCGATACAGTAGTGAGCTTTTATTTAACTTCATTGGGGTTTTCAGATATTTATATTTTAGAGCTTGACTCACAGGGTAATTTTATTAATGCAAAGCAATTGGGAGGATCTAATCTTGCAGTAGGTCGTGAGGTAAAATTAGACAATGCTGATAATATCTATGGGATAGGTTATTTTATAGATACATTAGATGCCGACCCCAATGCAGGAGTTTTAAATTTAATTAGTAATGGGCTTAATGATGTGTGTTTATTTAAATTAAATAGTGGAGGAAATTTGATATGGGCAAAAAGTTGGGGAGGTACAGGAAGTGATTTAGGAATATCGTTTGCTATAGATACAGCAAATAACATTTATACCGTTGGCGCATTTGTTAACACGGTTAATTTTGATCCGGGTCCGGGTATTTACATTTTAACCAGTAATGGAGGCGTAAATACATTTGTAAGTAAATTAGACAGTGCGGGGAATTTTATTTGGGCAAAACAATTGGATGGATCTAATAACATTGGATTTTCAATAACATTGGATGTAAAAGAAAGTATTTACGTAGCTGGTGAGTTTGGTGGATTGTGCGATTTTGACCCGTCAGGTAATTCATACACGCTTACTTCATCAGGTCTTGATGATGCTTACCTTTTTAAATGGAGTCAGGTTTTAACAGGACTCCAACACATGAACAATCTTTCAGGGCTGAATGTGTTCCCTAATCCTTTTGTAAATAATGTGCAGATAAGCTTGCCTGAAAAAGCAATAATAACGGTAAGTAATATAGCCGGTCAGGTAATTTTAAAAACCATTTTGCCGGCAGGAGCCAATGCTGTCAGCCTGGCTAATCAACCTGGCGGAGCATATTTATTAAATGTGCAAACCGGCAAAAGCAGCAGCAACGCTGTTCTTATCAAGAGTTACTGATATGAAACTTTATAATCAAACTTTAAATAGCAATCCTAACAGCCGGCAGGTCGCGTTAGCTCCTGCTGGGTTGTTTACGTTTTACACCCGGCAGTCCCGCAGTACTGCGGGATGCCGGGTGTCAGGAAAGCAAACAAGTTGCTGTTATTAGCAGCATTTTTATTTTAAGAGGATTTTTCATGATAGTATATTGTTAATGTTTAATAACTATTTTTTTTGTGATATACTCATTACCCGATTTTGCTCTTAAAAAGTAAATACCTTCAGCATAATTTGAAATATTCATTTTACAAGTGGAAACAGATAAATCGGGAGCCTCGTAGCAGAGATTACCGAGTACATCATACAATGCAATCTCTTTTAACCTGTTTCCACTAACTAATATCCAATCTCGTGCAGGATTTGGAAAGATTTTAATAACATTAGAATTATAATCATCAATTCCATTTACAAACGTTGAATCAGTTGACAACTTAACATCGTCAAGGTAGTAATAAGCAGCATTAGGATTATGAACCCCAATGGTTATGACGTTAGTATTTATATCATCAAAAAAATTACCTATGCTTAAATATTGATATGCCGAATCTGCAATAAAAGAGCCTGAAATTTTTATCCAGTTAATTGTATCATTAATTATATTGGTGTCAACAATATGTGCAAAATTATTTGCAAATTGAGGATTATTTGG
>JAKQEK010000449.1 GCA_029558535.1 Bacteroidota bacterium | reverse complement strand
TTATATATTGCTATACATTTGTCAACTATTCTTTTCGCCCGGCACGGACGCCGGGCGAGCAGGGGGGCACGGGGATTTTTCCATTATACTATTCATTTTACTTAACACAAAAAGATTGGCGCCCTAATTGCATATAACGTGCCGCGTGTAGGCGACGCCGCGCCGTGCGCGGTGTGCCGAGCCGTCTTATGAGGCGAGGCCGAGCACCGCAGCGAAGCGAGGAGCGCAAGCGCTTACACGCTGTTGGGCGATGGCGCATCGATTAACTTAAATAGTAAAATAAGCCGGAGCCACGAGGGCGGAGGCGAAAATAGTAGTTTTTATGCTAATTGGCTTCAGTTAAGTTGAGTATTTTACAGCTTACAATTAAAGGAAAGTATTTGATTTCTTCACTTCTATTATCACCAAGTCTGTAGGTATCTTCAAACCAAGCATTATAAGTAATTTGTAACGAACCATGGAATTGGTTTGATTTACTTCTTTCAAATAGTTCAATGTAACTATCAATTGTATTAACACTAGGATTGTCGCTTTTATATGTAAAAATAAAAAGTACTGGTAATTTTAATTTTTCAGTGCATGAAAGCATTAATACATGCTCACCTTCTGAAATATATGTAGATCCGACGTTACCAGAAATTTTGCTTAAATGGCAATTAGAAGAAATATTTAATATTTTTCCTTTTTTGAATTCATTCTTGATAAGATTCATCGCGGTATTATAGGATTTGGTTGATAAAAATTCCTTATTCTCTCGGGTATATCTGGTTGCATCAGCCAGTAAGTGGAATATTTTATTAATTATGGCAATATCTAAGTTTAAATTAGAAGACGAATTTAGAGGAATAGAATAAAATAAAACAACAAGTGTAATAAAAGAATATATTTTTAGATTATTCATTTGTTCTGCCTCCAGATTTGTTACTGTGTTAGTATATAATTGCAGAATTCTACAGATGACTTTTTTATATTGCTTATGTAGGTATCTCTGTTTTCTGTTATATTATTTTCAATAATAATTCTTTTATTCCAGTCTAGACTTGAAATAAGGGAATTATCAGATTCATTTTTTGAAATTGAGTTTTCCCAGAAAACACCACAAATATTGTAATATCGTTTTTTACACTCAATAATAAAGCTTTCTATATCAGTTCTTATTAGATGTGAAGATAAAATGCATATGTCGCATGGTTTGAAATAATTTTCAAAATAGTTAGATACTGTTATATACTCGGAATGTTTTTCTTGAAAACTTCTGCTCATAACAAATAGCGTTTTTGATCTTAAAGAATTTATTGAAACTATGAAATCGATATTGCACTCTAAGCGTTCGTATTGATAAGAAGTTAATAAATAAATAATCTCTTTCTGGAAAAGTGTTTTACCTGTATTATTATCTCCGATAAGGATGTAGGCCCACTTGATTTTCATGTCGACAATTCCAAATAAAGATATTAGGAAAACAACTTAAAGCATTATAAACGAAATAATATATAAGTCAAGATTAATATTTTTATGTAAAGACAACACGTCTAAGATGAAACAGATGAGTGTTTCGAGGCAACGCCGGCACGGATGCCGGCGAGAAAAGATTATCGATGTGCTTTCGCCCAACG
>JAKQEK010000421.1 GCA_029558535.1 Bacteroidota bacterium | reverse complement strand
CTTCAGGCTGGGATATCCTGCAAATTTCTCGATTAGCCATTGAACAAGTCAGTAAAAAATTAAGTTGCCTAATTATCGTAAACACAAAGAAAAATGCTCGAGAAATCTATGAAGAACTCATTCAACATACAGATTTCCCTGTTTATCATTTAAGCACTAGCATGTGTGCGGCACACCGAATAGCAAGTCTTAATGAAATTAGGAAAAAGCTTAAAGAAATGGAACCAATTATTTGCGTAAGCACTCAACTTATCGAAGCAGGTGTAGATGTTGATTTTGGCACTGTTATACGTTTTGTCTCAGGAATTGACTCCATAGTACAGGCTGCAGGACGCTGTAATAGGAATGCTATAAGACCGTTAGGGAAAGTATTTGTTGTAAATCCAGAAAACGAAAATATCGACTCATTACATGATATTAAAACTGCAAGAAATATAAGCTTCCGTATTTTCGATGAACTTCAAAATCCAGACTCGGGATTACCCAGTGACTTAATTCATCCTCAAGTTATGGAACGCTATTTTCAATATTATTTTTATAACCGGTCCGATGAAATGGAATACAATGTCAATGTTGGTAGAAATGATACGTTATTAAATTTGTTAAGTGATAATTCAATTTCTGTCAGTGAGTATTCAAGAGAAAATGATAAACAACCACCAATGTATTTTAAGCAAGCCTTCGCTACTGCTGGTAAAGTGTTTAAAGCCATAGATGCACCAACACAAGGTTTAGTGGTCCCTTATTCAGATAAAGGGGAAAAAATTGTAGCAGATTTTTTTTCGCAATATGCAGTTGAACAACAATATAAATTATTACGGAAAGCCCAGAAATACACGGTAAATACATTCCCTAACGAAATTAAGAGGCTTTCTGAATTAATGGCAATTCGCGAAGTTCCAGAGATTGGGGTGTTGGTATTGATTGATCCCCGCTTTTATCATCCTCAATTTGGCTTAAGTACTGAAATAAATACAAATGTTACCAGGAACCAAGAATACAGTGAAAATGGGAATAGTGGTACAGCAAAATCGGGAACAAGAATACAGTAAAAATGGGAACAAGAATACAGTGATAAGTATAAATATTATTAACCAAGGGTTACATTGCATCATAAATAAAAAAACAGGATTGCGATGGACTCAAAAACAAAATCACTTATCATTATGTGTACGACTAGTTATCATGTCTAACAAAAAGTATTAAATTTGTTAGCAAAAATGGGAACAACAAAAAGTGACAAAACGACAACAAAAGATCCCTTGGAAAAGATTGCCCGTCATCGGCTAAGCGTATTGCAGTTAGCCGAG
>JAKQEK010000398.1 GCA_029558535.1 Bacteroidota bacterium | reverse complement strand
AGTAGATTTATATTTAGATAGAATTTTTTTACAATCAAATTTTTATGAGTTTTTTAAATTCTTTTGGACAGCAATAAACAACGAAACTCTAATAGACAACTGGCATATCAAATATTTGTGTGACGAGCTCCAAAGCGTTGCAGAACGTGTATTTCGAAGAGAGAAAAAAGAATACGATTTGATAATTAACATACCACCTTCGATGAGTAAAACTTCAATTTTAAATATTTATTTTCCATTATGGTGCTGGGTTAACGACTACACGATACCTTTTATTAGCGTGAGTTACAGCTACCAGCTTTCGATAAATATTAGTGAAAAATGCAGGGACGTGCTACGAAGTGATTTATTTCAAAAATATTTTTACGATATTAAAGTAAAAGATGATAGTGATACAAAACAACTATTCAAAGTCGTTAAAGATAATAAAGTCGGTGGATTTCGTTATGCAACGTCGGTAGGTGGCACCATTAGTGGTTTTCACGGTCATTTTTTATTGTTAGACGACCCTCTCAACGCAGTAGATGCCCTATCAGACGTAAAAATAAAAAATGTAAATGAATGGATAGACAATGTAATTTTTAGCAGAAAGGTGGATAATGATGTTAGTGTAGTTATACTTGTTATGCAGCGTTTACACGAAAACGACACTACAGGATATCTGTTAAGTAAAAACAAAAATATAAAGCATATATGCTTACCAGCATTGGCTTCAGATAACATACAGCCATCTGAACTAAAAAAATACTATAACAACGATTTATTAGACACAGAGCGACTTTCACAAGAAGTGTTAGAGCAAAAGCGAATTGAGATGGGGGATTATGCTTTTGCAATGCAGTATTTACAGCAAATAGTTCCAAAAGCGGGGAGCTTTTTTGATGTTAGTAAGTTGTTAGTAATCAATAATATAGATGAAAAAGAATTTGTAAGGGTAGTGCGATACTGGGACAAGGCAGGCACGCACCAGGCGGGCTGTTACACGGTAGGTGTAAAGATGGCTATGCTAAAAAATAGAACGTATGCTGTGTTGGACGTTGTTAGAGGGCAGTGGGAAGCGAGCGAGCGTGAGAAAATTAT
>JAKQEK010000391.1 GCA_029558535.1 Bacteroidota bacterium | reverse complement strand
TATACACTTCACTAGTTTTTCCTCTATTTCTTCCAAAAGGTCGTACAATAAGGGAATTATGTCAACCTCACTGTCCTTTACGGTTACTTTCTCTATTTCTATATAGTCGCTAACAGGAGGTTGATAATAATCTCCTTTCTCCCCCTCAATAACGGTAAAATAGACTTCTAAATCAACGTCGTTTATGTTTATTATTAGCGATTCCATTTTATTTTTTTTTCAACCATTTTTAAAGCAGTTATAAAATCTTCTTCTGTCGCTTCAACGGTATCATCAAAAGGAATTGATGACACAAAATCAAGCCGTCTAAAGTGTACCCCTGTGTTAAATGAATATGTGTCCACTTGTATATAGTCTCCTTGAGAATTTAACACCTTATAAAAAACCATATCATTTTCATCTTTTGAATAATAAGGCAATTTAACAGACACCTCTCTATCAGAGATAGTGTTTCTTTTGTACTTGAATTGTAAAGTTTCCATAGTTGTTTTTTTTTAATTATTATCAATACACAAATATAACGCTATTTTTGTAATAAAGTACTATTGTGTGTTTTTATTTTCATTTTTTAACATTTTTTCTATTTTTACAATCTTTTCCTCATTGTTTTTTAATACATTTTTGCTTCTTAACAGTTTTTTTTCCATTCTTAGGATTTCTATATCCTTGGAAGACAAAAAGATGTCAAGATAGCGACACAGCTTCTTTATTATTTCAATGGAAAAACCACCTTCTTTGTTAAATCCTCTGCTAATAGCTGGTTGTATCGTTTTTACCGCTTTAGCTAGTTCTACCATCGTTAATCCTCGCTCTTTTCTTCGAGCTTTTATTTGCTCTACTATTTCATTAAAAAGGGTCATTATTTTCTTCTTTTTTAGGTTCTTCAATATTCTCTTTTTTCTTTTCAAATTCTCTGAAATTGCCAATATAACAGGCTTCTCTCTTCTCTTTATTATAGAGAGTTAATGAGCCACTATTACCATACGGGTCTTTTTTGTCGTTAATAAAAGCACTTGCATTAATTACAATTTCGCCATTTTTTAGCGTGTATTTTAATTGCGGATTAGCTTTTGAAAATTCAAATAATTTTGTCAGATTAATGTTGATTCCGAATTTTTGTTCCATTACTTACTTTTTTTTGGGTTATAAAAAATTAATTTATTGTTTACTCCTTCTGAAATTGTTATTTCTTTTTCTCTCCACAGCTGGTTTAAAATCTCTCGCAGCTCTATAAAACCAATTGAGGCTTCTCGTTGCAATGTTACTAGAGATTGTCCGCAATGCCCACCTGTCAACCTATGTTTTTTTTTAATAATATTTAAAATTTCATCTTTCATAGTTTAGTGCTTTTTTAACATTTTCAATAAGAGCATCTTTCCACTCTTTCTTTATCTCAAACTCAAGCTCATAAATAGACTTGTATTCACTACCTTCTACAAGATAAGGAAGCTCGTCATCCTCTGCATATTCAAGCCAACGAGTTTCTGAAGGTCTCAAAAGATTGGTTGTTCTTGCAACCTCTCTTATATCATACAATTCTCTTTTTTGAGGACAAAAAACTATTAATTTTGCATTATTAACTTTAATTCCTCTTTCCTGCTCTATCAGAATAGCATTGCTCACTAACTGCCAAAAATACAGATGATTTAACTTCAATAAGTCTTCTGCTGTCTTACACTCTGAGAGTTGACAGAAACTTTTCATCGTATAAGGTGATTTTAGGTCAATCACCATATCACCGTCCAGTCCATCAGGAGCACCACTCCAAGCTAAATCCCTATGGCTGAATCTTATTTTATTTAGAACCTCAACAGACAAAGGCATTTCTTTTTTAGTGTAAAAATATATCTCACACAAATTGCCCCAACTTGTAGGTCTTGCGTTATGGTCTTTGCTTAGCGACCTTCCTAGTTTTTTTTCAAACCTTTTTTCTTCAATATAGGCTAAGGCAGGTGCGCCAAAATCTATTTTGTTCTTCGCAACTTTCATTAAGTCACCAATACCGCTTGATGTGAAATCTCCTATCATTTTTTGTCAATTAAAGTGTTCAAAAAATCAAAAGCACGTTTATATGAGTGAATTTCTTTATTAGAAATTATTCGCTCAACAGCTTCAAGTTGATCATTATTCATCTTGTCTTTTAAGACAAGATATAAATTCATTAAGTCATCTTCTGTTAGTTCTTCAATCCTTGCAGGGATGAAATCATCCCCTGAATAAACATCTCCAGCTATTCCTAGTTGAGAAGCGCACTTTTTCAAGGCATCTGTGCATGCTGATTTCAGGTCATTTCCAATAGATAAAGGTCTGTCAGACTTTACCTTATGACTTTTGCCATTTTCATCTTTTACCCATTCATTCAAATAGACGATTTCTTTATTACCATATTGTGTTTTTATTATTTTCTTATCACCCACTCTGCACGTTAGCCTACCTTTAACAATTGCTTCATCATGAATGATTTTATCATCTAGTATTTCAAAATCCCAATCAAAACCAAACATTAAATTTAGGCACTTGCGGACATAAGCCCCTGATACATATTTCCAAGTCCCTCCACCCTTAGCTGGTCGTTCCTTAATCGCATCCTGGGGTGTTGCTGCAAGTAATACCTGTATCTGTTTTGTATTTAAAATGTTATCATCAATTAACGATAAATCTTTTTTAGTTAATACTGTTTCTTTCATAGTTTTTTATTTTGTGTACACAAATATAATATTATTATTTTAATATTTCATCAAAATTTACAAAAACTTTAAATCCTAACTTTTTTAACAATTCAATTCTAACTATCTGCAATGGAGATAATTTATCCCTTTTCTCTTTACTTTCAATAAATATAACTTCATTAGGCTTTAATGCTATGTAATCAGGCAAACCTACTGGCGTTGATGTAATTAAATTAATGACAAAGTAGCCTTTGTCTTTCCAATGTTTAACTATTCTTTCAGTCTGCTTCATAAGCCAAAATCTTTTTTAAATGTCCGTAAATTAAAATCTTGTTTCTTAGATACTCGATTATAAATTTTTTCATTTATACCTCCTCGCTCAAAAATAAAATAGATTTGATTTTTTTTAGTTCTGGTAACAGATGACAGTCTATCCCTGCTTTGAACGAAATTCTTTCCACTGAATCCGAAATTTAAATAAACAATAGCATCGTAATCAGATAAATTAACACCCTCTGTCGAGGACTGCTGTATGTGGTCAACACCTGCCTTTTCAAGCATTATCTTCTCTGCTTGGTAATAATACATTACTATTATTTTTTTATCCTTAAAACACTCTTTAATAAAGTCCACCTTAAAAGTATCCAATACAACAGCTTCCGTTGTTCCATTCTCATCTTCCACTATGCAAGAGCCATTGTATATTTGATGAATTTTTGCTTGCAGCTTCGCTGGTGTGTCTGCAATAATGTACTTTTCTTTACCCTTTACCACCCTATCTTTCAATAACGTTTCTGCAACCTTTTTAATCTTATCGGGAGTTTCGACGTACAAAATATTTTCTTCAATGCTTATTTCTATTCCTGCCTCCGCTTGTGTCATCTTCACGATATAAGGCTTTAAAACAGCATCTATTGGTTCAGCCTTAGCCTCCGAATAGTCGATAATAGAATGGGTGCCTATTTTCTTTTCTTTCTTATTTACAAAATTATCTGCCCAACGATAAAAATTCTTGTATTGAGAAAAAGGTGAAAAAATAGAAATCCAAAACTGATGAAACCATTGTGAGTAGCTTTCAATTGCGGGAGTACCACTCATTAATAATATACGTTTATTGTTAAATTTTTCTTTAATTAATTTAGTTCTAAGGCTCGGTTTTGGATAAGCCGAAATAGAGTGAGCTTCATCAATTATTACAAAGTCAAAATCATTGTCAATCTTATGTAAACTTTCAAAATTAATAACCCATAGATTAAATGTAAATGCAAAATCTTGATACTGCTTTTCAATGTCAGAAATAGCCTTTTTTTTAGTTATTATTAAAGTATTTTTTGCCCCTAATAATTTAGCAACATTCAAAGCAGTGCCAGTCTTACCACTCCTTACTTCGCCGAATAAGTAAGCTATTCCATAAGTATTAATCACTTTGGTGATTTCTATTGATTTGTTAATTTGATTTTCTTTGAGTTTCATAAAATGGTGCGTGAAACCCATCCCATCGCTTTGCGTGGGTGGGTAGTTTACTTTTCAAAATCTTTAACATAGTTAATAATCGTTCTTCTTGATATGTTCAATAGGTCAGCTACCTTACTTCGGTTGAAGTTTTTATCTTTTTTCCAAATTTCAAAAACTTTCTCTTTCGGTGTTTCAGCTTTTTTTGTCCATTTATCAAAGACGTCATTTTCATTTTTTTCAATCTTTATTTTTTTCGCTGTTGCAACAAAATAATCACTTAGCTTTATTGCTCCCTGCATTGACTCCTCCTCAATATGCGTTAAATTAATCCTTACATTACAAGCCGAATTTAAGGCATTTAGCAAGAAAGCAAATCTTGGAATGTAACTTTTTTGCTTAGGGTACATTGACTTAAAATATTCATTTTCTTCGTCCGAATTTTGCTTTTCCGTTATCTCATTAAATTTTTCAATCCACAAACTTTTTGCTTTTGGCGAAAAATTAACTTCGATTTTTTTAAAATTTTCTTCTCCTGAATTAATTTTTAAAATCGCTCGTCTTAGTTCCGTTATCGCTGAATTGTACCAAACTATAGCCTCCTCACTAATCTCATTGTCATTATACTTAGGGATAGTAATCTCAGGATAAGAAATTAACATTCTATCCATAAAGCCATTATCTTTCTTTTCTTGAGTATAAAGTTCATTTAATATACTCGGTTGAATACCACCAATTACTGGAATAAATGGACTTTCAACAAAAGACCCTACCCTTGTAAGCCTATTGACGTTTACACTCGTACCACTCCATGTGCTTAACCAAAACTCCAAATCAGAACCCTCCCTATACTTATTCATATCTTTCAACCACCCTGCTAACTCATCCTTAAATACTCCTACTCCTGTCGTTACCTCTTGATGTAAATCTATCAATGCTTCTAATGTTATATCATCGGCAATAAACTGTTTTTTTAATGGCTTTTTTATTTCAATCTGTTGTTCTTTTTCTTTTTTTGACAGCTTGTCATACTCGTTAAAATCAGCGTTATTTTTAATATAAGCCTTAATTTCTTTGTTGTTTTCCTTTATTAACGGATATAAAATTCTCCTTATGCTCGGCGTTTTACCTACTCCTGCACGACCGACCAACGCAAACCAAACAACTGGATTTTCATACCAGCCATTTTTAACACGAATAGTAAATGTGTTTCCGACCAATAAAGAAATAGTCCACAATAGACTACAACCCATGTAGTCAATAACAGAATCTAATTTATCATGGCATTCAATAATATAAGATTGAAAAGGTTTCGGAAATATTTCGATAGGAAATTTTAAATCTGTTTTATTAAAATTATAATCAGAAATCAAATCCGAATTATCAGGCATTAAAGATTGTTGTTCTTTCAATTCTTTTTGAAACCTATCCCCAAAACCTTGATTATATAAATCTTTAGCACTTTCGGAATAATTGCCGTTGTGATATTTGTGCGTAAACGCAACGTATGGATTAATCTGTTTTTCGTGCGGATAAATAGTTCCTGTGCTGAACAGCCATAGGAGATTTTCGTGCTTATAAATTATACCGCTATGGTAATTTAATGAACCAATTCTTTTTATAAATGTTTTATCTGCAAAATCTCTTACTACTGTAAAATCATCAGAAATAACACTCCAAATGTCCGTTTGGTTATTGAAATCCTCCCAAGGCGTAATACCTATATTATTATAAATTTTTTTTATTTTTGGCTCTATTTCAATTTTTTGTTCCACATAATTAAAGGACTTAGAGATGTCCATTAATGATTGCCAATCTGAATCAGAAATATATTGTATATCAAAATAAGATAAGTTACCTATCTTGTTGTCGGGATACATGAATACATAGCCCCCTACTCCCCTTGTTTCAATTACCGCTTCCTTATGGTTCTTTAATTTTGCTAATTTTTGATTTCCACCTACTCTTTTAGTTTTATAAAGAATGTGAAAGCCTGAATTTTTAGTTTTGTAAATCACAAACTTTTTATCAAAATCAAAAATAGCATCTTTTAATAACGATAAATATTCATTCCAAAAATTCTTTTTTTCGGACGTAGTAGAAAACACCTTTAAATCAACATCTATTACTTCCAAATCTTCAAAGCCTGTAACTATGCCGACATTATCTGTTGTTGTTTTTTCAAGATGTTTTATAAATTCCTCTGATGATAAACGTTTTGATTGTTGTTCCTTCCATTTGTAATTAGGTATCTTATCCTTAGATACTGTGATTAATGAGAAGTACTGCAAGTACTTTAAATAGATTTGCTTGTTCATATTTCCAAAGTTTTTAAAAGGTTTCGGCTATCACTTTGGAACATGACAGCCTACTCCCCAAACACAAATATACACTTATTTATTTAATATTACACTTATTTTTCACTGTGCAAATTATTATTATTTTCACACCTATTTTCACACCTATTTTCACACCTAAAAGTCAATAACCATAAGGTTTTCAGAGTGTTTTACTGTGAAATTTCACACCTGCACACTAAAAAAATAAAATAATGAAAATAAAAAAATATTTTTTTTCAACTGTAAACTGTGCAATTTTCACACCTTACCTCTATAAGCGATTGATAATAAATAGGTTACAAAGGTTTATGGGTGTGAAATCACTGTGAAAAAGGTGTGAAATTTTTATCTTTTTTCACACCTTTTTCACATTAAGAAAGTGAAGAAAAAGCCTCCTTGAAAAAATAAAAAAGGGGCAGTCAAAAGACCACCCCTACTACACAATCTATGAAAATACTCGTGTGCAATTTATGCACAATTAATCTATTTTGCAAATGTTTTTGTGAAATTATTTGCATAGGCTATAAAATCATTAAAACCATTGGCATCACCAACCTTACTTGTCCCCCTGCCGATGTTTACATAATCTCTTATAGCATCTAACTTCCAGCTATCTGCATAAACACTAAGCCTATTTGTGTTCCAATACCAAATAGCTCCTATCATTGCATCTGCTTCATTATTTAGTAGTTCAGGTGTTTTTACATAATCAATCCCTGTTGCGTTACTCAAAGACCTATAATTGTTAAAAAAAGTATGCTGAAAGAAACCTCTACCAATATACCTACAACCATCTCCACTGTTAATATCTCCATTACCACCTCTGTTAGAATAGACATAATTAAATAATAAGCATCTATCTTTTTTGTCCAACCTAAGAAAAGTTGAAACAAAGGCATCTGACTGCCCTTTGAATGGAGAATAGAATGTGTTTCTAAGTGCTTTTATCGTTGAATAATAACCACCCTCCTCTTTCGGTATCATCTGCTCTCCTACCTCTGTGGCTATGGTAGCAAAGAAACAAGCTAATCGCTTAGGCGTGTTTATATCTCCCTTGTCAAGAATTGACTTGTATTTTTTTGAAAGTTCTATTGCTCTACTCATGCTTGAAGAAAATTACAATTGCTGCTGATATAATGATAAATATAATCAAATATATTAAAGAATCAGCTATATTTTGCCACTTTTCTGCTTTAGCTTGTTTAATAGCTGGTTTTTTTTCTGCTCTAATTTTTTTTAGCTCTAATTTTTGGTCATAATAGACCTGCTCTATCTGCTTTTTTTCGATAAGTATTTTCTGAAACTTCACCTCTAAGCTATCAATAATGTATTGCAATTCCTTCACATTGCATTCTATTTTAACCTTGTCGCCTTTCGTCTTAATAACGACCCTAACAGTATCATTTTGAATAACAGTATCACGGATAGTTAAATAATCCGTTTTAAAACTAATTTCAGGCACTTTTACAGTATCAGATACATAAACTATCGTATCTAAATAAATAGTGTCTGAAATCGAAGATATGGCTTTTGGTGGAAACTTCTCGTAGCACTTCTTTTGTGTTGTACAAGATAATGCAAATAATAGCAATAATATGCAAAGTAATTTATTCATCTCTCTTCCCTTGAACCGCATCTATTACACCTCTTAACCAATTAAAAAAGGCTTTCATTGTGGAGGTGTCCTCATCTACGCTACCTCCACGAAGTAGCATGAAGTGCTGAAAGATAGATTTCGCCTCATACCAAATGATAAATAATATTAATACAAGCAACGGCACTTCACTATCATATATCTTACTAAAAAAAAGTTCGTGCAACTTTACTGACATTATAATCGCTGTTGAATAAACCGCAATTTTTAAAACAAGACCATTAAAAACTAATTTTCTCACTTCAAACTTTTGCCCTCTCTTATTTATTGTCAGTAATCCGAAGAAACTATCCACTAAAATAAGTGCAAACATAAAAGATAAATAGGTGCTTGCTGGGGTAACATAACCAAGTATCACACCCCCAATAAAGCAATACACCTTAATAACCGTTGCACTAACATCATCTATCATCTCTATTCGATTTCTATATCCACATCATAACCTTTACTCTCAAAATAGATTTTAGCTTTCTGAATAGCCGTATGTACATCGAAAGGCTCATCTTCTTCTCTCTGTACCAAGATACCATTCAATCCCTTCATGTTAGGGTTTATTTCAATGTCCGTATAAATCTTACTCCTTACATCACTTTTAAAGTGATTTTTAGACTGGTAAACCGTTGGGTTGAAAGAAATATGCTTACCTGTTGAATGTAATTGCACATCTATTCTAACATACACTTCATTTAATTCCACTTCTGTATTTTTCAAGTGTATTTTCTTTTCATTTGTTGGTTTTACTATTAGTCCCATATTTTTAGTTATTAGTTATTAGTTATTAGTTATTAAGCTAAAAATCCCATATTTTTCATCGCTTGAAATAATTGTCCTATCGTGTAACCATCCCATGTAGCATCATCAACACCGCTCCCTGCTGAATAAACAGTAGAATCAACCAAAGTATCATCATGCTTAAATAGCTTTATCATATAATCCCCAAAGACAGGGTCTGCTTTATGATAAAACCTAAACTCGCCCCCTTCATTGGTGAACGTAATGTTTTCATTAACCGTGATAAAAATATTATCACCCCCAATAGCCACATCGTCCGAAATTAATTTTATTTCTGAATCAGAATTAAAAACCATTTTTGAAATTGATTCAATCAGAATTTCATTATCTGAAGCAATATAAACCCCTTCCCCCCATAAAGGGTTTATTATGCTCAAATCGGCTATTCCTACAAAAACTTCAGGCGCACCATCTACCATTTTGGCGATTCCATTGAAATTAGTAAATACATCAACGTCCATTTCTACTTCTGAATTGAGCAATAAGCCTATGTCGTTATGCATGAACGTCAAGCTATCTGCTACCTCATCATATTGAAAGTTTGTGATTTCGCCAAGTTTGCCACTACCATCTACAAAAAGTATGGATTTGGCGGTGGAGGCATCTATATTATTGCCTATTGCTAAGTCAGTCGCTCCGATACTCTGCCACTTATCAGGCAAAATGTTTGTATAAATAAAATAATCAATAACATTTAAAAAAGCGTCTGTCTGTAAATAAATATCACCAATATTCACGCCCACTGGAGATGTAACGTTTGGATTATCTACTCCACTCCAGACCTTCATTTTACCATTTACAACATTCGTTAAGTTTGCGACTGTCAGATTAGTTGCAACCACTTCATCATTAGCGAAATTTGCGATGTTCTTCAAAACACCGTTTAAGATTATTCCTGTTATGTCCTCGTTGTTATTCGTATTGACATAAGTATTAATGTTCGTAATTAATTGTCCTATTGTCATGGTATAAAATTTATTCTGAAATCGTTATTAAAATCATTGTTATAATCGCCATTTAAATCAAAGGTAGGATTTTCCCAATTATCTACAAAGTCATCAGGGTCTCCTGCGTAATAATATGGAGGTGTATATTCTAAAACATCACTCTCCATACTAATTATTGAATAGGTAGAATAGCTATATGTAGTTGTTCTCATTCCGTAACCGCTCCCCAATATGTAAACCTTTCCATTCGTAAATCTGATAGCAACAACAAACCTCCCTTTGTCAATCGTCTTTAGGTATGCCAATACGCTCTGCTCAATCCCACGAATTAAAAAAGAGACCTTGTGAGAATACAGTTCTATGCCATCATTAGGCGAATAGGTAAAAGAAAAGTCAATGTTACTACCCACAATGTTATTTTCAACTGCATATCCTTTAGACTGAATGTCATTATTCTCTATCTTAAATAAAATGTTGTGAAGCACCTCACTTTCATTTATTTCAATATCTACAAATTCATCATAATTAATCAAAACCACTTTCTGAATGAGTGATAAAGGCTCATTATCACAACCTGCATTATACCCCCTTGTCAGCTCCCTGCAATTCATCTTGATATATTTTCAGAATTTAACCCCCAACCTCTCGTTCTCGGATAAGGCTTACCACAAGTGCCATTGCACCCACAAGAAGCACATCCACTTAATCTTATGAAGCCATTCAAGCATAAAAAACTTTCAAAGTCCTTAAAAAGTACCATAGCCATATTTTGATACCTGTCAGAATAGTTCCTAATCGTTTTTTCATCTTTCGGGATTGAGAAATCATTCTTCTTAGTTACCGCACCATTAGGCGTGTCATCAAACTCATTAATAACTACATATCTCGAATAAGCAAAATAAGCAAGTATTTTTCTAGCTCCAACCTGTTTTTTTATATCACCCGTACAGTTTGTAAAAGACGACCCCTCTAATATATCCTCCCATAAAGGAGAAGAAAAAGTAATTGGAGTAATTGAAAAGTCTTGATTGAAGTCAGAGTTAAAATCACCGCTCAACCCCTCGAACCAGTGAGTGTCAAAATCATTCTCATAAGGGCAAATTAAAGGCAATAAATCAAACTGCCAAGCCTCGTCAATAGCAATTCTCATTTTGTCAAAGTTACAATTTTTTGCAACTTGTCCAACACCCTCGAAATAATTAGCCGTTAATCTCATCAGCAATTTGAATTATTTTGTTCGTTATCCCCAAAAGTAACAATTTATTTTCAATCAGTTTGCGATAAGGCGAGGTCTGTTCATTATAAAATTTCTTTAACTGCACCAACTGCTCACCACTACCACCGAATAATGAATTGTCAGAATTAAAGATAAGTGCATAAGGCACGTTAGCACCTGCGCCTAAAATATTCCTCTCTATTCGCTTAGTTGTATTCTCAAACACTTGGTCATTGTAATCGCTTTCAGCTTTCTTAATAACAATGTTCTTATCAATATCATCAATTGAATTTACGCTCGATACAAATATATTTGAAGCATTTTCAGTTCCTAACCAGCCTTTTATATTTTCTTTCATCGCCATATCTTCCTCGTCCGTTCCACTTTGAAATAAAACCATCTGTTTTCCTAGAAAGCCATTTCGTAAAATGGTGTTTGAATAAAGGCTAATGCGATAATCAGTATCTAAGTCATTAATAACACTATCAAATGGCGATAAGCCATAAACATATTTAGGCGTTAATGAGATATACATTACTTGACCTCTATACGCTTTAATTTTTTCTTTAATGTCATAAGACTTGCTATCATTGTTCACTTGTTCAAGAATAACATTTTGATTAGAAGAAAAAGGATAAAAGAAGAAAGGTTTCTTAGTGTTTTCTTTCGGCATCTGCCAAAACTTTCCCCCCTCATCATCATCTCCGCCTCTCCCTATTCTCATTCTATGGTAGTCAAGCACTTTTATTTTGTCGGTTACAAAATCTCCTTGCTCGTCAATCTTTAAAGAACGATGTATGTACGCACCTCCAAAAAAAACCAAATTTTCAGCAGTTTCTGTAATGATTTCAGATAAGAAAGTATCGCCATAAACAACATAATCATTCTCCACCCCTCGACCTGCAACAAAAGTAGAGAATATATCTGCCACCCTCGACCCGATAGGACTATTCTCGATAAGTCGCTCTATCCTCTCGGAATACTTATCATCATCTCCGTTGGAATAGTAGTCCTTTGTTTTAAAATAGACAATAGCTCTATTCCACAGCTCTACAAGTGATGGCTGAAATTTACCCATTATTTATTTTCTTAGACTTTTTCACTTTTACTTTTACTTCTTCTTCGACTTCATTAACAATAAATAGGTTTCTTCTTTCTTCTTCTCTTCCACTTCCATAAACCAAAAAATTATCTACAAAGTCATCATTTAAGGCTTTGCCATACGACCTAAAAATCCCTTCTTCATTTCTGAACGAGAATATTTTATTTTCATTTCCTTTTTTAAGCGTGTATTTTTTCATTTCCGTTTTTTTTACTTCAATTAAATTACGTTTAGTTGCCCTATTTTTCAACTGTTGAAAGTCATAGTTGAAATTACAAGGAGCGCAATTTGGCTCATGTCCAAAAAAAGAGGCATAAATTTTTTTATACCTCTTTAAATTCTCCGCATTATAAATTATCTCATTTTTAGATAAAGATAATATATGATTGAGGTTATCGCTACTCATAATTAAGGACCTGGATTCTCAAACAACGCTTCAAAATCAATAACCTCATTGCCGGGAGTAGCTGATACATATTGCAAAGGCAAATTACCCTCTTGTGATGATTCTTTAGAGTTTAATGTTACAATATAAGTTCCTCCGCCCTCAACGATGTCTTGTGTATAATCGGTTGAAACAAGACCCGATCCGATACCATAGACAATAATCTTGTTTGTATTAGTCCTCAATGCAACCACATATAATCCTAAGTCTATTCTTTGTAGAAACTCATTAATAACATTATCAACTCCACTAACAATAATGTCAACATTGTGCAAATACTGCGGATAACCATTGTCGCCCCTGCTCTTAGTCGCATAACCTTTGATGATAGAAGATGCTTCTATGGTCGTTACAGCATAACCTGTTTTAGTAGCCTTCAACTCAAAATTTACTTTCGTATTAATAGTGTCAACTACCGTGTAAGTGATAGTGTCAATATCATCTTTATTGATAATAACAGCCTTCTGTATCCAGCTTTTATCTTCAATCTGGCATGGTGTTGAATAACCAGCCTTTAATAATTCACAAGCATTAGCCATTTTAACCCCCTATTTTAACATGCTATTACAAAATTCTCGGTAGGCACACCTGCTCCGAATAATGAAGACCCTTGTATGAAGATTTCTCTCTTCCTTTCGTCATAGCCTACATTGAAAGATGATAAACTCTCACTATTCTCATATCCGACCAACATATTAGTGTTTTCTGCTAATATGATGATGTTTTTGTAGTAGGTGAACTTCGTTCCGTTGTAATACCAGGAACTGTTTCCCCCTGCTTTCATCATTCCTTCAAAATCTAAAACTTTCACTTCAAGCCCGAAAATTCTCAAGCCCTTAGTTGTAAATTGACGTGCAGAAACTACGTTGTTAGGCAATATACACTCACAATTCACCCCTGACTTATCAGCCAAAGTATTCAACCAACCAACAAGGACGTTTGCATTTTCTCTCGATAGCTCAAAATGTGCGTTAGTAGCATTAAACCATGGTTTAGCAACCGCTTTCAAATACATAGCGTTTAGATAGGCATAAATAACCGAGCCATCAGAAATGGTTTGAAGAGCCACCGTTGGTTCTGAATTTTGAGAAATAGCAACTTTTAAATCAGGGTTCGAGGTTGCCTTAGCTGCCATTTGAGTAACAAAGCCATCACAGCCACTAAATAGCTTATCAGGAATAGGGGCTTCTTCAGGTATTACTATTTCAGCAGAAGTATCACCAAAATACGCATGACGCAATTCACCTTTTAAATGAGATGATTGAAAAATGGTTATGATAAATTGGACAAAAGCGTCCTCAATATCGCCCTCATTCATTTTTCTGTATGTATTCCAGAACGCTTGAAACTTCGGCTCTAAGTCCTTCATACAAACAGTAACCTCACAACCTATTTCATGCAAACACCATTGATATTCTGAGAATACAGAAGAAATATTGCAAGACGGCAAGGCGCAACCATCGAAAGTAGGGAAACCGCCAAAGTTACCATCATCATTCAAGATAGGTATCTTGTTACCCTTTCTCACTTCGCCCAATGTAGGGTGAATTTCTTTTACGTTTACATCTCCGAATTTCGATAAGAAGATGCCATTAGCCAATGTGAATTTCTCGGCTTCATTTAAGCCATTTAGTGCATTGAGTAATGTTCCTAAATTAGAAGTAAATGCCATTTTTTTATTTTTTATCGTTTTTTAATTTGTTAATTGCTCCTGATAGACCTGTTTTTTTTTCATCCCCTTGTCTATCTCTTTTCTTAGCATCAGGAGAACCTGAACCTCCTATGTTGTCAATTTTCGCCTTGATGTTCAATTTTGCTTGTACGTCTTCAATAGCAGTCACCAGCTCTGTAACAATAGCTGTAAGCTCCTCTACTTTTTCTTCAAGCTCTGAGTTGTCAGCTTCATCAGCTTCTTTAATTTCTACCAATGCGCCATTCTCGAACACAAAGACTTTGCCATCTGCAAGAGTAACCTCGCCCTCTGCTGTCGCTCCGTCAAGCGTAGCAATAGCTCCAATAGTCGGTTCTTCACCATCTGCTAAATCAGGAAATACTAAGTCTTGTTCCGTTGCTGTTTTTAACAACAACATCTTTGCTCCTATAAGAGCTCTTACACGTTCTAAAAGTGTTTTTTTCATTTTTGTTTTTTTTGAGTTATTGAAATTTATTTTTGCTGAAATCTTCAAGCTATCTTCCTTTGTCGTAAAACCAAAGGCATACAGTTCTGCAGGTTTTAAAAAAGTTTCGTTTTTCAATAGTATGAATAGCACTTCTTCATCTAATGATAAAGTATTTTTATAGATAGATATTAAATTATTTTCTATCTCTTTTAGCTGAACAGCGTCTATCATTAAATCATTGGCTGTGCGTACACCACCCATGTTTAACATTGGTAAATGGATAAAAAATTGAGTATTATCCAACACCTCCCTTTCGTCACCGACAAGAAATAAGATAGTACCCATTGATGCTACAATAGACCTGCCTACTGTCTTCTTGAAACCTTTTAACTTATTAAGATAATTATAAATGTCAAGACCAACAGAGACGCTACCACCCTCTGAGGAAATGTTAATAAGCCATGACTTAGCTTCCCTCTGTCTTTCAACTTGCGAGGCAACCGATGCAAGTGTTACATCAACTCCAATTTCTCCAATAATGTTGATTATTCCTACCATTGTATATCAAAATTACAACGGACGTTATATTAATCAAAATAGTTATCCAATCTCGTGTAACTAAATAGACCGCTCAATCTTCTTAATGCCATTAAGGACGTACCTTATAGATACTTTGTTTTTTTTAGCAATTGCCTTATATCTCTCCATTTTTTTGACTGTCTTACTGAAAGAGTTAAATTCATTGTAAAAGCGTGTGAACGTAATAACCTGCGACAAGCTAACTCCTTGTTTCATTAGAGATTTTAGCACATCTTCATTCTTTTTGCAAAAATCTACTATTTTCATATCTCTTTATTTAATACCGTTGAAATGCCACTAATGGCAAAGCCAGCAAGTAAGAAATTGTAATTGAAATAAAAAGATAGTCCTACACCGACCCAAAAGCCGAAACAAGTTACGCAATTGAAAAGGTCGTATAAGAAATTGATTTTCTTAAACAATTCTCTAAATCTATAAGCAATGTCCGATTTCACAACAATATTTGTTAGCCCATACCCTGCGATTAAAAAAAATAGCAAATCTTCCATAACTAAAAACTTGAATCAAATTGAATATTTCTATTTTCTGACAAATCTATCATTCCTGACTGTGTACCTTTTCTCGCTCCTTTTTCAATAGCACTTTCAACCCCAACAGTAAGAGAATGGCTAACTTCCGTATCTACTAAATCTTTAACCGCTGTTCCTGAATTGACAGCTTGTAAGCCACCGCTATCTACTGATATGACAGGCGCACTGCTTCCACCACCACTAACCGCACCTTTGCCCGATGCGCTCGGTATTTTTGTGCTTACAATTTTCTTGATAGTAGAAGCTCCAATAATAGCATCTTTAGCCATTGCAACAACATTTAATGGAAAGCCTAATTTCATATCTGCCATTAAGCCTCTCAACAAGTCAATTCCTGACATGCTTATTGCTATCGCTTTCCCTGCTCTTGAATTTTGGTCAACTAATCCTGATATAGCACCTAACAATCCTTGAGTTAAGTTTAATATACCTTCTGTCTTTTTTCGTTGAATTTCTTCCTCCGCATCTGCCGTCTGTTGATTGAGGTCATTGATTTTCAAATCATAATCTTCTTGAGAAATAAGCTGATTAGCTAAATGTTCATCTAACAAAGCCTTTTTTTCTTCATATTGATTTTTCAAGATTTCTCTCTCAATCTCCCATTCCATTTGCTTTTCAGACTTCATCTTTTCAATCCTCAAGTTGAAATCCAATAACTCTTTCGATTCCCTTTCTGCCTTTTCATTCGCTTCCCTTTCTTCATCTAAAACTTTTGTTTCTTCATTAAAGGTATTAGTTAAAAGTCTAATATTTTCTAAGTATTCTTTTTCTGAAATAATACCTTTCGTTCTCTTTTCAAGCTCAAAGTTCATTTGCTCTTGAAGCAATTTTTCATTTAAAGAGATTTGATTGTTATACTTTTCTTCACTCAAATATTTGTCATCTTCTAATTGTTTTTTTATTTCTTCCTGCCTAATATTAGAAGCTAAAGTGGCATTTTCAATCCAAGCGTTTTTTTCTAAATCAATCCGTTCATTTACCATTCTCTGAACTTCAAGATTATAATCTTGTATAGATATTAAACCTTTTTTTAATCTGAAATCTAAAATCTTTTTTTGTTTCTCTTGGTTATTGATGAGTATCTGTAACTGTTCATCTGTGCTCTTTGCATCTCTATCTAATGACAAGATACGCAACTGTTCTTCTTTATCCATCCTCTCGGCTAATCCTTTTAATGCTTCTGCATTTGCTTTCTTCTCTGCTTCTGCATTGGCTTTTATTTGGTCGCCCTCTGTTTTTCTCATGCCTTGAATTTTGGTGAACATCTCTTTTTTTCTGTTGCTTTCTTCTGCCGAGATGTTAATCAATGATGCTTGAATTTCTGCTTGTTCTTTTAATAAGTCAGAAGTTTTACCCTCTCTTTTTATCCTATCATCATTGATTTTTTGCTGTAAAACAAGCTCTTCTCTTTGCAATGCAGTTACTTGACTTTCAAGATTAAGTGCTTCATTCAACTTCACTATCCTTTCATTCAAAGGCTTAGACAAATCTTCTCCCTCCAGTTTTAAATCTGCAATCTGTTTTTTGAGGTTTGCAATAGCTACAATATTTCTTCTTCCCACCACCACTAACGCCTGTTGCGCTTGTTGGAAAGCCAAAGTTTCAGCAGTCGCTTTTCTCGCACTTGCAGTATATTGGTCGAAGCTATCAGCAAGACCTCCAACACCTATCACCCTCAATAATGAAGTTCCTACACTCATTAATTTTTCAAAACCTGAAACGATAAAATTAATAGCACTCGCTAAATTTTTAAGCGTTCTTTCAGTCATTGCAGTAACCGTTTCTTTTATCGCTCTAAAAATTGCGTTGACTGGAGCAAGTGCATTTTGAAGATTATCCATCCCCTCCTCCGACCCTTTCAGCGACCCTGTGAATAACCTGAATAATGTTACTAAACCAGAAATGATAGACATTAAAGGAATAGATGAAAATGATAAAGCACCAGCAGATAGTGCCTTAAACCCACTCACTGCCCCTGTCGCTCCACCTTTTAATAAATCAAAAGCCTTTTTCCCATTCTCGCCAAATAAGCCAAGTTGTCCGACCGCCTCAATAATAGATGCTGAATAGTTACCTACGTTCATCTTTTGCTTCGTTAAGCCATCCGCATTTTGTTTTATCAGCTCGTTGTTGCTGTTGATTTTATTGTTAAGCTGGTCAATAAGTCCTGATTGCGTGCTAATATCTAAACCATTTCTTAGCTTAACAAGCTCGGCATTATTAGCCCTAAGTTCGTTTATAGACTTATTCTCTTTCTCAATAGATTTAGAGATAGCATCGTTGCTATTTACCGTTTTCGCATTAGCCGTATCAAGCTGACCTAATACTTTTACGTTTTGCGAGTACTCCGAGTTCAACTCTTTTAATTTTGCCGTCAATAACACCTGTTGCGCTGTCGTGTCCTCATCGCTCTTTGATAATTCAGCCATTGACTTTTTGAGCGTATCAATATTTTTCTTTAGCTCTGCCGTTTCCTGAAGCAAAGACCCCATATTCAGCTCTAATTTCGCTATTTCTATAATTTCAGCCATTTCAATTAATTTTTATAAATTCTGCATCAGATACCAGCTCCCCACTTTTATAAGTCAAACTATTCATTAGGTACTCACCGCCTAACTGCGAAAAATAAAACCTACCAGACACATCAAAAGTTTTTAAAATATGTGTAGGTAGGGATACTTTCACTTTTACTATTTCAGCGTTATTCAATAATTTTAAATAGTCCTGATAATATCTGCTTACAATTTGCTTGTAGTTAACCTCTCCTCCTATTGTAACAGCCGAACCTGTTTCTACCTCATCTAAAAAAACAGTAGAAAGACCTAGAAAATCTCTAAGGTATGAAATCCTACCATTGATAGGCTTCCACTCTACCTCTGTTACTACCCCATTATCTTTTGGCTCTGCCTCCCAATTTTGGAATAAGAAATATACACCTTGAAACAAAGTGTCACCAAATAAGTCTATTGTAAATATAGACGTGTAAAACTTGCTTTCATGAAGCGTGGTAGATACGGGCAAAGTGCTGTCATTTATAGAAATCGCTCCATTATTGTATGTCAGCAAATCTGCCACATACTTATGTTTTAAAATATTCGTTTGTCCATAAGTGCCAAATTTGAAAGACGTATTTTCAACCTCCACTAAATAACCGCTCCAATCTTGAACAGGAGAAATAAGCCTATCACTTATCTTTACAAAATCTACTTTTTTTGATAGAGATTTCGGCTTCATCACCAAGCCATATCTTACTAAAACCTCTTTTAGCAAATCTTTTACTTTCAAATCTGAAAACGAAGTCCGAAAGTTATAAGCCCTTATGCCCTGCCTTAAAATTTTCATTTCACCGAATGACACAGTACCGCTCATGCCCACACCTAAAATGAGTGTAACATTTAACCCATCGCCGATATTTAAAATAATATTTTCCACCAACAAGCTATCTGTTTTGTCGCCATAAACCGACCGAACAATAACACCATTTACAGAAAGGTAGTAAACATAATTTTTTTCCTTTTTATCTGCCGTTATCAAAGGAAGCTCCACGCTAACAGTCTGTTGCACCTCGCTGATGAAAACTTTTTTAACATTATCATAAGACAAATAAGGTGGGCTAATAGCCGTTATGTTTTCAGGTATTATTTTGGTTACTTTCTGCCCTCTTCCTTTATACAAACTATTGGTATCTCCAGTTACTACCGTAACATAAGTTGCGCTATCTTCACGAAAAGGGAAGTTTATAAAGTCAAAATAAATAGCAGGATAACTAACAAAGGTTTCATCTTTCCATAAATTGAAAGTCCATCCAATGTGTTCAGCTATTTTGTCAAATAGATATGATACCCTCGCACTCGGCAAAAGAAAATTACTTTCTAAATGAATTTTTTCATTCACTTTGTCAAAAGAAAATCCAGCACCATAATCAACAATAATATATTTATACGCTAAATCATTATTCCAACTCGCCAAAATATTTGAAACTGTATTGTCATGGTTCAACTCCTTTAAATCTAAATCGCCAATGCTTAAATCACCAATAGTATCCATTAAGTCAAATACGCCAGTTTTCACATTGCAAACAAATTCATTACCATTAACGCTATCTATCGTTAATATAGCACTATCATCTATCAAAGTGCCATTGTCATAAATACTAACCACCGTTTTCTGATACTGAATAGACGACACCACTCCCCCTATTCCTATAAACTCAAATATCTTTATGTTGGTTGGCGTTTTTGGTATTTTAAAAGACCATGATCGAGATGAAACCGACTTTGTGATATTAGACAAATCAGCCATTTGATAAACATAAGTAATTTCTCCTATGTTATCAATCCTTTCTCCCGTTTCATTTATTACAATCTCTACCATAGCTGGCTGCCAAAATGCTTATCAATGTTTATTGTAATGTTAAAGTCTTTCACAAAATCATGCCCTGCAAAATTAAATGAAGAAGCAGTATTTAATACTTTGGTGTAGTCACCTCCACTTATTCCTAATAGTGTTTCATTCAATTTGTAAGCATAAATTTCACTTGAGTAAACCAAACTCTGCGCATACTGGAAAAACTTCTTATCAATCCGACTTTTCAAAGTCAAAGAACTTTCATCTATTGAGCCTAATTGAAAAAAAGTATTTTCAACATTTATCTTCATCTGTTCATTGCTCTTTTCATTCAGCGTAACATTCTCAAACAACCAACCATTATAGCCACCTCTCGAATTGAGCCAAACTAAGAATAGCCCCTCGCAATTTATCACCCTCCTTACATCCGCCTCTGATGGTAGCAAGATATTTGATGTTGCAATCTCTCTATTTATGAGATAAGAAATGTTGCTCGGATAGCCGTCCCAATAAGGTATCTTTTCACTCTCGTGTAATAGCTCACCATCTACAACACTAACATTACTTTCAAAGCCTTTCTTACCTCGAACAAAAGTAATCAGTCTGTTAAATGGAAAGTGCAAAGGTAGTGTGTCGTCATAACCCGCACACAAAATCTGCAAATCTATTTTATTGTTAGGGCTTAAAAAGTTAGGAATAGGGATAAGTCCCCTAACTACATTTGACAAATTAAAGTAATACACTCCGCTCGGAGGAGTTTTGAAAATAAAAGGATAGCTATCAACAAATAAAAGGATATTTTTTTTATCAGTTTCGATTTTCATCCAAATATTATTATTGGAGAAATACACATCATTTTCTAAACCAGTTACAGTCGTCATCTCACAAAAGCATTTTTTATATTAGCAACTAAGGTACTATTTATCTCTTTTTTTATAAAATCAACTACCTCATCCGATTGTAAAACTTCTAATAAGTCAGTACCTCCCTGCTGAAAATAGTTAGAGCCTACATTCTTTAATTTATTGGAAACTGCAACCGCTATCCTCCTAGCTTCTCTTGGGTCTGCACCGAATTTATTTCTTGCCCACCTCTCTAAAGGTGCAATAGGAGCATAACTACCTGGTTCCCTGCCCTGCACTAAGTATTGCGTGTAATCCATGCCCATTATTTTATTTTTGTCTGCATGGACATTCTCTAACCAATCTCCAGAGGCATTCATTCCAAGCTCCCTAAAATGAGGCTTTAGAAATCTTTCAATAACTTCATCTAAAATAATCTGTATCTCAAACTCATTTAACATTATTCCAATAATCTAAAATTTCATTATAATAATCGATTAGTCCAGTCATGTATAGTGGCGTGTTATCTCTCAATCTCTCTATGTGCATTAAATATAAGATGAGAATGAAATTGACGAAAGGAAAAATAAGGAGAAAAGAAAAACAAAATGACACTTCAATAGATAAAAATATTATTAAAATAGTCAATAATGTATTTATAATAGTTTTCATTATATTTTCTCATTTATATTATAAATCACTTTTAGCCCTGTGTAGTTTTGGTCTTGAAAGTCAATAACAATGTCTGCTCTCGCAATCGACCACTCTAAGATATTTCCAAATATATCGCAAATATCAAGTGATAAATTACAGTCTAGCAATGGTTCTATAATTTTCTTCCACTTGCTTTCACTCAACGGGTATCCTTGTTGTTCTAAATAGACGTTAATATCTATTCTGTCGTTCAGTAGGTAGTAAATAGTAAATGTATGCCTTTTTGTAGGTGTACCTGTAACTCTCCCGAAAGTAGGAGAGTATTGAGGCGTAACTGAATAAGAATAGTCGGTTAAAAAAACACGAACACAACAATCGGTAGTTTTTTGTACACTTTCATTCAAGTCTGACAATCTCAAAGGTGCTTCAAAGTGCCAACAAAAACCACATTTATTTTCATCGTTCCATTTCTGGACTTGCTGTTCAAAAAAAGTAATTATGTTCATTTCGTCATTTTTAATTTTACATCATTCATAATCTTATCTCTCCATTGGATTTTAAATACAGTATCATAGCTCAACATCTCCACCTCTTTATGTGTGTAGTTGTATTTTTTTGCAATTTCATCAATAATATTAAAATTACCTAATACGTTCAATTTGTCCGCTCCACTTGTTAGCATTTTCTTAGATGGAGTTGAAAATAAATAGTCTTTCTCCATTTTAGCTATATTCCTAAGTTCTTCAATTATCCATGCTAAAAAGTATAATTTCTCATAATTATCATAGCTCTCTACTTGCGCTAAATTCATCTTTCGTTTGCCAAAATTTAAGCACATTAAAAAAACACTTTCAAATTCTAAATCCCTTATCAATTGAGGAATAACCTCGCTCACGTCAATAAACGACAGCTCTGTTATCTCTTTAGACTTATAACCATTTAACTCATTACTTCTTTTGCAATGTGTTAATATAGCACCTGCACAGTCAGAAGTGTTTAAGAAGTCTTTAAGCAACATAATGTAAAGTTAGAAAACAAAACTCGACATTTTTGTATTTCTTTTGTAATTTAAGAAAAATAATGAATATGTATCTGCATCCGTTAAATGGTCAAAGCCACTATTTTTATCAGGTACATCGTTTTTATACGCTAACTTTTCATAACTTTCTGTTAGCGAAGGGCACTTAAAAGTGTTAATTAATGCCTTTTTATTTTGGAAAGATACATTTGCAGTTGTGATTCTGTCTCTTACACTCGGATTAGTTTTGCCCGACATAATCTTAAATCCAAAAGATTGGATAACTTGAAAATCAGATGTACCGCTGGAAGTTTTACGGCTACCTCCCGAAGCATCAGGATAAACGAAAATACGATAACTTGAATATCTATCTTTAATCAATTCACATAACTGATAAGTATCATAAGCCTTTACTATTTCATCAACTGCAATAGAAACATCTTCATCAATCACCCTAATAACTGCCGACATATTACCAATATTAAAATCTATCCCGATATGTAGAATGTCATTAGCCTTTATCTCTCTTGGTGAATGGTTCGCTATTCTGTCAAAGCTATTATAAACCGTTCCTGATGATAGGTTCACAAATTCTCCATTCAGATAAGCCCTTAGTTGTTGCTCCGTATAAGATTCTCTCAACGTATCGATGTAGCCTTTAGGCAGATGCTTATTTTCACTCGTCTTACCATTTATAAGAATTTTATTTATTGATTCTTTTTTCACAAAGAAATCATAAAGAAAACCAAATCCTTCTGGCGTGGATACGAAGTCTGTTTGGTTAATTCTTCCATTGGGGAGTTTTACTCTATTTCGAGCGACTATATTTTTAAAAGCCGTGTTCATTTTTTTTATGCTCAAAACGTCAGCTTCATCAATGAGTGAATAGCCTACTTCATAGCCTACTATCATTTCAGGATTGTCCATTGACCTTAAAAAAATATCTCCATATTCCGTTATAATTTTCTTTGAGCTAAAATTTGATTGATATTTGATATTAGCTAAATCTAAAACGTTAGCGATGTATGGAAACGCAACATTTTCAATCAATGAATAGATAGGCAAATAATATGCAACAGGTATTGGTTTTTCAGATTGTTTATTTAGTTCAATAAGTTGAAAAATTGTTTTAAAAGTACCTGCAAAAGTTTTCCCGCTCCCGAAACCTCCGACAAAAGCTGTGTGCCTTTTTTCAGATAAAATAAACTCGCTTTGAGCTTTTGTAAACGTTATCTCATTTTTTCTCTCTGACAAAGTTAACTATTAAAGGTTCTTTATTTATATTTTCATTTTTATTCTCACTTCTTGTTGTTTCAACAAGACCATGATTTACATTCAAAATGAATTTAGTCATTGTAGCATTTAACCTATCACCAACTCCATATTTTTTGAGTTTTATTTCCTGAATAGTTTTCGCTTTCTTAATTCGCTTGAAAAACGAGGAAAATTTATCTGACAAGTAGGTTATTAGCTCAGGGTATAACTCTCTTTCAATTATTAGATATTCTTCATAAAATATATTGCCTTTATCTTCCCCATCTTCATCTTTTGCTTTCATCCAATTGATTAAATCGTCAGCAAGTTGCAAGGCAACTTCTTCTGTCCATTTCTCTTCAGGTTGATAGGTTGAAGAGAATTGCTTACCATCTTTGGGTCGTATATTTTTATATCCGCCTGGCATATTTACAAAGGTAATAAATTTTTATAGATAGTTTCAGAATTGAAGATATAAAGAAATTCAATGTCTTCTATGAAATAAAAATTTTCGGTAGTTTTTATAAAAGCTGATTTTTCGTGTGTATTTTCATAGTGTGTTTCAAAATTTTTATTATCTTGTAGATAAATGAAAGTGCCTCTTACCAATTGTGGCTTAAAATCCAACTCATATTTTAGGGTGTAAGTCTTTGATATTGTTATCATTACTCCGTAGTGTTATTGTTCATATAAAGTAGTTAGCCGCAATACGCAGACACCCTGCTAACGGCAATAAAAAGTGACGGTTGTTTAACTTAATTAACTACCGACAAAAAGTAGAAGGTAAATATTTATAAAAGCTGGGCAGACGGGCGGTTGCCATACTATGTACATTACCGAGCAGCGGAATAACGTACCCATCTGTTTGCTGCCATTCCCAACTTTTATAAACACCTAACCATCATTTAAAATACTTGAATAATATCTTTCCCTGCCTTCATCAAATGGCAATTCAGTATAATTAAGTTTAATTATTTCATTAGCAGCATCGGCAATTAACCCCTTTTCGGTTTTAATATCATCGCAGTTGGTCTTAATGTTAATAACCAATGTTTCTAAAATTTCAATTACTTTATTTGTATTCATTTATCCTGTTTTTTGCAATTTCAAAATACTTTTCATCTTTCTCTATTCCGATAAAGTGCCGACCTGTTTTCTTACAAGCGACACCAGTTGTTCCCGAACCCATACAATTATCTAAAACAGTTTCGCCTTCGTTGGTGTAGGTCTTTATTAAGTATTCTACAACATATTCAGGCTTTTGGGTTGGGTGCAGCCTATTTAACTGATTGCACTCTGCATTATACTTTGAATATTTTATTATGTTTTTTGGGTATCTTATTTTATTATCGTACCCCTCTCTGCTTTTAGCAATTCCACTTGCCACAGGCGTTGCACTACTTACACTACTTCCTGTATTTATTGGTCTTATATTTTTCTCTACTGCCGCCTCCATTAATGGGTAATAATTAACTCTACCACTTTTACAAAAAACACAAATTTCTTCTGTAACTATCATTGGTCTATACTTGGCTAAAGCGAAAGCGCCAGAAATTTCTTTATCCCAAATCCAGTAGTGTTTAAAATTATCAATATTGCTATTAATAAGCCTTGTAGTAAAAGGTTGTGCTGAAAATAATACTATTGCTCCGTTGGGCTTTATAATCCTTTCATATTGCTTCCAAAGTGGCACAAAAGGAATAACACTATCCCATTTACAAGCAGTTGTTCCATAGGGCAAATCACATAAAATCATATCAACCGACTTATCAGCAATCTTATCCATTTCCACAAGGCAATCACCCTGATAGAATGTACTGCGGCTAACATTGGTATTGCCAATAGTAGGGGTTGACGTTGGAGCAATCAGCTTCATATCGCTAATGGGCTGCGGTTCTGGCTGACGAATATCTATTTTGCTTTGTACTTTCATTCAACTGTTGTTTTTCAATTTAACTTTTGTTTCAGGCAGTAGTTTTTCAATGCCCTACCATCGGCAATACCTGAACGTTATGCCCTATTTTGCCAACGCTCCCAGGCTTCGAGAATTTTGAGCAAACGAGCAATTTTTTTTTCATACTTCTTTGGTATTTTATTTGGGCGTATGTTTTGCCCATTGCCTGAAAGCCTCCTACTTAGTTCGTGCCAATTAATTAAATCTTTCATTAGAAAATAGCTATTTCGTTATTTGTAGTGTAGCCATCAAATCCAAGTGCTTTTAATTCAGCAACTAATTCATTTTGTCTTGTGAAATCTGAAAGTGGCTGAAACTCATTGTAAAAAAGGTTTGAAATCAACTCTTGCTCTCTATTTTTTAAATCATCAATGTTTTTAGCCCACATTTTACGCTCACTTGCTTTTTTTGCGTTATTCATAAAACGAGTGTAATCTCTCATTTGAGTACCTATTTCAGAAGCTATGTAGTTGTTATAAGTTGATAATGTTTTGAAATCGGAAGCCATATCGAAAAGATTTACATTTTCTATTTCAACCACTTCTAAAGCACATTCAGCAACCACTTCACCATCTTCGTTGTAAATAAATTTGTAGTTATCAGCATAAGCCATATTTGAAGCGTAAAATTTTACAGCGTTTGGATTTTTTTCCATTCCACAGTTATTGTATTTTCTGTCTGCTCTGTTTTCGCTGTTGTATCTAAATGCTTTCATAATTATCTCGTTTTGTATGGTACAAATATACAACATTCTGTATTAACTACCAAATAAAAAATACATTTTTCTGTAAAATATTTTTATTTGACTGATTTTCAACGCACAAAAAACAGGGCATAACACGTGTTTTGTGCTATGTGGGCAGACGTGGTAATATCAGAGTTTGTACCTCTAATTGGCTTTTGTGCAAGGTTGAAAGCGTAGTGCATTAAATCCCACACAGCACAAAGCACCTTAACGTTATCGGCAACCTTACAAAAACTCATCAATTTTATGAGTATC
>JAKQEK010000380.1 GCA_029558535.1 Bacteroidota bacterium | reverse complement strand
TATTATATATTCCTTAAATTCTATATTTGAGGTCGTTATATCTATATACAAATTATCCCCCTTATTTAATCTGTATCCATCTGTTTTGTTGTAATCAAGTATATGTTCTGTTTCTATCCCGTCACTCTCAGTTTGTAAATAGCGCAATTTCTTTACCGACGTACAGGAACTGATTAGTATTAGTAATAATCCTGTTAGTATTAATAATATGCTTTTGCTCATTTCTATCGCTTTCATTTATTGCTTTTTACAAGTCTACAAAAATACACCATTATAATTATTCTCAAAATTTTTAATCTAAATATATAGGGTATAAAACAAAAAAAAGCAGCTTATCGAATAAACTGCTTTTATATTTATTAATATGAATTCTAATATTTGCTTGAACTAGGAGCTTTTATAAGTCCAATTGTAACACCAAGGCTCATATTTACATATTTACCGATTGTTGGAGTTCCAAAACGAGATAACATTTCAACACCCCAGTTTTGTCTATCTAATCCAACAAAAGAAAAATCCATATTTACAGCAATAGTTTCATTAATCCAATAACGAGGGCTAATACCTGCAATTACATGAATCATTCTGTCAGCACGTGATGCGTTACCATCTGGATTGGACATAAAAGATGCACCAATACCCCCATGAGCAATAAGTCCAAAAGGTGCTAATTCCATTCCAAACAAATCATCAACATTAACTACAAGTTGTCCTGTACCTCTCATCAGTGTAGTTTTAGTTTCTGTTTCAGTGTCAGGGATAAAAGAAGTAATCTGATCGAATCCATAATCAAGTCTTACACCGATTGAATGTAACAAATCTTCGTCAGTAATATTACAAAACATGTAAGTAACACCAAGATTAGCACTTAAATCAGCCATAGCACAATCATAATTTGATCTGGCGTTTTTCATCCCAAGTAAACGTGTTCCACCATTTAAATCAATATTTAATGACGAATTCTGTGCATACAATCCAGTAATACATAATACTGTAATTGATAATAAAATAAGTTTTTTCATAGTTCGTTAATTTTGTTTTTTAATTTCAGGTAAAAATACTACTATTTTTTAATCCAACAAAAAAAATATACAATATTTATTATACCAATCTATTTTATGTATTTCTTAAACTGTTAAATTGAATATATTTATTTGTTTAACAATAATTTACGATCACCATTTTATTTTAATCTAATTAGAAAATTTATTATTTTTTCTAAATTTTTTGCCTTCCAATTTAACATAAATATAAAACAATGGTAAAATTCGGGCTACTAGCAACAATATTCGAAATAAGAAAGACGGATAAATATTTTCTTTAGATTTTCTTACTCCTTTAATCATTGCCTTTGCAACAGTTTCCGGTTTTTGTCTTGGCCACAACATTTTGTCAGAACCTGCCACATTAAAGAACTTTGTATAAGTTGCTACGGGATAGACTAAAATTAATTTTTGACATTTATCCAATTCATATCTATAGGCATCTGCAAAACCCTTAAGAGCAAACTTTGTTGAGCAATACAATGAATATCCGGGCATTGAAATGTAACTAAAAGCACTCGCTGTTATAACAAATTTGAAAGGTTTATCCTCGCTAATTTCTTTTAGTTTACACAAGCTATAGAATACCGATTTAACATTAGTACTAAATATTTCATCAATATGATTCCAATCCGACTTTTGTATTCTTTCGCAGTAAGCAAATCCTGCATTTGCAAAGAATACATCAATTTTATCGAAAAAATTGACTGCCTCATCGAATAACAAATCAATATTTTCCGCTTTGGAAACATCGCAAGAATATGCCTTTATGTTTGGAGTCTCGCTAATATTTGAGATGTTACGTGAAACTGCAAATATCTTATTATCAGATGATAATATTTTTACTAATTCAGCCCCAATTCCTGAAGAAGCTCCTGTTATTATTATGTTCTTGCCTTTCATTGATATTTTATATTTTACTATTTAACAATTATTGAAAACAATATTTCTCATTAGCTGCCATCTTTAACATTAATAGTAACAAATAAATCATTTACTATAATTTTATCAGAATATTTATATCCGCACAAATCGTCTTTAACATAATACCCAAAACCTTCAACATATTTTTTAGTATTACTTTTTTCATCTGCTTCAAAGACGGTTGCAGATAAATGATATTCTTTTATTCCAACCTTAGCAAGAAATTTTGCATTATGTTTATTAAGACCTCCACCGGGCATTATGATAATTTCATTACCGAATTTTAAATGTAAGTTCATCAAATTACTTATTCCATCATCAACACAACTCATTCCTCCGGAACTTAAAATTCTTTTCGCACCACAACTGATTATATTTTCAGTCGCTTTATTTAAATCGTCACAAAAATCAAAAGCACGATGAAAGGTAAAGTCCATAGGTATAGCAAGATTCACTAACTCTGAAATTCTCTTTGTGTCAACTTCTCTGTTTTCGTTAAGAATTCCTGAAACTATACCATTTATACCCATTGACTTAAAAAATAAAACATCTCTACACATAATATCAAATTCCTCATCACTATAGACAAAATTTCCGGGGCGAGGTCGGATCAAGACATTAATCTTTTTTGAACTTTTTTCTAATGCTTTTATAACCAATCCATAATTTGGAGTCAATCCACCAAGTTGCAATCCTGCACATAATTCAACTCTAGCTGCAAATGATTCCTCAATATTTATTATAGATTTAATATTATCACAACAAACTTCAATCAAAATTGACATATTATGGCATTGTTTTTATTACAACACAAAAATACGTATCTTTATCGAAGTTTTTAAAACATTATTAAGTTATGCAAAGAATAATATTCCATTGTCTTCTATTGGTTATTGCAGGAAGCATTTATTCTCAAACAGAAATAAATAATTATAAAAATAATATTAACTGCAATTATTTCCCTGCTTCACCTTTTGATGAATCAGAATTTTATACTTCTCGCGGATCATGGTTTGGGTTTACCATCCCGGATTCTTTAAACAAAAATAATTATGGCAAATTTGGAGGACCTTATTGTCTTAAAACCCAAAAGTGGATATCAAAATCTTTAATCGAATTTGATTTCGGGATTGCAGGCAAAGGGGTTATGCCTCTATCCGAAGCAGAAGAATATGAAATTTCTCAATTGCCGGGAATGTTATATCAAAAATATATTTTCCCTAATATTAAAGTTGAACTAAAACTGAGTTCCATTTCAAATCGGACATGTTTATATCAGGCACTAATTATAAACACTTCAAATAAAGAACAATCCGTTTCAATGAGGCTTAAAGGTAGTGCATTTGCAGAACTTGGAAAGGCAGAAAATTTTGCGGATGGATGGATGTTTAAAATAGACAATAAAGAAGATATCTTCTGGCTGATAAGGTTTAGAATTGACAAGGATTTGGAAATTATGTACACCGAAACTGATTATGAAATTTCTTATAAAGATCTTCAGAAAATAAATCCCGACGACACCCTAAAATTTATTGCTACTATTTCACAATATTTCAAAGGTGATTCAAAACAAGATGTAATGGTAGCTTCTGACGCTCTTGAAAATCCTGATAATTATCTGAAAAATAATACCAATTACTGGGAAGCAATATTTAATGCCATAAGCTCAAATGATACCGGATATAGAGATTTAAGTTTTAAAAGCATCCAAACACTATATAATAACCTAAAAAGCCCCCTTCCCGGATATTCAAATTATTTTTTCTACAGAGGATGTGGGATAGAAAATTCTATTTCAGATGTTGATGAATCGTGGTTAATAGCATCTTCACTAATAAAATTTGATACCAGACTGGCTATGCATCAATTGGCTGCTGTTTTAGTATCAATAAATCCCGACAGTTCAATTAATAGATTTTTAAGCTTTAATCCCGATAATGAAATAAGTTCTCCGATTAATCAAAATCCCATGGCAGCATGGACTTGCTGGAATATTTATTCTGTCTCACAAGATTTCGAATTTTTAGCTCAGGCCTTTCCAAAGATTGAATCATATCATAACTATTGGTATAAATACTGTAATAAAAACAATAATTTGTGGTGTGAAAATTCTAAGGGAGTTGAGTCTGTAGAATTAAATGCTTTATTATACACCGAAAAATATTGTCTTGAAAAAATGTCTAGGGTTCTTGGTGATACTGTTAAAGCAAAAATGTATCAAAATCAAATAGAAAACATTTTGGATAACTTTAATAAGTATTTTTATAATAATACCTTGAAACAATATTGCGATTATAGTATAATTTCTGACACAATAATTTTAAGCGGAAATGCTGTGGGTTATTGTTTATGGTCGGGATTAGCTTCTATGGAAATTGCTGCGGAATATGCAAAAAAAACAGAAGAAATGATCAATTCGGGATATTATTATAATCTTTTTAAATCGGAAAAATATAACATCGAATATTTCTATTTTTTAATTTCAGGCTTCAAGCTTTATGGGTACAATAATATTTCCGAAGTACTTAAATCTAGTTTAATCTCAACATTTATAAACAAAAAGACAAATGATAATTTGAGATATTTTGATTTTGAAAGAAATTCATTTATTGATAATTCATCTATGACTTCTGCAGTTATTTTGCTATTAATAAATTATTAACATAATTTATCACACAAATATACATATGTCAATAAAAGATATTTTACTAGTTTACATTTTTCTGTAATAATTTAATTGTATTTTCGTTATTTAGATTTATGGAAATATCTTGAAAAAAATAGTTATACTTTGTCTGACAATATTTACCTTTGTTATTCCGGAGGTTGTTGAAGCGCAATTCTTAAGAATTGCTGATAGAGTTATTATTGCAGGTTACGTTTTTGAAGAAAGTAACGGACTAGCCTTACCTTATGTTAATGTTTATGTAAAAAAAACTAGATATGGAACTATTACTGATACTTCAGGTTACTTCTTTTTGACAGCAAATATCAGTGATACTATCGTTTTTTCAAGTTTGGGTTTTGATAAAAAATATGTTGTGGTAAGTGAAGAAGATGCTGAAAACTCGAAGCCTCTAGTCGTATTTTTAAACACAAAAATCTATGAGCTTAAATCGGTTGAAATAATTGCTTTAAAAAGGTACAAACAATTGGAATACGAGATCACCAATATGAAATTGCCTGACAATGAATACACTTATGCTATTGCCAATTTTCCACTCAGGCCAGCTGATATTGATTATTATACACGATCGAGCACTCCGGCTTCAGGATTAGGAATTGTATTCAGCCCTATTACGGCTTTATATGATATGTTTTCTAAAGAGGGTAAAGAAAAACAGAAACTGCTCGAATTACAACAAAAAGATTATTTAAATTCAATTATTGATAGTAAAATCAGTACAGCATTGGTTATGAAAATTACAGGTTTAAATCAAGAAGAATGTAATGTATTTTTAAATTGGTGCGACTTTTCCTCAGATTTTTTATTGAAGCTTACAGAATATGATTTGATTTCGATAATTGCCTACAAATTCAAACAATATCAAAAACAAAATAATAAATAACCTTTAAAACATTAAAAGATTTTCAATTTGATTTATTCGGTTTTAACAGAGTGAAATTAATAATTCTGTATATAAACTGTTTCTTTGTAAAAAGATTTTTTGTATTTTTGTTTAAACTATAAAATGAAAACTATGACAAGGAATTTAATCTTATTACTCATTGCTTTATTGGCAATGTTTACATTTTCGTGTAAAGAACCACAGGAAACTGAAGATCCTCCGACAACTCAGGAAACATTAAATGCTTTGGCTGAGTATTCAGCAGTCAATAAGTTATATTCTGACGCTTTTAGCGAAACAGATGATGCCGCAAAATATACTGATGATCAGATTGAAGGAAAATCAGGAAATACCAAAGATGGATATCCAATTATTACCATTACTCCGTTTGACGCAGTAACATGGCCAAAAACTGTTACCGTTAATTACGGCACAACAAATTATCTTTGCCAGGATGGGCATTATCGTAAAGGAACTATTAATTTTGAAACCACTGGTTTCTATCGCGATGAAGGTACAGTTATAACTATTACTTTCGACAATTATTATCAAAACAATCACAAAGTCGAAGGCACACAAATAGTAACGAATACAGGCAGAAACGGTGAAAATCATTTAGTGTATACCGTTGAAATAAATGATGGTGTTGTTACCACTCCTGAAAATAAAGTTATCCATTATGAAGAAAACACTAGCAGAGAATGGGTTGGCGGTGAAGCCACGGTCTTAGAAATTTGCGACGACAATTATCACATTACAGGCACGCAGAACGGAATTAGTTCTGACAGCATTTCGTACTTATTAACCGTTCAAACCAGACTTGATATTATGGTATGTTGCCATTGGATACGTGGTGGCGTTCTTGATGTTGATATCGAAGGCCTCGAAACTATTACAATTGATTACGGTAATGACGAATGTGATGAAAATGCAGTTGTAACAATTTTAGGCGTCAATTATCCGATAGTTATGCAATAATCATAGATTATGTTTTACAAAAAAAACGAAAATCAATAAATTTTCGTTTTTTTTATTAATCATTTAATCACTATAGTTTTTAATGTATTCCGACACCTCATTTTTACTATCTGCTGATGTAAAGAAGTCTCTAACAACAGAATAGTTATTTCTATCAATACAATATCTATATGAATATTTTGCTATTTCAAGTTTATCAGCTTCTAATGAAAATAGGGGCAAAAGACCATAAATCTGTTTTGCGGTAAAACATTCATATTGTTTGATAAAAACTTTTGCTGATTCAGAACGAGTTGTGGAAAAGCTTTCTTTTCTTATTTCAGTTTTCACTTTTTCATAATCTGAATCGCTAACTAAACATTTATTGATCGATTCTTCAGTTCCGGTAGCATAAGGTTTTTCTACTCCTGGAACAACGTAAATTTCATTTATTCCATTAATCAACTTTGAACTTGTAAGCAACTGCTTTACATAAAGAAAGTTATCCCTATCATATACCTTTTCGTAAGCGGTTTTAAAAAAAACATATCTATAATTCTCACCCTCCATCAGCATTGCCAGTTTCATTACCTGGGCAGTATTGAAACAATATGTATAAACGTATTCCATACAAATTTTAGCTTTGTCTTCATCACTTTCAAATTGAGCCAAACTATTAGCAAATGCTAAAAATTGCTTATCACTCAAATAGCCATCACAACCTTTATTGCCCTTGTAATTTAAAGGATCGGGAAAACTTATTTTAACTGTCTCAGGTTTCTCAACAGTTTCTTCAATAATTTTGCTATCTTTATCAATATCGTTTTTTTCAACCTCTTTTTTAATTATTTCAGAATCAACATTCTGATCTTTATCTATAGGTTTATCTTCAATATTGTCATTTTTAACTTTATCATTATCATTTTTTACTAAATCATCCTTTTGCCTGTCTTTCTTTCTATCTTTCAGGTCGAGATAGTCTGTATAACTTTCCATATCAGGAATTGGAACTCCATATAGTGGATTCTGTTCCTTGATATAATCCCACATAATCTGAGAATGCGAAAAATTATCAAATGCATCACAAATTATTATCGCATTTGATTTATCTGAAACCTTAGGATAAACATCTTTAACATAAAGCAATCTCATTTGATCATCTGTGAAAATTTTTGCTGCTTTATAAAGTTGATTTGATGAAATATATTTGAATTTCATCATTCTAATCCCCTTCTTCATCCTTCGCTTTTCTTTTTTAGGTTTCTCTAAACGATTACAATATATTTTATAAGACAATCCCGACATCGGTTTATGGGGTTTTTCGACTTGTGCTACAAGACTAGTGCTTATAATCACTAAGGATAAGAGTAAAGTTAAAGTTTTCATAAACAAATTTTTAAACCTTTTTACTATTTCAAAAAAAATGCCGTAAAACAAAATTATTTATAACTTGCTATATTACAATATTTTAGCAAATAAATAAAAACATTTTTCGTTATAAATATAGAAAAAACATATCAATATTTATTAAATTACGTATAATTTTTCATCTTATATAACAAAAAACAAGTATTATTAACATTTATAAGTTAAATATATTATAAATATAGAGGTACAGATTTTGTGGGATTATTTATTTTTGTTAATTTAGTAAGTTTAAAGTATTCATTTTCAGATTATTGATAAATAAATATAAAAATATAGTTTTTCTCCTATTACTGCTGCAGGGTTTGTCATTTCAAATGTTTGCTCAGTTTAAGCTTTCTGTAGATTTAAATGAGAATGAGCAAATCTTATATGAAACCTGTAAAGAACAGTTTTTCTATGAAGAATATACAGAGTCTTATCAAGGGTTTTCTCAATTATTAAGTTTATATCCGAGAGAGGCCGTTTTTAATTATTATTATGGAGCTTGCTTGGTAAAATTAAATAACAATATAAAATCCGGAATTGATTATTTGGAATATGCAGAGGGAAAAGGAATAAATCCTGCAACATTTTATATTGGATTAGGCTATCATTATTTATATGATTTTGAAAAAGCATTGAGGTATTACGAAACTTACAAATTAAGCGCAAGAAATAAAGATATTGTGAATTTTGAAGTAGAACAATACATTACTATGGCAAATCACGGAATCGAACTAGTTAAATACGCATATAATCTTAATGTTTTAAGCAATAAAAAAGTCAATCGAACAAATTTTCACTATTCATATAATTTGAATGATTTTGGTGGAAGTATAATTGTTAAAACTGACCAATTTAAGGGAAAAGCTGACAAGAAAAATGATGAAACAGAATTAATGTACATTTCGGAGATTCATGATGTACTATTTTACAGTAGTTATGGTGACAGTAGAAAAAACAGTTTAGATATTTACATGTCAAGAAAAGAAAATGACAAGTGGACCACACCTCAAAAACTACCTAATGCTATTAACTCCAAATATGATGAAGCCTTTCCTTTTTTAAGCGAAGACGGTGTAACGCTTTATTTTTCGTCTAAAGGGCATAATAGCATGGGAGGTTATGATATTTTTAAAACAGAATGGGATACAAAACATAATTTTTGGTCAGAACCCGAAAATTTGGATTTTCCTATAAACACACCTTTTGATGATATCATGTATGCCGTTGACAGATATAATGAAACTGCATTTTTCTCTTCTACACGTGAAACGACTGCAGACAAAATATCTGTTTATTGGATTTTAACTGAAGCTGATCCTCAAAAGAGAAAACTTGAAACCATGTCTGATATATACAGGCACTCTAACCTTGAGGTAAACCCACTGGCAATGACAGAGCTTACTAAAAGACAGGAAATTAGAGCAAGCACAATGTTTGACACTTTACAGGTTGCTGATAACAATATCAAACCTAAAGATACAGTTAAAACAGATGCTGATGTTTTGATTCAAAATTCTATATCTAAACTCGATGACATGGAATCAAAATCTGCTGAATACCTTGAGTATGCAGCATCTGCTTTCAAATTGTCTGAAATAAGACTGGGTGAAGTCAAAGAACTAAACAAACAAATAAATCAAATTAAAAATAAAACAGATTTAAAAACTGTACAACTAAGAGACAGCCTTACTAATTTAGCAAATGAAAAATCACTCGAAGCTGCTGAACTTTATGATATTTCTAAAGCTTTTTCTGATGCTTCTAATCAATTAAATGGACTCATAATTTATTACCGCAAAGAAGTCAGAGTATTAGATAACACTCCACGTAATGAAAAAAGTTTACTTGACAATGTAAAGAAGATTGATAACGAAATAAACAACTTAAAAATCGAATTCCCTTATAATACATATTTGACTAACCTAGAAAAAGACAAGGAACAAAAACTCGAAAAATTAAAACCATACAAAGAAAGTAACATCCCATTACAAGAAAAACTTACCGAACTTAACGAAAGAATTACTGTAAAGCTGGATTTAGCTAAAAATGAAAAAGATTTTGATTTAAGAGAAAAATATATTTATGATGTTAAAACATATGAAAACGAAAAAATAGACCTTATAGCTAAAATAAAAGATAATGACATACAAATAGAATTTATCAATTATGAAATCAAGGGAATTGAAAGAAAAATAGCTATAATAGACGAATCCCGCACAAAAGTTGAAGATGGTCTTTTTTATAATCCTGATTTAAACATTGGTAGTTTAAATAATGAAATTGAATTATTAAAGATATCTGTCAATCAGAATTCATTAAAGGAACTAGCATCTGTACAAGATAAAATCAATGCAGATATGTCTCTTTATACTCCTGCCACAAGTTTAGATGAGATTTTGTATGGCACAACCGATATTGCCAATATGGAACATGTTAATGTTTTCGTTGATACAGAAATATATCAGAATAAATTTAGTGCTGTGGCTTCAGAAAAAACCATATATACCGGAACATTAATCGCAAAAAATGATTCGCTGACAAAAATTGTAAAGCAAAAAGAACGAGAGTTTGATGCAACGACTAATACATCCGACAAAAACAAAATCATAGCCGAAATAAATACTCTTCAATCAGAAATAAAAAACAATGAAACAGTAATAAATTCTTCAATTACTGCTGTTCCAATAACAAATCTGGAGACAATTATTTCAGATTATAACGATTTGAAACAGACTACTGTTAGACCTGAAGTAAGACAAAAAATCACAGAAACAGATAAGTTAATCACAGATTCTAAAGACCTTGAAACCGAAATTGCAGACCTTCGAACACTTGACAAAACGGGAAATTCGCCGGGTATTAAATATTTAGAAATATTAAAATCGGATATTGACTCAAAAATTGTTGAAAATATATCTGAAATAAAGATGCTCCAAAAACAAGACAAACCCGAACCAAAGATTTCAGATATAATAGCCGAACTTAATCAGCAATTACTTTTTAATTCTAAAACTAACACTACCATAAAAAATATTACTGCTCAACTTCAAAATGCACAAAGATTGTTTGCAGATGCAGATAAAACGAAAAATGATATAAAAAAGAATGATATAATTGTTCAGGCTAACGAAATAATTGATTCCGGCTTAAAACAGTCTTTACAATATTTTATTACCAGCATTGATAAAATGTATTCTGATTTTGAAACTTATGAAAAGATAATCAGAAAATATAATTTGTATAATGATAAAACATCGGAATATTCTGATAAAGCAAATTCATTGAAACAGAATTCAGACAAACTAAAAATACAGGCAGAAACATCACAAAGCGAAAAAATTAAACTCGAAAGATATGCAGAAGCTTACCAGCAAATAGAATTAGCAAACATGTATTACGCCTATATATTTTCATTTCTTCAAAACGACAGATTATACCAGCAATCTAAAGATTTAATAAACCCTGATGAATCTAACAATTTTGTTAATCTGGTGACATCAATAGAAAAAAGAATGTTGTATAATGTAGTTGCAGAAAATAATACCGGAATAAATCCTGAAATAATTGCTACTCTAATCGAAGAGGCTGATGCTATTAAAAACAAAACAGAAGCATTGAGCATAGAATATGAATCGGCAACTCCGCAAAGACAGTCCATAATAATTAATGAGATAAAAGTTCTAAATGATGAACTGGATAATAAGATACTTTCTCTAAATAATGAAATCGTAAATGCTCAAAAAGAAATAATTATAGAAAATTACTTTAAAATTGAAGAAGAATTCCCCGACAAGAGCTTTGATGATATGCAACGTGATATTGTTAATTTTAATGATCGTGTTAATAAAATTGTTGACAGCAAAGACTTCTATATGCTTGAAGAAGTAATGATTTCAGGCGAAAGTATTATTAAAAAACAAAACGAGGTTCTTACTTCAGGTATAAGTTTAAATATAAATAACGAAAAAATAAATTCGCTATCAGAAATATCTGATAAAAATATGAGATTTGTTAACAAGCACACTCAAGTTGCTGAAAATAATACAAATAACAATAATACAAATAACAATATTGTAAGTAACAATAATGCAGATAACAATAATGCAGATAACAATTTAAACTCAAATCACGATTCTCGCAATATAGCTAATAGAGACGTTAATCCTGAAAATAATTCGAATAAACAATTGGTAGAAATTCCTGATAATTACAGATTTGATTATAATTATGACAAATCAACCATATCCTTTCTTGCCGGTACCGAAAACAAATTATCTACATTAAGTTCAAACATCAAAATAAATGAAAAACTTATAAAAGAGATTACTAAATCAATGGAGTATTCCGAATCTTTAGAAGAATACAAAAAACTTCAGAAAAAACTTAAAAAAGCTCAGCAAAACTACTTAAAGCAGCTAAAACAATATGCTTCATTAAGTAAAGAATACTTATTGACCAAAAGAGATATTGCAGAAGCTTACTATAATTCGAATGCCCTCCCAACAGACAATAAAATTCGTCCTTTAAGCGACAGTTTAAACAATGTGGGAGAATATGATATAGCTCAATCTTTAGCATTATTTGATGTCATTATTAAATTTAACGGCAAAACTCCCGAACAATCCCTGACTGATAAATTATACAAAGCAACAGGATTATTAAAAACAGGATTAAGTCATATAAACGCGGCAAATGATCTTTCTGTTAAAAATGATGATAAAAACCCTATGGTATTAACATATTATGGAATAACAGAAACTGAAATAACAAGTAATGACGTTATTGCTGAAAATATCAACAATGACACAAACAACAATACGACAAACAACAATGTAACTGATAACAACAGAACGAACAACAATGTAACTGACAACAACAGAACAAACAACAATGTAACTGACAACAACAGAACAAACAACAATGTAACTGACAACAACAGAACAAACAACAATGTAACTGACAATAACAGAACAAACAACAATGTAACTGACAACAACAGAACAAACAACAATGTAACTGACAATAACAGAACTAACAACAATGTAACTGACAACAACAGAACAAACAACAATGTAACTGACAACAACAGAACAAACAACAATGTAACTGACAACAACAGAACAAACAACAATGTAACTGATAACAACAGGACGAACAACAATGTAACTGACAATAACAGAACTAACAACAATGTAACTGACAACAACAGAACAAATAATAACAGAACAAATACAACCAATAATAATCGTTATTCTGCAACTGAAACAATAATAGATGCAAGCCGGGGTAGTTTCTATTCAGATCGAAATCCTATACCAATGCTTGAAATAAACGATGAATTATGCTATAGAATACAGATTGGGGCATTTCGTCAAAATGTTGCAAATGATGCCTTTATCGGATTAATGCCAATCTTTATTGAAAGTATTCCTGGTAGTAATTTATATAGATATGTTGCCGGTTTATTTTATACTTTTAATTCAGCCTCAACAGCTTTGCAAAAAGTCAAAGCAATAGGATATACAGATGCATTTATTATAGCATATTACAAAGGGAGACGAATTCAGGTCTATGAAGCCAGAAATGTAGAAAATGGAGGTACACTTACTGTCCAACCTGAATATATTGCTGATAACAATGCCAACAGAAATGTAAACAACAATGTCAATAACAATAATAACAATAATGTAAACGCAAATGTAAACAATGCTGAAAATACGACCGTTACCGTAAACCGCAACAATACAAATATTACCGTTGAAACAAATTTACAGAAAACTAAAGGAGTATTTTATTGCATACAAATAGGGGTGTATAAAGAACAAGTCAGTTCTGATCGTCTTTACAATTTAAGTCCGTTAATGTACGATGCATACGGAAATGGATTTATTCGTCATACATGCGGAAAATACTACGATTTCAACATTGCAATCGAAGAACAGAACAGAATAAGACAATTAGGAATAAAAGACGCTTTTGTTATAGCTTATGTTGATGGAAAACGAGTTAATAATTATGAAGCTGCAACACTAATTTCAAAAATGGAAACCATTCCAAAGGATCAAATTATTGTAACTTCTACCGGTAGAGTTCAACCAAATAATCGAGATAACGCAAATTTAGCTGATAATAATAATAACAACAACAACATTAATAATAATAACAACAACATTAATAATAATAATCCTGCAATAAATGAGAATAGGGTAACTGATAACAAACCGGTTATAGAATATTATATACAATTAGGGGTATTTAAAACCGATGTGAATGATATAATAAAAAACAGTTTCAGACGTCTGGCCGGAAATAATAAATTATATAAATTAACCGGAAATAATTCTATTGTTTATAGAATTGGTACTTACAAATCATACAATTCTGCTCAGGCAGGATTAAATAATGTTCGTGCCGGAGGAGTTAAGGATGCTTTTGTTGTTGCTTTAATAGACGGAAAGCGTGTTGACGTAGCGACAGCCAGAGCAGCTGAACAATAAAAACAGTTTAAATCTTTGCATCTAATATATTTTTACTCGCAGTTTTTATAAATCATAAAAAAATCCCTTATCTAAATTAATTTTGTATTTATAAATACAGTATATTTGTACTGATGAATGATAATCAAGAAATATTAAACCCAACTCAAAAAAATGAGATTTCTCAGTCTGATTCGAGATGTAAAAACAGACTCCTAGTATTATACAATGATGATATTAACAGTTTTGATTATGTGATAAACTGCCTTATTGAAGTGTGTAATCATGATATAATTCAAGCCGAACAATGTGCCTTTATAACTCATTATAATGGTAAATGCGACATTAAAAAAGGTGATTATAAGTCTCTTAAACCTCTTAAAGAAAATCTAGTAAGTAAAGGACTTAGGGTTACAATAAATTAGATATAGTTAAAAAAAGCTGTACGGAATTCGTACAGCTTTTTTTTATTTCTTCAACAATTCGACACTCCGACTTACAAAATTACTGAGAGATTCGCCTTTAAGTAAGTTATTAGCTAAAAGAGCAAGGTCGAATAACTGACTAACGATCTTCTGCTTTTTACCAAAGTCTTTGTAAATACCTGTTTTTTCCTCCTCAAGTGAAAGTATTCGATCATTAACTTCCTCTAATTTCTTCTTTTCTTCAACAGGTTTTTCTTCATCTTTTTTAAACTTTTCCAGAGCTTTTTCCAATTCGGATTTATTCTTTTGCAAGTCTTCAAGTTTATCATCAAGCTCGATTCTCTGTTGCAAAGTTTTTTTCTCTAATTTTGAGCTTAAATCAACAATCAGAGGATGATTTGTATTAATAATAACTTTATAATCATCAGGAAGATCTCTGTAAAAACCTGTCCCTCCACCTAGAGCAGACATATCTTTCATACGTCTCATATATTCATCTCTCGTTATAATAACAGGCATATCATTTTCACTCATGCTGTCACAGGTAATCCAAAACGATTTTTGTTCAGGAGCAACACCTTGAAAAACTAACCTGACATTTTCTTGTTCCTTATCGTTCAAAACAGATTCGGTTTTTTCATCTTTTTTTATAAGATTATCAATAATGTCCGAATCTACCCGTACAAAACGCGAGTCTTTAAATTTACTTTCAAGGGTATTAATAAAATGCATATCTAATTGCCCATCTAACAATAAAACGTCATACCCTTTTTCTTTAGCTGCTTTTATATACGAATAGTGATCCTCGACATTAGTTGCATATAAATAAATTAATTGCTTATCCTTGTCTTTTTGGTTTTCTTCAATCTTCTTATTATATTCTTCAAAAGTGAAATATTCTAAGTCTGTGTTTTTAAGTAAAGCAAATTTCTCGGCTCTCTCATAAAATTTCTCGTCCGAAATCATTCCATATTCTATAAATAATTTAAGGTCATCCCACTTTTTCTGAAAATCTTCTCTATTGTCCTTAAATATTTCGGACAATCTGTCAGCAACTTTCTTAGTAATATGTCCCGATATCTTTTTCACATTTGAATCACTCTGGAGATAACTTCTTGAAACATTTAGTGGAATATCCGGAGAATCAAGTACACCATGCAATAATGTTAAAAACTCTGGAACAATTCCCTCAACCGAATCAGTAACAAAAACCTGATTGCAATACAATTGTATTTTATTCCTATTTATTTCGAGATTAGACTTTATCTTAGGAAAATACAAGACTCCGGTCAAATTAAAAGGATAATCTACATTTAAATGAATATTAAAAAGTGGCTCATCAAAATTTAAAGGATATAATTCTCTGTAAAAACTCTTATAATCTTCATCTTTAAGATCGGCAGGTTTTTGTTTCCAAACCGGTTTAGTGTTATTAATTATATTGTCTTCTTCTGTTTCTGATTCTTTTCCATCTTTCCAACTGGTCTTTTTACCAAAAACAATTTCTACAGGTAAAAATTTGCAATACTTATTTAACAACTCCTGTACACGATTTTTTTCAAGAAATTCAACAGATTCCTCATCAATATGCAAAATAACATCTGTTCCTATTTCATCCTTTTCAACCTCAGTTAATGAATATTCCGGATCCCCTTTGCACTCCCATTTCACTGCTTTAGATCCCTCCTTATAAGATTTTGAAATAATTTCAACTTTATCCGAAACCATAAAAGATGAATAAAAGCCCAAGCCAAAATGCCCAATAATTGCATTTTCCATGTTTTTATACTTATCCAAAAAATCTCCCGCACTTGAAAAAGCTATTTGATTTATATATTTTTCAATCTCTTCAGCTGTCATTCCTATTCCATTATCTCTTACTGTGATCGTTTTTGCCTTCTTGTCAACAATAACTCTAACTTTAAGATTATCTGTATCAGCTTTAAGTTCTCCAGCAATTCCCAGTGTTTTAAGTTTTTGACTTGCGTCCACGGCATTAGAAACAAGTTCTCGGAGGAATATTTCATGATCTGAATAAAGGAATTTTTTAATAATTGGAAAAATATTTTCGGTTGTTACACCAATGCTTCCTGTCTTCTGTTTCATAATTATTCTATTTTTAGTTTAAAATCGTCTGAGCTATTCAAAGTATATGCCACCTGCAATTATATGACAAAAAGACAGACAAGTTGACATTAATACATAAAAAACTATAAGAAAAGAACATTAATTATCGGTAATAAAGCATCCCAATAATAAAAAGCAATGCTGCGCAGGCAAAAACAATAAGAAAAACAATTACTGCCCTTTTCCCGGACAGACGTTTTCGTTTAAGTTCGTATTCGCTGATAAGCCTGGAAATTAATGGATAAAGTCTGACAAAATATTGTGAATCTTTTTTAATAAAAGCTGCAGGTTTTACATTACTGCTAGTGGCTTTGAGTTCTATATTCTCACTATCCGCAAAAATTATTACTTCAGTTTCTTTATCTATGCTTTTAATTGCGGGGATCAACTCTAATGCGGTTTTAGTATTCATTCCCCTGCTTGTAATAATATTATCAATTATAACTACTTTAAAACTTTTTTCTTTTACATCTGTCTTTAACTTGTTAAGAAACATCTGTACCGAATTAAAAGTATAAAGTGAGTAAATCAATTTTGGGTTAAAATTTTCACGAAAAAAGTCGAGATCAACAACGTCATTGTCAACACAATAAAAATTTACGTGTTTAGTAGATTTCATCATTTATTAAATCATTACTTAAAAATTTCTTGATACACCTCTTCGTTTTATTGAATTTATTCTAGAATTTCTTTTATAGTTTATTGCATCGTCAGGATTAATATCAGGTTGCAATATCCACTTCCCTCCTCTAAAAACAAATGCGTCATACGAAAAATCAGGCCCATAAAACTGAAACATATTTACGTATTTTGAATCTGATGGTGCTAAATGATCCATAATTATCATATCCTTCTGTTTATTAAACCTTAAAATCATTGTTGCCCTATCGGCATATTCAAATACCAGCCTTCCGGTATTGGTTCTATTTAGTTTAAATAATTTTTTACCAAAAACTGGAATATTTCTACGATCAAAATATAAGACTTCGACAATTTTCCTGTTTATTAAAAAATCTGCTCCATCCCAGCCTATCAGAGTATAATATGTATAAGAATTCCATTTTTTTGTTATTATTTCATAATATAAAGCTCCGTACCACTCATTGCAAGTTTGATACAAGCGAACGCTTATATCTGTTTTGTATTTTTTATCATCGAGAAAACTTAAAGAAATGCCTTTAGCATCTTTATATTGCAAAAAACCGAAATATTTAAAACTGCCATCCTGAAAATTAAGATTCCATGTATAGACTCTCAATTTGCCATCATCAGACTTAAGGACAGATAAATTTTTAACATCATCATAATCTGCATTAAATGACTGGGACGTCAATAAGAATTCTCTTAAATACGAAATTAAATAAGTGTTTATCTCCTGTTTCTCCTTATCCGATGTTGATTCTTTAATCAATGTAAAATAATAGTTTATCGAATCTATTTCCGGCAAATCAGGATTTTCCTTAGCATTTATGATAAATGTTAAAAGAACAAACAGAACAGACAGATATATTTTTTTATGTGCTAACATATATTTTTTATCCACACTTATTAAACGGATAAAACTACAAATATTTTGTAAATTTAAATTAAATTTTATTCAATGCACTTTTTATTAGCTCACATGACATTTTAATTTCGTCATCAGTAATATTTAAAGGTGGGGCAATTCTAAATGCAGAATCATGAAAAATAAACCAATCCGTAACGAATCCTTCAATCAGTCCCTGCTTAATAAACTTATATACATCCGTAGATTCGTTTAATTCAATCGCCAGCAAAAGTCCCCTACCTCTGATTTCTGATATTTTAGAATGTACAAGGAACTTTCTAAAAAGTTTCTCTTTTCTATAAACATCATTAACAAGGCCGGATTCATTAATAAATTTAATCGTACTCAATGCTGCAGCAGAACACACAGGATGTCCTCCAAAAGTTGTTATATGACCTAATACCGGATTTGAGGTAAATGACTTCATAATATCTCTCGAAGCTGCAAAAGCTCCAATTGGCATTCCTCCCCCTAATGCTTTTGCAAAACAAACAATATCTGGAACAATTTCAAAATGCTCAAATCCGAACATTTTTCCGGTACGTCCAAAACCTGTTTGAATTTCGTCTGCAATTAATAAACAATTATTTTTTTCACAGACTTGTTTTAAAGTTTTTATATATTTACCATCAGGGATAATAACTCCGGCTTCTGCCTGAATTGGTTCAAATACAACACATGCAGTATTCTTATCTATTAAATCTAACTGGGAGTAATCGTTAAAATCAAGGATATAAACTTCTGGTAGCAAGGGACGAAATGAATTTTTAAACTCTTCATTTCCACACAAGCTCAAAGCTCCATGTGAGCTGCCATGGTATGCATTTCGAAATGAAAACATTTTAGTCCCGGCTGTATATCTCTTTGCAAGTTTTATGGCTCCTTCAATTGCCTCACTACCGCTATTTACAAAATAGACAGAGTTAATTGATTCGGGTAATAACCCGCATATATATTCTGCTAATTTAACTTGCGGGGATTGAATGTATTCGCCATAAACCATCAAATGGAGATGTTTCTCAACTTGTTCATTTATTGAATCTTTAATATTTTTACAATTATGTCCCAGACTACTAACAGAAACGCCTGAAATTAAATCAAAATATTTTTTCCCGGCTGTATCATAAAGAAAAACCCCCTCAGCGCGTTCAATTTCTAGCAAATATGGGTTTTCTGAAGTTTGTCCTAAATACCTAATAAATAATTCTCTGTTAGAAAGTGTCATATAGTTTGCCAAGTTTATCTGAAATTTCATTTGCAATATTCTCTTCGACTAAAATATTATCCATTTTAGCAGAATCCTTAAAAATAAGAAAATTATCACAAACCTCCCTAATTTCATTTAAATTTACAATGCAGGAATTATTTATTCTACAAAATTTACTATTGCTGCAAACATTGTTAAAATTAATATCACTATCTGATATCGAAAACGATTTATTTCTGGTAATAATTAAATCTTTGTTATCTTCTTTTTTGATGCTAACGATATCATTTATTTTCAAACGAATATATTGATTATTGAATCTCACAAAAATTCTATCAGAATTATCTCTACCATAAATCTTCAAAGTTTTCTCTATTGACTTATAAACAGATTTAAGAAACCTTGTATACTCAATAGGTTTAAGCAAATAATCGGTTACGTCGTATTCAAAAGTATTTAATGCGTATTTTCTATCTCCTGAAATTACAATAATTCTTATATCTGTATCGGCCTCATCAAGGAATTCGAGACCACTCATTTCCGGCATTTCTATATCTAGAAAGATTATGTCAATCTCGTTTGTTTTTATTATTTGATTTGCTTCGAGTGGATTTTTGAAAGTACCTTTTAAATTAAGTAAATCACTTTTGTTAATAAAGGCTGAAAGTTGCATTTGAATTACAGGATCATCATCTATAATAATACAATTCATACAACTCTTCTTTAGATAACATATTTTTATACGCTATTCAGAATTAAAATGTTATGAAATATTTAGAAAATAAATTTTATTTCTACTTGAGAGCTATTTTTGTCTATATTAAACAGTTGATACACGACATTTTGCACAATGCTAATATCACCGGAAGTAAAAACGACTATTTTTCTATTATCTTTTTCTGTTCTAAATAATTTATTTGTCATCAAGACATCTTTTGTCCTTCGCGCCACGGGTTCTGCTGAATCGACTACTGTTACTCCTGGCCCAACATTTCTTTTAATCAAATTATAAAAATAAGGATAATGTGTACAGCCTAATACCAAATAATCGATATTTGATGTGGAAAAAGGATCTGTATATTGTTTCACTAAATCTTCGGCTTCCTGTCCAACAAATATTCCCTTTTCTGCTAACTCTACCAACCCTTTTGCTACTTGTAAATGCAACACAACATAATCAATATATTTTTCGCTGGTTTTTAAAAAATGATTTCCCCTAAAAGTGCCTTCAGTTGCTAAAACACCAATATTTCCTGTTTTTGTATTCAGACATGCAGGTTTTATGGCAGGCTCAAGACCAATTATTGGTATTTGAAACCTTGTTCTCATCTCAACTACAGCTGCAGCAGTTGCGGTATTGCAAGCAATAACAATTAATTTGCAATTTCTCTTTAGCAAAAATTTAATAATTTCATCACATAAATTTATTATTTCCTCAACAGATTTTGGTCCATACGGAGCATTTTTACTATCTGCATAATAAATAAAATCCTCGTTTGGAAGTTTGGAGGCAAGTTCTTTCAAAACCGTGAGTCCTCCAATACCACTATCAAATACTCCAATAGGTCTGTCCATTTATAATTTATTATTACTCAAATCAAAGATATTACAAAAACAAAAAATCCCGAAAAATTCCGGGATTAAAATTAGTATATTTTTTAAAACTATTTAATTCCAAGTTTTGTTTTAACCATTGGAGTAACATCTACACTTTCAGAAGAAAAATATAGCAAAGTCGAAACATCAAAAACATAAATTAAACCCTGTTCCTGACCAACAAGTTTAATTGCATCCTGAATTTTTGTATACAATGGCTCAAGTAACTCGACTTCTTTATTTTGCATATCCTCTTGGGCTTTTGTTTGAAAAGTTTGGATTCTCTGCTGAAGATTTACCAACTCCTCTTGTTTCATCTGCTTTATTGACGGGCTGTAAGTAGCTTCGTTTGCCATATAATCATTATATTTTGTCTCAAGCTCCTCGTTTAATGCCAATAATTGCTTTTCTAATGTCATTGCATATTGCTCAATTGTCTTTGTTGCCACATCTTTTTCAGGCATTAGTGAAAATATAGAATTTGAATCAACATGTCCGAATTTGGATTTCTGAGCAAACGCTGCCACTGAAAACACTACTATTAGTAATAAAATACCTACTTTTTTCATAATTATCTTTTTAAAGTTTGTGCAAATATAATATAATATTAATTTTTATAACCTAATTTCTTCAACACATCATCACTTTTATCATAACGAGGATCTGTATAAAGCATATTAAGGCTGTTTGCCGTATCAAAAATTACTGCATACGAACCTTCTACAGCAATTTCTTTAATAGCATTGTAAATATCATCTTGAATAGGTTTAATTAGTTCTTCACGTTTCTTAAACAAAAGACCTTCTTTACCGAAATACTTTTGCTGGAGCTCACGCATTTCTTTTTCCTTAAGCATAATTTCTTCTTCTCTCTTAATCCTAAGCTCTTCAGTTAATAAAACTCTCTCTGCCTGATAGTCCTGATACATCTTATCTATTGCTTCTTTTTTCAAATCAATTTCCTTTTTCCACTCTGCAGATAAATCATCAAGCTGAATTTTTGCAGTTTCATAAACAGGGATATTGTTTAAGATATATTCCGTATCAACATATGCATATTTTTGAGCTATAGTAATGCCGGAAAAAAGAGCAATAATTGAAATTAAAAATAGTTTTTTCATAGTTTATATATTTTAGTTTGTTTCAAATGTAGCCATTTACAAATTACGTTCCAAATTATTTATTAAAACTGTTGCCCTATAACAAAATGGAATTGACTGCCATTTTGGCCTGTGGAACCACTAATTTGGTCAAATCCGTAACCCCAATCAACACCCAACATTCCAATCATTGGCATATAAATTCTGACACCTACTCCTGCTGAACGCTTTACGTCAAATGGACTGAAATTTTCGACATTGTTCCATGCATTACCTGCCTCAACAAAACCGATAGCATATAAAGTAGCTGTTGGTGCAAGAGACAGTGGATACCGTAGTTCTACAGTAAATTTATCATAAAAATTTCCTCCGTTTGATGGTGTTAATGCACTATTAGAATAGCCTCTTAACCCGATATTTTCTAATCCATACAAGCTGTAAGAATATAAGCCATCGCCTCCTAGTTGAAATCCTTCAAATGGTGAGGGTCCTACATTTTTGTTGTACATACACAGCATCCCGAACTCAAATTTTGTCATAAGTACTAAAGCTCTCGAACTGCCGTCTCTGCTACCACTCAATGTAGTAAACATCTGACCTGTAAATTTATATTTATGATATTCAATCCAGCGATATCTGTCCTGAGAACTCATATCATCAGAATAAACCTTACCGTTAAACCATGAATAAGGTGGAGTTAATTCTATAGATAATGAATAAGCAGATCCCATAGTTGGAAATATCGGATTAGGTCCAGACGAGTGCCTTCCTAAAACTGTTTTAAGGCTCAGGTTATTCGAATATCCGGTACGATAAAGTGAAAAATTTGGATAATTATTCAAATCATAGTATTTATATCCTAATTCAGAGTATAAAGTAAAATAGTCATCCGGGAATTTTAATCTTTGACCTAATCCAATTCCGGCACCTGTAACCTTATAGTGATATGAAGCTGTATCTTTTGAAGTATATTTGTCAGACAATACAGAATGATAAACTGAAGTGGTTAAAGAATTAGGTTTTTTGCCTCCAAACCATGGTTCTACAAAACTAAAACTATAATTCTGATAAAACAAACCTGATGTCTGTCCTCGTATAGAAAGCCTTTGTCCATCACCTGTCGGTAAAGGTCTGTAAGCTTTTGGATTGAATATATTCTTCAGAGAAAAATTATTAAATGATAATCCTAAGGTTCCTACTATCATTCCGGCACCATATCCACCTGAAAGTTCTACCTGATCAGAAGGTTTCTCTTCCACAATATACTCAAGATCAACTGTTCCTTCTGCAGGATTTGGTTGAAAATCCACATTAAGTTTTTCGGGATCAAAATATCCTAATTGGGCTAATTCTCTGATAGTTCTCTGAACTTCTGAACGTTTATACAGAGCTCCCGGTCTTGTTCTAATCTCCCTTATAATAACATGATCATTTGTTCTTGAATTACCGGTAACAACTACTCTGTTTATGCGAGCCTGTTTTCCTTCAAAAACGCGCATTTCTATATCAATTGAGTCATTTTCAACCAAAATTTCAACCGGGGTAATATTAGAAAACAGATAGCCGTTATCCTGATATACCGACATCACTCCGGAAGGATCATAAAGAAGTTTTTCTTCAAGCAAAGAACTATTATAAATATCTCCTGGTTGAATTCCTAAAATTCTGGACAACACCTCAGAGCTATATTTTGTATTCCCTAACCATGTAATATTTCTAAAATAGTACTTTGCCCCCTCATCAATCGTTATAATCAAATTTATTGTATTATCCTCATTAATCACAATTGAATCTTCAATTATTTTAGCATCTCTAAATCCTAACTCGTTATATTTTTTTACAATTGCGATTTTATCTTGTTCATATTTATCCGTAATAAGTTTTGAAGGTTTGAAAATGTTATACCATCGTTTTTGTTTGGTCTCTTTCATTGCTCGTCTTAAAATAGCATCTGCTAATACTTCATCTTTACGATAAAAATTATAGAATTTCTTCTCATTACTAATGCTATCATTACCGATAAACACGATGTTTTCAATTTTTATCCTTTGATTTTTATTGACATTAAAAATAAGCATGACTGAGTTTACCAACAGGGAATCCTTTTCTTGAACAATATCAATTTCAACATTTCTAAATCCTTTATCCGTAAAATAGTCTCTTATACTTTTTTCGGCTGATAATAACGTATTTTCTGTAACCTGAGTACCTTTAACTAGTTTGATTAGGTCTCTTATATCGTCAGCTTCTGACTTTTTTATCCCTGTAAAAGAAAACCTCGACAGACGCGGTCTTTCCTGTAAGTAAATATCAATAAAAGCTCTATCATTAATGACTTTAGTAAGAGAAATCTTCACGTCTGAAAACAATCCCTGATCCCACAATTTTTTAATTGCATTGGTAATTTCGTCACCTGGAATATTAATTTTTTGTCCTATTTCCAAACCTGTTAGATATAATAAGACATTTTGATCAAGATATTGAACTCCGGAGACAGTTACTCCTCCTATCTCATATTCTTTTGGTTCAGAATAATCTATAGTCGTTAGCTGTATTTTTAAATCATCCTGGGCATAAAATGTAAAGGAAAATAAAAAGAATAATAAAAATAGAATTATGTTTTTCATCAAATGTTTTGCTTAAGTTAATTGTTCACTTGTTTGTCCAAATCGTCTTTCTCTGTGCTGATAATTAATGATTGCTTTATAAAAATCCTCTTTTGAAAAATCCGGCCATAATGTATCGGTAAAATACAATTCAGAATAAGCCAGCTGATATAATAAAAAATTACTGATTCTTTCTTCGCCACTGGTTCTTATTAAAAGTTCCGGATCGGGAATTTCATTAGTTGATAAATACTTCTCAAACAAGGAATCATCAATCATATCGGGTGAAATTCTATTATCAGAACAATCTGTAGCAATATTTTTAACAGCATTAATAATATCCCATCTGCCACTATAACTTAAGGCGATAATAAAATTAAGAGCATCATTATCCTTGGTTTTATCAATTACAACCTTTAGCTTTTTTTGTAAATTTGGAGGCAACTTATCAATTTGTCCGATTATTCTAATTCTTATTTTATTTCTATGAATTTCGTCAAATTCCTTATCTATGGAATTTGCTAAAAGATTCATTAAGCCGTTTACTTCCGTATGAGGTCTATTCCAGTTTTCGGTCGAGAAAGCATAAACAGTCAAATATTTAATTCCCAACTCACCGCATACTTCAATTGCACGTTTTACAGATTTGGCACCTTCCTGATGACCGGACAATCTCATTTTTGCGTGTGATTTTGCCCATCTTCCGTTACCATCCATAATAATGGCTACATGAGCGGGAATTTTTTCTTTATTTATTTGGTCAATATAAGACATCCTAAATAATTTAATATATATAATATGCCGGGCAACCTAAACCACCCAACTTAAAAGTGTATGATAAAGTAATATTAGCCATTGAATACCAATCCTTATTGTATAAAAACCCCGTTTGTTTGAACATGTTGGTTTCAGTTAATGGCACTCCATAATTCGGATCATACACATCTAAATCTTCGCCTGAAAGATTATCTAAATAATCCGAAAAAGTTCTTCTAAAACTCCATTCGGCTCCAATAACCAAACGTGAATTAATATTTTTCTTTATCCCAAAACCTATCGGAATTGCCAAACCGAAAACTTGTTGAGAAGAACCAGCAAAATAGACTGCGAGACCAGATTGTAGATAAGGCGTAAAGCTTCTTCTTTTCATCTCACAAAGTTCATAGGGTAAGAAATGTACTTCAAACTGCATAGATAACTCAATCAGCATAGATTCAAAATCACTATTTCTCAATAATTGAAATTCATTATTAAAATCGGCATCGGCAGCAGAAAGTTCAGTATATAGACCGCTTACCCTTAATACATATCTGGAATTAAAGTGGTATTTGCCAAACACTCCGGCTCCCAAATGAGGAGTGTAAAAATGTTTATATAAATTAATATCTCCCATATAATATGAACCCCCCGCTAACACACCAACTTCGCCCCCTCTTTGCGAAAAAAGTGACAGTGGCATTAAAAGAAATGCAATCGGACATACAAGTATCAAAAATATTTTATGCAAATTTCTACACATATATTTATATAATATTTCTTTTCTGCCCCTCATAACAATAACAACGTACACCTGATTAAAATATTACTAATATTATTAGAATTTTGCTCTACCTGGTGCTGGAGGTCTGATTTTATAGGACACTCTTAATGTTAAGAACATAAAAGCATCGTTATATTGATTTTGACCTCTTTGCTGGCCAGGACCGGTTCCCATCCAATCGGGATCTGCCGTGCCGAAGCTAAAATACGCAGCAATTGGATCAGTAAACAATGCCGGATCAACATATGTATTACTGACATCATCTATATAATCTGTAAAGGCATAACGTACTCCGAATTCAAAACCTATTCCCAAATTACGATCAATAATATAATTCAACCCTATTCCTGCAGGAACGGCTAAAGTAACACGCTGATATTTTTCTCTGGTTGGAATAATTCCCTGACCTTCTGTTCCCAAAGGTTGAAGTTCATACCATTTGCCATCAGTGTACTGGGCTTTTGGGTTAAAATAAATCCCACTTATTCCGGTAAAAATATATAAATTAGGTTTATTACTTTGCCCCTTAACCCTTCTAAGGTCATATCTATGCCCATATCTTTCTTTGATAATTGAAAAGTCTATTGTACCTGACAACTCTATAATCGGAGAACGAAAATGAAGATTTCTACTGTTGCGGTGAAATTCTTCTGTAAGCTGATCATTGCCAAATACTCTACCATAAAATAACGAAGCTCTAACTGCCCAGCCTTCAGAAAGTTTATAACTGTAACCTCCCTGAAACAACCATCTGGAAGCTTTAAAATCGAAATCCTTAACAAAATGAGAGCCAATTGTATTAGCACCACCTAATTCACCAAAAAAGTTTATCGTTCCCCCTCCTAAAAATACTTCGTGACGAATTTTACTCCAGTGAACATTATATTGTGCTTGCACAATTATGCTTGTACAAACTAAAATTACACATAAAATGATAACTTTTTTCATTTTCACAATATAAATAAATCACCCTAATCTACTGTCAATCAACAGGTTAGTTTCTAATATCCGTTCCCCACATTAACTTTCCCCTTAATGTGCTAAAATATGTATTTTCGAACAAATTAACAAAATTAATATTAAATTTTGCTTTTCTAATGATAATTTCTTTGACATTACTTATTCCGTACGCCCTACAATCAAGTGATGCCAACACCTTTCCTTCTGCAGAGTCAATCGTAATTTTTATTTCTTTATCAGCAGGGAGTATTAATGGTCGAACAGTAAGATTATGGTTAGCAATAGGAGTTATTAAAATCACATTTGAGCCCGGTGCAACAATCGGACCTCCACAACTTAATGAATATGCAGTCGAACCGGTTGGTGTAGATATAATTAATCCATCTGACCAATATGTATTAATATAATTTCCATCAGAAAAAACCTTAGTTTTTATCATATTCAGTCTTGATTTTTTCTGAATGGCAAAATCATTTAAACAAAAATTAATATTCCCATAAAATTTGTTTTCTGCCTCTACTTCAATAAGCATCCTTTCTTCAGTAGTATAATCTCCTTTTAGCAATTGCTGAAGAGCCATCAACAAATTATTTGAGTTTACATAGGCCAGAAAACCCAGCCTCCCTGTGTTTATACCTACTACAGGAATTCCACTACCTTTAACTATTGTAGCACTTTCAAGAAATGTCCCATCTCCACCAATACTGAATAAGAAATCAAACTTTACTTCTTCGGGCAAATCATTTTCATATATTGCCACAACTTTTGGAGTATAAAATACTTTTGAAATTAAAAAGTCGTAAAATTTTTGATTAATATAAATCGAGACATTACTATTTTTCAATTCTTCTAACAGTTGGATTGCCATTCCATTAAAACTGTTCCCGAAGTTTCTGCCATAAATTGCAATATTCATAATCAAAACAATTTATCTATAGGTGTTTTATAATTGACAAATATACCGGTTTTCCCCGAATATCCGATATAAGCGACATAAATACTTAACAATCTATCATAATAAGTTTCCAAATTGATTGCTATTCCTGCACTGTACAATAATTTATCATTCATTGGATTCTGTTCAGAATCTTCATTATTCCAACTTTGAATTCGACAAACATCATAGAATAAATCTAAGTAAATACGCGAATAAGTTTTTGAGAATTCATCAGGTAAAAATGTAGCTATTCTGTGTATTTTAAAATCACTTATCTTTATTCCTACAGTATTCTGAAATCCAATCATTTCGTTACCTACAAAATAAAATAATTCGTAACCTCGAATCCAAAAGTTTCGACAAAATTCAAGTTTATTATTAAACAGAATAGGCTTATGCTGATAATCTCTCATGATGAGGTAGGTAAATTCTGACCTAAATGAAAATCTACTTTTTGCAATTTGTTGATTATATTGAGTGTACAAGCCAAAAGTAGAATATGCTCCTGTTATATCATTTATACTTCTATTTTCTCCATAATGCAGATTTATCAAAACACCTTTAACCGGATATATTTTATTATTTCTCGAATCATAATTAAAAATGAAATAAGGATTAATGTAAGATGATTTGAGTTCATCGCCTGAAGTTATTATATCAGAAAAAAACAAAATATTTTCAAAAACTGAGCACTTATAATTTATTCCAAAATTAAAAACATAACTCAATTCAGGTCTGTAACCGTAATTAATTCCAAAATTAAAATCCTTTTTTATGTAAATATCGTTGTCCGAGACATACAATGGAATATTATTAATTACAGAATATTCCGATGATTTTTGCCTAAATAATTCCATTTTCAATCTCAAATAGGAATTTTTATGTTGCCCAAAACCATTCTTTTGATAAGTCAAAGAATAATGTTCTTTATATCCCAAGCGTAGTTTTAATTTCAAAGTTTCGTTCTTTCCTCTTAAATTATAAATATCAGCAGCAACTCCATAATTTATTTTATTCATATCTAAATTATGAATAAAAGTACTTAAGTTTCTCTCTGCATGTTCCAGTATAGGATATGGCCAAAAATACCATCTTTCTTCAAGATTTACTAAAATATCAACATAACCAGAATCTTGTTGGTAATTAACAAAGACAAAATTGAACAATGAAGTTTTACTCAGATTGCTCTCAAACTTTTCAAGACATTTGTTCAACTGAACAATCGCAATGCTATCATTAATACTTACCGGACATTCCCTTAATACAATGTTTATATCAGTTTTTGAGTTTCCCGAAACAATTATATCTCGGATAATATAATTAGTTTCCTGAGCCATAGCGGCAGGCAAATAAAAAACGAAGAGTCCCAGTATGATAATGAGAAATTTTCTCAAATATTAAGATAATTTAAGAATGAATCGTATCTGTCCTGATAGAAAACTTTCAACATATCTTCACTTAAGAATGAAGCTTTAATTTTATAATTATATCTTTCAAATGTTTGCACGATTGAAGCCAAATCAGTAATATCTACCTTCAATGTAATTGAAATAACAGTTGAATCGTCCGTTGATGAAACAAACAAAATAAGTACTTTGGCATTATTTGATTCTACTATTTGCGCGATTTCGGATAATGAATAATCATGAATAGTTGATTCTAAAATAATAATTCCGCCGGCCTTTTCAACACTAATCATTTTTGAAAATTCCGTAACCAGTTTAAAAAGACTTATAGCTCCAAAATAATGTTTATTCTGATCTAGCACCGGAATAACAGTTAAGTTTAATTTAGCCACCAGATCAACCACTTCAAAAATATGCTGATTTTGAAAAACATAAGGTCTGACCAAAGAAAGGTTATGATTGCCTAATGGGTCATCCAGACAATTGTTATCATATATATCCGAATCAGAGACAAGTCCAAGAAACTCTTCATTATTAACTATAGGCAAATGAGATAATCTATGCATTTCCATCCACGACAATGCACTATTACCTGTGTCTGAAGTTTTAACAACCGGAATTGAATCAACTATTAAATCTCTGGCTATCATAAATATTACAATTGACTTATTAACATGCAAACTTAATCAATATATTTGTACTGAAAAAAATATTAAAAGAAATGACAAAATTAAGCGTAAACATTAATAAAATCGCAACTATAAGAAATGCCAGAGGTGGCAATATTCCTGATGTAAAACTGGCAGCAATAAAATGTGAGATGTTCGGAGCACAGGGAATAACAGTACATCCACGCCCTGATGAGAGACATATAAAATATAGTGATGTTTTTGAAATCAGACCAATAATTAAAACTGAATTTAATATTGAAGGATATCCTTCAGAAACCTTTATAGAGCTTGTATTAAAAGCAAAACCAGACCAAGTTACCTTAGTCCCCGATCCTCCTGATGCAATAACGTCAAATTCAGGCTGGGACACTGTAAATAATGCTTCGTTTCTAAAAGAGGTTATCTGCAAATTTAAAAATGCTGGTATTAGAACGTCTATTTTCGTTGATACAGATATTAAAAATATAAAAGGAGCTAAAGAAACCGGAACGGACAGAATAGAATTATACACAGAACCTTATGCTACAAATTTTGAAAAAAATAAAGAATTAGCTGTCAAGCCATTTACTGAAGCGGCTAAGAAAGCTTTAGAACTGGGTCTTGGAATAAATGCAGGTCATGATCTCAATCTTGATAATTTAAAGTATTTTATAAAAAATGTTCCGGGAATTCTTGAAGTTTCAATAGGTCATGCGTTAATTTCAGATGCTTTGTATTTAGGACTTGACAATACCATTAAATTATATCTAAGAGAACTAAAGTAAAAACAACTTATTGGAGTAACGATATATTCATTATAAGACTTTTCTCAGAGTTAATAACAAATTGAATTTACATGAGGAAAATCTATAAAATTTTTGTAGGTTTGTTCACTGAAAAAAAATAATAATTATGTCAGAAAAAGCTGTTAATCCTGAAGTTATTAAAAGTCTGGGGCTTAGCCCCGATGAATTTGAAATGATAAAAAACATTCTTGGCAGAGAACCGAACTTTACCGAACTAAGTATTTATTCCGTGATGTGGAGCGAACATGCCTCATATAAAAACTCAATAAAGTGGTTAAAAACATTACCACGTGATGGAGGATGTCTTTTAACCGGAGCCGGTGAAGAAAATGCCGGTCTTGTAGATATTGGTAATGGATACGCATGTGCCTTTAAAATAGAATCGCATAATCATCCATCAGCTGTTGAGCCATATCAAGGTGCTGCAACCGGTGTTGGAGGGATAAACCGAGATATTTTTACGATGGGAGCAAGACCAATAGCACAGTTAAATTCACTTAGATTTGGGAATATCAATAGTGAACATACAAAGTGGCTATTAAGAGGAGTTGTTAAAGGAATCGGTGATTACGGAAATGCATTCGGAGTTCCGGTTTTGGGCGGAGAAGTTTTTTTTGATGAATCATATAATACAAATCCATTAGTAAATGCTATGTCGGTTGGAATAATGGAAAAAGGTAAAATGATTTCGGCCACAGCATACGGGAAAGGCAATCCAGTATATATAGTTGGTTCATCAACAGGTAAAGACGGAATACACGGAGCAACATTTGCATCTGCCGATTTAACCGAAGATTCTGCTGAAGATATTCCTTCGATTCAGGTTGGTGATCCGTTTCAAGAGAAATTATTATTGGAGGCAACTTTGGAATTGGCAAATACTGACGCAATAATCGGAATGCAGGATATGGGAGCTGCAGGTATTATCTGTTCGACATCCGAAATGTCTGCCAAAGGTAAAAGCGGAATGAAAATAGATTTATCGTTAGTACCATTACGCCAAACAAATATAGATGCTTGGGAAATACTTTTATCGGAGTCGCAGGAAAGAATGTTGGTTGTAATAAAAAAGGGGAAAGAAAAGATTGTTGAAGATATTTTTAACAAATGGGATTTGAATTGTGCAAAAATTGGTGAAGTAATAGATGAAGATAAATTATATTTTTATTATAAAGGCGAACTTGTTGCAGAAGTCCCGGCAGATAGTTTGGTGTTAGGTGGAGGGGCGCCGGTTTACGAACGTGAATATAAAGAACCTTCATACATAGCCGAAACTAAAAAATTCGATATAAATGAAATTTCTGAAAATGTAAACCTTCGTGAAGTTGCTGATTTCTTAACATGTCATCCCAATATTGCTTCGAAAAAATGGATTTATGAGCAATATGATACCATGGTTAGAACTGTCAATCTTACAACCAATAGATTTGCAGATGCAGGAATTATAAATATAAAAGGTACAAACACAGCTTTGGCCGTAACTACAGATTGTAACAGCAGATATGTAAAGGCTGACCCGGAGAAAGGGGCAATGATTGCAGTTGCTGAGGCTGCCCGTAATGTTGCATGCACAGGAGCCAAACCATTAGCAATTACAAACTGTCTGAATTTTGGATCACCTTACAATCCTGAAGCTTTTTGGCAATTTGTTCATGCTATTAAGGGAATGGGTACAGCATGCCGAGCCTTTGGGACACCTGTAACCGGAGGGAATGTTTCGTTTTATAATCAAACTACTATTAGTGGTAAAACCGAACCCGTATCACCAACACCAACAATAGGTATGCTGGGATTACTAAAGGAAAAGCTATATCAAACTTCATTAGCATTCCGAACAAAAGGAGATATGATTTATATGATTGGTAAATGCAGTAATGATATTGCTTCGTCAGAATATTTGTTCTCATATCATAAAGTTCAATACTCACCGGCACCGGAATTTGATCTTGACTTTGAAGTAAGACTTGTTGAAATACTACAGCAATTGGCTGCAAATACTTATGTAAATTCTATGCATGATGTTTCTGATGGAGGTTTATATATAACACTTCTGGAATCTGCAATGCCTAAGAATCTAGGCTTTGACATTACCACTCCTGCGGAGGTAAGAACAGACGCATTTCTTTTTGGCGAATCGCAAGGAAGAGTTGTTGTTTCGGTACCGATTGAAAAAGAGCCTGACTTTATTGATTTTATGCTAGAAACAGGTTTTCCATTCTACACTCTAGGACATGTCACTAAAGGAGAATTAAGAATTGATGATGTGTCATTCGGTTTTGTTTCTGACGAAAAAGAAAAATATGATACTGCAATAGAACGCATAATGCAATCATAAATTTTTTCGATGATTTCTATAAATAATCTTAGTGTTCGTTTCGGCAATTTTGAATTGCTTACCGATATTGGTTTCATGATAAATAAACGTGACCGTATTGGTTTTGTCGGGAAAAACGGAGCAGGAAAGACGACTCTTTTTAAGGTAATATGTGGCGAAATTTCTCCCACCGACGGAAACATTTCAAAACCTACGGACATAAGAATAGGATACCTTCCACAACAAATGATATTAAAAGGTGCAGATCGAGATATTCTTACAGAAACAAAAGAAGCTTTTAAAGAACTCTTTTTGATGAAAGAGGAACTTAACAAAATCAATCAACAAATTGCTGAAATATCTGATTACGATGACAAAGAATATACAAGGCTTGTTGAAAGGCTGACTTATATAAATGAACACCTTAATATATCAGGATTAGAAAATATTGAGCAGGAAATTGAGAAAATCCTCAAGGGTTTAGGTTTTCTGAGGAGCGATCTGACAAGAAAAGTGTCAGAATTTAGTGGTGGATGGCGCATGAGAATTGAACTCGCAAAAATATTACTACAAAATCCGGATGTAATCTTACTTGACGAGCCCACAAATCATCTTGATATTGAAGCAATTCAATGGCTCGAAGAATTTCTTGAAACGTATAAAGGAGCTGTGATTGTTATTTCTCACGACCGTGCTTTCCTTGACAATGTAACGAATAGGACTATTGAAATAAATATGTGTAGGATTTATGATTACAAAGTTTCCTATTCAAAATTCAAAGTCCTGCAGGAAGAAAGAATTCAACAACAAATTGCTTCATACGAAAATCAGCAAAAACTCATCAACGATACCGAGAAATTTATTGAACGATTTAGATATAAAGCGACAAAAGCAAATCAGGTACAGTCGAGAATTAAGCAACTTGATAAACTTGAACGAATTGAAGTAGATGAACTCGACAACGCAACAGTAAATTTTAAGTTTTCGCCTGCTCCAAGATCCGGAGACATTGTAATTGAGACATCCGACCTAAGCAAAGCGTATGGTAAAACTCTGGTACTAGATAAAATTAATTTGGTAATAGAAAGAGGAGAAAAAGTTTCTTTTGTTGGCAGAAATGGTGAAGGAAAGACTACTTTATCAAGAATTATCAATGGAGAGCTTTCATATAACGGTAGCTTAAAAATTGGACACAATGTAAAAATCGGATATTTTGCTCAAAATCAGGACGAAGTATTAAACCCTGAATTAACAGTATTCGAGACACTAGATAAAGTTGCCGTTGGTGATATCAGAACAAAAATCAGAGATATTCTCGGATCATTTCTTTTTTCAGGTGAAGATATTGATAAAAAAGTAAAAGTTCTATCAGGAGGAGAACATTCAAGACTATCATTAGCAAAGTTACTGTTAGAACCTTATAATTTGTTATTACTTGATGAGCCGACAAATCATCTTGATATGAAATCAAAGGACATATTAAAACAAGCTCTTTTAAAATATGACGGAACATTGATAATAGTATCGCACGATCGATATTTTCTTGATGGACTAGTTAATAAGGTTTATGAATTCAGAGACAAAAAAATAAGACTCCATATTGGTGGAATATATGATTTTATTAGAAATAGAAAAATAGAATCGTTGAAGGAAATAGAAATAAAAGATAGTCCACAAGATGTAAAATCAAAGAATAAAGTTTCTGACAACAAATTGCAATATCTTGAAAGGAAAGAAACTGAAAAAACAAGAAGAAGTTTACAGAATAAAATTACTAATGCAGAAAAAGAAATAGAAAGTCTTGAAAAAGAAATAACCATTCTAAACAATCTTTTAGCTGAACCTGATAAAATTGATGCAGTAAAAACTCAAACAATTTTCAGTATGTTTACTAAACTTAATAATGAATTAGTTAAAAAAATGTCCGAATGGGAGGAATACTCCAGCAAGCTTGAAGAATTTGAAAAATCACAAAAGTAAATTTTAAAAATTCAATGTTAAGTTCTTCACTTAAACTATTTTATTTACTAGTTTGATGCCCGAAACTTTAGTATTTATCAATATTATAAGCTTTGGTTTAATAATTACTTAAAACTTTAATAATTTTATCTAAAAATATCTAAATGAAATCAGTATATTTGTAAGCAAATGTATGTAAATGGAAAAAATTAAACTTGAAGTTTTAGGCTTATCATACAGTCAAACCCAAGCCGGAGCTTATGCTTTGATTTTATCTGTAAATAACAGCGATGAGCGTATTCCTATTATAATTGGAGGGTTCGAAGCACAGTCGATTGCAATACAGCTTGAAAACCTTAAACCTCCCCGACCGTTGACTCATGACTTGTTTCACACAACAGCATCTAATTTTGGTATAACACTAAAAGAAGTATTTATTCACCGACTGGAAGAAGGTGTATTTTTTTCAAAATTATATTTTGAAAAAGATGGACAAACTCAAATAATTGATTCGAGGACATCAGATGCAGTTGCCCTAGCTTTAAGATTTAGCAGTCCAATTTATACTACTGTAGATATTGTTAGAAAGGCAGGAATCGTATTAAAGATAACTGAAGACACACCTGAGACACTGAATGAGGCTGATGACAATGCTACTTTTAAGAGTCAGACTACCGGTTACAATAATTATACAGTTAAGGAATTGGAAGATTTAATAAACGAAGCTATAAAAAATGAAGACTATGAAAAAGCTTCAATAATAAGTGATGAGATTAAACGTAGGAAAAATCAGTAATTAAACTGTCTATTAAATTTTTACAAAATTAGAAAAATAAAATGCAGCAATATCTTGAATTACTAAAGCATGTTAAAAATACAGGTACGATAAAAAAAGACCGCACAGGAACCGGAACTATAAGCATTTTTGGTCATCAAATGAGATTTGATCTTAATGATGGATTTCCGTGTTTGACTACAAAAAAATTACATCTTCGTTCCATAATTTATGAATTATTATGGTTTTTAAAAGGAGATACAAATATTAAATACCTTCAGGACAATGGTGTAAAAATCTGGGACGAATGGGCAGACGAATCAGGCAATTTAGGACATGTTTATGGATATCAATGGAGGTCATGGCCGACAGGGGACGGGTCAAGTATTGATCAAATTAGTAATTTAATTAATAATCTTAAAAAGAATCCCGATTCAAGAAGACACATTGTTAGTGCTTGGAATGTAGCCGATATTGATAATATGGCATTACCACCATGTCATTCATTATTTCAGTTTTATGTGGCAGACAATAAACTATCATGTCAGTTGTACCAACGAAGTGCAGATTTGTTTTTAGGAGTGCCATTTAATATTGCTTCGTATGCTCTACTAACTATGATGGTAGCACAAGTCACAGGTTATCAACTTGGCGATTTCATTCATACACTTGGTGATGCCCACATTTATCTAAATCATTTCGAGCAAGTCGATCTTCAATTAAGTCGCGAACCAAGAAGTCTTCCACAAATGAAAATAAATCCGGAGATTAAAGATATTTTCAGTTTTAAATATGAAGACTTTGAGTTAATTAACTATAACCCACATCCTCATATTAAAGGCGAAGTTTCAGTTTAAAATATACAAGATGAGTTTCACAATAATTGTAGCAATAGCAAAAAATAATGCCATAGGTAAAGATAACGAATTATTATGGCACATTTCGGGAGACCTGAAAAGATTTAAGAATATAACAACAGGAAACACAGTAATAATGGGAAGAAGAACGTTTTTCTCATTGCCTAACGGAGCGTTACCTAATCGCAGGAATATTGTTATAACAGATTGTCCTGAAGATTGCTGCCCTGGAGCAGAAAAAGTGAATTCAGTAGAAGAGGCTATAAGTAAATGCAATTCTTCAGAAGAAAATTTCATAATTGGCGGAGGAATGATTTACAAACAATTTTTACCAATAGCTGATAAAATTTATTTAACGCTTGTACATAGAGATTACGAAGCTGATGTATTTTTTCCTGAAATTGATTTTAATGAATGGAATGTTTCGACAGAATCAGAGCATTTAGATAATGAGCCTCCTTACAGTTATTTAATTTTAACCCGCAAATAATAATTAATAAAAAAAGCCTCATGTTTACACATGAGGCTAAAAGATTGGCGGCGACCTACTCTCCCACAAGACGCAGTACCATCGGCGCGGATGAGCTTAACTTCCGAGTTCGGGATGGGATCGGGTGTTTCCTCATCGCCATAGCCACCTAAAGCTATTCAATAAGTTAACGCAAGAGACTGAAGC
>JAKQEK010000347.1 GCA_029558535.1 Bacteroidota bacterium | reverse complement strand
TTAATATCTTTTCTTTTATTTGTTGCCCATTTGCCCTTTTTATCACTATATTTGTTGCCAGAGTGTTGCCCATAACAAATTTTACAGTTTTTGGGCAACAAGTGGGAGAGATTATGTCACATGCTGACACACTATGACACATTGAGGCACTTACAAACAAATATTGACACATTATGAGTACTAACATTTCGGTTCAAAAAATTTGCGAATTCTGCGGTAAAGAGTTCACTGCGAAGACACTTACAACTAAATATTGTTGTCACAGATGCAACAGTATGGACTATAAAAAGAAGAAGCGCGAGCAGAAACTTGCAGCTTTTGAGGAATCAAAAAACAAGTACGAACCAGAGGTTTTGACAAAAACATTGGCAGTTCAAAAACTCGATTTCCTTAGCATTGATGAAGCAGCAACTTTATTAGGTGCAAGCCGTCGCACAATTCAAAGATTGATTGCTAAAGGAATGATTCAAGTTACAAAACTCGGTACCAGGACAATCATTAAAAGAACCACAATTGATAAACTATTTGTATAACCCACAACTATGACAGTAACACTCAGACAACGCCAAAAAGGCAATAAGATTAGCCTGTATTTAGACATCTATCATGCTGGTGTCAGAAAATACGAATATCTTGAATTATACCTTACTCCAAAGCCTGCAAAAGGGCAACTTTCGAAAGAACAGAAAGATGAAAACCGTATCAACTTACAACTTGCAGAGTCCATCCGCACAAAAAGAGCGCACGAACTCCAAAGTGGTTTATATGGTATTACAGACCTTACAAAACAAAAGGGCAGTTTCCTAAAGTACTTCGAGTATATGATGGAAAAACGCAAGGACAGCGCAGGTAATTATGGTAATTGGGACAGTACTTATAAGCAGCTAAAAGCATTCGTAAAGTTTGATGTAACATTCCAACAAGTTGATGCCAAGTTCCTTGAAGATTTTAAGGATTATCTTAAAAACACAGCAAGGACACCAGGTGCCCAGCATTTGTCATCAGGAACCCAGTGTTCATACTTCAACAAAGTAAGAGCTTGCCTTAATCAAGCGTACAAAGAAGGAATTATCACTAAAAATCCAGTTGCCGAAGTCTCAGGCATCAAAGCAGTTTCTGCTGAAAGAGAGTTTTTAACAATCGAAGAACTTCAAGCCCTGGTCAACACAGATTGTCCAATTAAAGTTTTGAAAACAGCATTTGTATTTAGTTGCTTAACTGGATTGCGATGGTCCGATGTAAATAACCTCACTTGGGCGGATGTGTTCCACTCCGATGAAATTGGATATTACATCAGATTCTCACAGATTAAAACCCAAGAAGCCGAAACATTGCCAATTTCTGATCAGGTTTATTCTATGCTACCCGAAAAACAAGCAGATAACAACAGGGTATTTGTAGGGCTAAAATATTCAGCTTCTTACAACAAAGTTCTGCATGATTGGGTAGAAAAAGCTGGAATAAAGAAATCAATTACTTTTCACTGCGGACGCCATACCTATGCTACATTACAGTTAACTTTCGGAACTGATATTTATACCGTTTCAAAACTTCTTGGCCATAAAGACGTAAAAACTACTCAGATTTATGGTAAAATCATTGATAAACGCAAAGCGGAAGCTGCAAACAAAATAAAACTCGACTTATGAAAATTTCAGTAAAGCTATTCGAAGCCATTATTAACGGCAGTCTTGATCCAAACAGTCAGCACAATACCAATAATACTGTATTTTCTGAAATTCTTGCTGATAAGGTTCGAGCTTCAAAGGATGATCCAATAACATTTTTCAAAGAATTAAAGCGTGCATCAAAATCTTATTTTCCATACATGGAGCTTGCCGATAGTGATAAACTCACAAAATACAATCTTTCAGCCTTGCCCGATTGTTTCAGCAAACTCGCACCTCAGAGTTATTTTGATAAGATTACCGAGTTTTATACTTATCTAATTTCTAATGAAACAGAACGCTTGTTTATTAGTCTCTCAAACATTATCCAAGTAAAGCGTGAGATTATTGATAGGGCATACCATACTAAATCATTAAAAAACAGTTTAGAACTTATTTTTCGATTCTTGGGAGAAAAAAACTGGACGAGCAAACAATCTGTTTTTGTACTCGATACTCTAAAAATCAAAGTTTACTATTTATACAAGGCAATGTTACATCATTATGGTGATTATTTCGAGAATACAGAGCTTACAGATGCCGAAATTCTTAATGACATATTCCCCAATGCTGATTCTGTTGATTGGAGTTATAATCATGCTTACAAAATTATTAATGAGTTCATTGTTGAAAACCAAAAGAATCCAGTCGAGAAACCACAGAGCTCAATTGTTATAAAACCTGTTAAAGTCAATAACTCATTTACTTATAAAGATTTTAATACAAGAGGCTCTAATATAGGTGATTTATTAAATTCTCTGAAGAAACACAATTTAATAGCTCAAGACTCACAATTACCACATTTTAATAGGATTTTCAACAATTCTGTTATCACTAATCCTATCATTTGGACTGGGACAATTAGCGAATTACATTACTTCATTAAATTGCTCCATTACACAAAAAAATATGTTCAGGACACCAATCAACAGCATTTTGCAATAGCATGTAAATGCTTTATTAAACCAGATGGTTCACATTTCGATAGAGAAAAATTGAAAGAACAGAAAAAGCCTCGAAAAACTTCTGCGATTTTAGAAAATATAGTCGAACTTTTAAAGTAGCTCCACGCTCCACGTTTACCTTCTTTTTTTAATCTTTTTTTTGCATTTTATTTCCTTAACTATTGTTGTTATTGGCATGTAGCGAGCACTCCACGCTCCACGCTCCACTCCACGCTGCCTGTTTCTATCAGATTTTGCAGTGTAAATCAGCATACCTTAGCAGTGCTTTTGACAATCAAAAGTGACTTTTGCGCAGAAGTCCATTTTTAATTTAATAACATTTTAAAAAATGGATGAATTATTAAAAGAGATCAAGGAATTAAAAAAGATTGTCCTTGAACAGAACATTTTGAGAAAAGAAGTCTTGAACTTCGAAGAAGCTTGCTTTTACTTAGGTATAAGTGACAGTTACCTTTACAAACTAACAAGTCGTAAAGACATTCCTCACTTTTGTCCTAATGGAAAAAAGCTGTACTTCAACAGAACTGAGTTAGATCAATGGTTGCAACAGAACCGTCAGGTTTCTAATGCCGAGATTGACAAACAAGCTACTAACTACATTTTAAAGAAAGGGAGGAGGTAGTTATGTGTGATACTAAATTTTTCGAACTCAACGTTCAAGCTATTAACAGTAAATTGGAGGATGTTTCTAAACGTCTGCAAGATTTACAACGGACAGACCCCACGCAAGTTTTCTTTGATAATCAAGATTTTATTCAAATCATGAATATCAGTAAACGTACTGCTCAGGAATGGCGCAATGATCATCTAATTGGCTATTCTCAGATCGGTGGCAAAGTCTATTACCGACTGTCCGACATCATCGAGTTACTTAATCGTTTTTACAAACCTTCTAAATCGTAATGCTATGTGTGAAGTATCTATATTTAAAAATTTTAATCAGCATGTGGAAATTAAACCCCTCATGTCAGTATTAAATGAAATCAAAGATGGACGCTTTGCCGAACAGGTAAATGAAATCCGAACACTTGTTGACAATCAGAATAATGATATTGCCAAAAAGAAAAAGCAAAGATTACCAGCGTTTACTGTTGCATGTACGTTCTCTGATGGTATTACCTCTGACAAAGTCTTGAATTACAATTCGTTGATTATTCTTGACATTGACCATATTTCAATTCACTTTATTGATGAACTCAAAAAAACATTATCTGCCGACCCTCATACACTTGCTTGCTTTGTGAGTCCATCTAATAACGGGCTTAAAGTAATTGTGCAAGCCGATAATAGGTTCGAGCAGCATACTGCTGTCTTCAACGAAGTGAAATCTTACTACGAATCTACAACAGGTATTGAAGTTGACCCTACGGGGTCAAACTTCAACCGATTGTGCTTCTATTCTTATGATCCCAATATTTATGTAAATCAGAATTTTAAAATTTTTAATACACGTATAATTATGTTAGAAAATGATATTAAATCGGTTGTTGAATTAGTTGAATCTAACGGAACCGACATTACAAACGGCTATAAAAACTGGCTCAAAATTGGCTTTGCTCTGGCTAATGCTTTGGGAGAGCCTGGTCGTGAGTATTTTCATCGTATTAGCTGCATCAGTAGCCAATATAATCCCGATGATTGTGAAACTCAATACACTAAATGCCTCAAATATGGAGGCTCTAAAACCACAGCTAAAACGCTTTTCTATCTTGCAAAGTCTAATGGAATTGATATTTCCTCAATCAAGTCATTCAAACCTACCGAATTATTTGACGAGGAACCCGATGCCCAAGATACAAAAAAGACTGCGAAGAAAGCAAAATCAAACATGTTTGTGATTGCTGAAAGTTTTCTTAGCAAAAATTACAACCTGCGATATAACGTTGTTCTGGGTAAAATCGAGTTCAAACCTATCACTGCGGATAAATACATGCCTATGACTGATTTTGACGAGAATTCTATTTTTAGAAATCTCCATAAGAACAATATCTGTATCAGCATTAGCAAACTTAGAAGCGTTCTACAATCCGACTTTTGCAAACTCTACGATCCATTTCTTGATTACTTTAATTCGCTCGAAAAATGGGACGAACAAACCGACTACATTGATTTGCTTTCGAGTACCGTTACAACTACCGACCAGAAGTTGTGGCAAGCTTGCTTTAAGATTTGGTTTGTGGCTGTGGTTGCTTCGCTTATGGACCCGAAAGTTGTAAATCATACTTCAATTATCTTTTCAGGTGGGCAGGGGATAGGTAAAACGACTTGGATGGAGAATCTTTGTCCGCCCGAGTTAAAAGGCTACATGTTTTCTGGAACTATTAATCCTAACAATAAAGACACACTTTCACATCTTTCCGAATGTATTTTTATTAACATGGACGAACTTGAAAACATGAATAAGTCCGAAATAGGAACCCTGAAACAGATTATTACACAATCTAACATCAGACTAAGGCGTTCTTATGGTCACCACAACGAAAGTCTTGTTCGCAGAGCTTCTTTTATGGGAAGTGTCAACACTTCACAATTTCTAAACGACACAACAGGTTCTCGCAGATTCTTGTGCTTCGAAGTTACTGATATTGTTTATAATCATAATGTCGATATTCGAAAAGCATTCGCACAGGCTTATGTGATGTGGAAAAATGGATTTAGACATTATTTCACTAAAGACGATATCGAGGTTATCAATACCAACAACGAACAGTATCAAATTCGCACACAGGAAGAGGAACTTTTATTGTCTTATTTTGAACCAATCCCTGTTGAAGAAGCAACTCTTTTCTTGCCTGCTGCCCAAATCATGGCTCGATTATCTGCAAGGGGTAATACCAATTCCACAAATGGGAGTGTGGTTACTCTTGGCAAAGTCCTGAAAAAGCATAATTTCTGCCGTGTTAAACGTGGGGGTGTGTATGTCTGGGCATTAAAAGAACTATCTGAAGATGAAATAAACAGGCGTAGCTCAAACACTCATTAGACTGATATTCAATTTTTTATTAACCGCTTTCGGGCGGTTTTTTTATGTTTTTATTTTTCTCAAAAATTTTTCGACCTTAATTTATTGTGGGTAAGGTAGGTAAGTAAATTCACTCGAAATAATTTTAAAATATTGTCATTTTTATTAAAGTATTCAGGCTAAAACCTTTGATAAATAATTATTATACCGTTTTTACACCCTCATTTTATATTTTTATTTTTTGTAATTATTCTTACCTACCTTACCCTTTACACAAATTTTACACTTTTTTTACACCAATTTTACACCCACCAAATGTTAAAGCCACTACCTTTTTATTAACAAGCTATTGTGCTTATTTTTATATGCTTTTTTTTGCTTTTTATTGGTCATTGCTTTATATTTGGACTTTCAAATTTTAGACCCAAGAGGCTACGTTATAAATACAATATACTTTTTTACAATTATTTTGAACACTAAAGAAAATTTGAATATAACCCAATACCATGCTAAGTATTTAGCATTTGAACTTACCAGAAAGCATTCTTCAGGTGATCTTGGGAAACTCGCAGCATCGCTTCAAGATGCCAAAGTTGACTTAAACCCCCATCAGGTCGAAGCTGCATTATTTGCATTTCAATCTCCATTATCAAAGGGCGCTATTTTAGCCGATGAAGTTGGATTGGGTAAAACTATCGAAGCTGGCATTATATTGTCTCAGAAATGGGCTGAAAGGAATCGTAAACTTTTAATTATTGCTCCAGCTAATTTGCGTAAACAGTGGAATCAGGAATTGTCTGATAAATTCTACTTGCCATCAGTTATTCTCGAATCTAAATCATTTAACGACGAAATAAACAAAAGAAATCTTAATCCATTTAATCAGGAATCAATTATTATTTCATCATTTCAGTTTATTAAGTCTAAAGCAATGTATGTTAACATCGTTGAGTGGGATTTAATAATTATTGATGAAGCCCACCGTCTTCGCAATGTTTATAAAACCTCAAATAAAATTGGTAAGGCTATTAAACAAGCCATTGCACCATTTAATAAAGTACTTTTAACTGCAACTCCATTACAAAACTCATTATTGGAATTGTACGGACTTGTAAGCATTATTGATGAATATTCATTCGGAGACATTAAAAGCTTTAAAAGTCAATATTCAAAGCTTGCCGACGAACAAAATTTTGATGATTTAAAACAACGACTTGGGAATATATGTAAAAGAACCCTCAGACGTCAAGTGTCAATTTATATCAATTATACTAACAGAATTGCAATAGTCGAAGAATTCTACCCATATCAACAGGAAAATGAATTGTACGACCTTGTATCTGATTATTTGCGCCGACCATCACTTTATGCATTACCTGCGAGCCAGCGCCAACTTATGACTTTGATTCTTCGAAAACTATTAGCTTCATCAACTTTTGCAATTTCTGGCACTCTCGAAGCTCTTAGCGTTAAACTCGAAAACTTATTGCGTGACCAGGAGAATTTGAATGATCCTGAATTCAACTTTGATTATGAAACTTATGATGAACTAAAAGACGAGTGGAATGATGAAGACGATGAACCAATTCCACCAGAGCCTTTGACTGACGAACAAATAGAAGAAGTTAAAGCCGAGTTAGCAGATTTACGACATTATAAAGTATTGGCAGACGCCATCCGTAAGAATTCAAAAGGAGAGAAGCTTATTACTGCATTATCAAAAGGTTTCGAAAAACTTCAAGAATTAGGAGCTAATCAAAAAGCATTGATATTTACCGAATCCACAAGAACACAGGCATATTTAAAACAGATACTCGAAGCTAACGGATATCGTGATAAAATTGTTTTGTTTAACGGTTCTAACAACGACCCACAATCTAAGAAGATTTACAATAACTGGATTGCTAAACACAAGAACACCGACCGCATTACAGGTTCAAGAACAGCAGATTTACGACAGGCACTCATCGACTATTTTAAAAATTCTGCTACAATAATGATTGCAACCGAAGCAGCTGCCGAGGGTGTAAACTTACAATTCTGTTCTCTAATCGTAAATTATGATTTGCCGTGGAATCCTCAACGAATCGAGCAGCGTATTGGCAGATGCCATCGTTACGGACAAAAGTTTGATGTGGTAGTTGTCAATTTTCTAAATAAAGCTAATGCTGCCGACCAAAGAGTTTATCAGTTACTTGACGAAAAATTCAAATTGTTTAGCGGTGTTTTTGGAGCCAGTGACGAAGTTTTAGGCTCAATTGAAAGTGGAGTGGATTTCGAAAAAAGAATTGCTACTATCTATCAAAATTGCCGTACTGAGCAAGAAATCTCAAAAGCTTTTGACTTATTACAACAAGAATTGGAACCCGACATCGAAAGAAACATTGACAATGCCCGTAAAAGCCTATTGGAAAATTTCGATGAAGAAGTTCATCACAAGTTAAAAATTAGTCTCGAGAAAGGCAAGGAATATCTTAATAGGTATGAACAATGGTTGTGGTCAATTACTAAATTTTACTTGCGTGAACATGCCATTTTCACAGACTCCGACGATTCATTTACTCTAAAAGTTCATCCATTCGATAAAACACAAATAAATCTTGGTCCTTACAGATTATTGCGTACAAATAACGACAGAAAAAAGTCTGATATTGATATTGCAGAAAATACGAATATTTATCGTATCGGACACCCATTGGCTCAACAGATTATTGACGCCTGTAAGATTGAAAATACACCACCAGCTAAGATAACTTTTAATTATACCGATTCTGGTAGAATTATATCTGTACTCAAAGATTTAGTCGGACACACAGGCTGGATTCAAGCAACATTATTAACTGTTTCATCATTTGAAACCGAAGAATTTGTTGTGCTTTCTGGATTAACAGACGATGGACAAGAACTCGATCAAGAAACCTGTGCAAAGTTTTTCTCATTACCCGGTGTTATCGAAAATCAAGTATTTGTGCCATCCGAAATAGAAGACAAGTTTAACAATAGTCTTTATCTTCAAAAGTGTATCATTCTCGAAGACAGTATGCAACGTAATGCAAAATACTTTGATGATGAATATGCCAAGCTCGAAAAGTGGGCTGATGATATGAAATTCAGTCTCGAAAAAGAAATTAAAGATTTAGATGCAGAAATAAAACTCCGAAAGGCAGAAGCTAGAAAAATCCTTGACTTAAAAATTAAGGTTCTGGAACAACGCCAAATTAAAGACCTCGAAAAGAAACGAAACGAAAAACGCCGACATCTTTTCGAATCTCAGGACGATATTGATGCAAAAAAGGAAAAACTATTGAATAATATTGAGAACAGACTAAATCAGGAAGTTTTTGAAAGTAGTCTTTTTGTTGTTAATTGGGGATTATATTAAATATTTATTTTGATATTATTTGATCTGTAAACTTAGATTTTATTAAACGGTAATTTGATGATTGACATTACTGCAAATAACTTGGCACAGCAATTTAACGATGAAGATAATGTTGTTTTCATAAATGATTGTACTATCATAGATGATTTATTAATCAACTCTGAGATTTATTTCTGTCTAGGTTTAGTTTTTAATAATTGTACCTTTAATCATGGTGTGCAAATTAAAAATGTCAATCTAAATGCTGGGATAAGGTTTCAAAATTGTACCATTCGCAATGGCATGGATTTTACAAATTGTATCATCGACAAATTAGACTACAATATTGGGTTGATGGATGCGAGTATTATTATTTCTCAATGCAATATTTCAGGAGGTCTTTCTTTCAAGTCATTAAATAATTTTTTATCAAACATTGTTATTGAAGGGTCTATATTAAGTCAAGTTTATATCAATTCGGTTCGTTCTATTAATGGTGGGTTAACAGTTAATAATAGTCGTGTTAACGGAATTTTACATCTCAAAAAATGCAAGTTCTCTCAGGGTGTTTTGTTAAGCAATGTAAAACTTCTTGATAAGTTTATTTGTGTTTTTACTTCTGCATCAAGTTATCATCTTTTAAATAATAATTTTAATTCTGACGCTCTTTTTGAAGGAGTATCTTCTATTGACGGTATAACTTTTATTGAAGGTACATATCTTGGTAAAGTAAAAATTAGTAATATTAATTCTGATGGGGAGTTATTTATTTTAAATGTTAAATTTAATCGTTTATTCAAAATTGAATATGAAGTAAAATCAAAAAATCACATATCAATCTCTGGATTCAAATCTCTTCAGATAGGCGATGTTGAATTCAATAATGGGTTTTCTGTTTTTGGTGGTCTTTCCACTAAATCAAAATTTGTTCTTAATGAAATTACTATTTCTTCAACAAAATTATTAAAAGGGGACATCCGTTTTGATCAATTTATTATTAATAATTTAAAACTTAACGGGACATTTTATGACACTAATATTGTTTTCGACAATATTGTTTTAAAGAATGTCTCTTTTGATCACTTTACAAACTTTGGGACAATCCATTTCATTACTGCATATTGTGAGAAGAATAAAAGTGAGAATTCACGTTTTTCTATTCGTAATTCCTCTTTGGGAAATTTTTTCCTTACAAATATTTCTTTAGAAAACTTTAACAAAATCAATTTAGAAAACAGTGATCTATCAAAAATTGTTGCAAATAACGTTAAGTGGTTTTCACTTAAACAATTGCAAGAGCCATCTAAAATAAACAATCTTAAATTGCCTCAGAGATTAAAAAAGAGAATTAGAAACCTTTTTTACAATGTTCATATTACTGATGATGAATTTCAATATATTTTGAGTTATAGAGAAATTTTTCGCCAACTTAAACACGCAATGGAACAGCAAGGCAATAGAATTCAAGCGCTTGTTTTTAAACAGTACGAAATGAAGTTTTTTCATAAAGAATTGCAATTGTCAAAAAAGATTTACGATCTCGACCGAATTATTCTTTTAATTAGTTGTACCAATTCTCATGGTCAAAACTGGCTTAAACCAGCTTTAATACTTTTATCTCTTACTTTATTTTTCAGTTTAGCTTTAATACTTATTATTAACGGTCAAATTAACGATTTGAATTATTCCATTCTGACCTTTAAAAAGATTTATTTCAATTTGTTAGACCCAACTCATTCTTTGCAAAAGATGTTTGGGGAACAGTATTATATCTCTGGTTTTATGTACGCAGTTGATGTATTATATAAAATCATTTACGCATATTTAGTATTTCAAACCGTTTCAGCTTTTAGAAAATATATAAAATAAAAATATATGTCCAAACATCAAAAACTCGAACTTACATGGATTGGCAAAGGCGATGAACCTAAGCTCGAACCCAGAATTTTAATAGAAAATCCTGAGTATAGCTATGGCGACCCCAATTCCGAAAACATGCTTATTCATGGCGATAACTTACTCGCTCTTAAAGCTTTGGAACAAGATTACTCAGGTAAAATAAAATGTATTTATATCGATCCACCGTACAATACTGGCAATGCCTTCGAGCATTATGATGATGGGGTGGAACACAGTATGTGGTTAAATCTAATTGCTTCTCGATTGAAAATATTACACAAATTGCTATCAAAAGATGGATCCATTTGGATTTCTATAGATGCTGATGAGAGCCATTATCTAAAAGTGCTTTGTGATGAAATTTTCGGGAGGCAGAATTTTATTGACGAGGTTATTTGGCAAAGAGCATTTGCTCCAATTAACCTTAAAAAAACTCTATCGAGAAGTCATGATGCCATCCTTGTTTATGCAAAAAATGCATTGGGTTTTGAATTAAACAAACTTAGCAGAAGTGAATCTCAATTAAAAAATTACAAGAATCCTGATAATGACCCACGTGGTATTTGGACTTCATCTGATTGTACAGTTGGTCCTGTCATAAAAGAAAAACTTTATGACATCAAAACACCTTCGGGTAGGATTGTAACTCCACCTAATGGTAGATGTTGGCTATTCACAAAAGAGAGATTTGAAGAAATGAAATCAGATAATAGAATTTGGTTTGGTGTTAATGGAGATAACGCACCAAGAGTTAAAAAGTTTATAACTGAAGTCAAGGAAGGCGTTACTTCTGTAACATTATGGTTAAGAGATGAAGTTGGTGACAATCAGGAAGCAAAAAGAGAAATTAAAGTTTTTACTAATGAAGATGTATTTACAACACCAAAACCAGAAAGGTTAATGGAACGAGTTATTACACTTGCCTCTAATGAAAATGATTTTGTTCTCGATTCATTTTTAGGCTCTGGCACAACTGCTGCCGTTGCTCATAAAATGAAAAGAAAATGGATTGGTATAGAATTGGGGGATCATGCAGTAACACATTGCCTTCCAAGATTAAAACAAGTTGCTAATGGTTCTGATCAAGGAGGTATTAGTAAATCTGTTGATTGGAAAGGGGGGGGAGGTTTTAAATTTTATACACTTGCTCCATCACTACTTAACACCGATAAATTTGGCAACTGGGTAATAAGCTCAGATTATAATCCTGATATGTTGGCAGCAGCTATTGCAAAACAAGAAGGGTTTAAGTATTCACCTCATTCCGAAATATACTGGAAGCAAGGCAATAGCAGTGAAAAGGATTTTATTTTTACCACTACTCAATTTGTTACTGTCGAAATGTTGGTTAAAATCCATGATGAAATGAAACCAGATGAGAATCTTTTAATAATGTGTAAATCGTATCAATCGCAATGTGATAACAAATTCTCTAATATTTCTGTAAAAAAGATTCCTCAAATGCTTCTGGGCAAATGCGAATTCGGAAAAGAATATTATTCGCTTAACATTATCAACATGCCTGTTGATGAAGAATTTACACATTTAGATTATTTTGAGCCAACATCTACAAATGAAAATGAAGAGCTACGCCCTGTAAAAACAAAGAAGCCAAAAGATGATATGCCAAAATTATTTTAAGTAAAAACCTGTGCTAACAAAACAAGATACAAAATGAATTCAAAAGCAAACTACATAAAACAACGCCTTTCGTTAAGAGAGCCATTAAAAGAAGCCTTAGATATTGTTGCACAAATTGCCGACACGTTCGAACTAAAAAAAGATGCAGACATTACTACTGAACTCGCAAAAGTAAAAGAGCTTTATCCAACTTGTACCGACTTCGAGAGGGATTTTCCTTCAATTTGTTTTTCCATTGCTACAGGTATTGGCAAAACTCGCTTAATGGGTGCCTGTGTCGCATATTTACATTTACATAAGGGAATCAAAAACTTCTTTATTTTAGCACCAAACCTTACAATTTACGATAAACTTATCGACGACTTCGGAAATCCTGCTAATCCTAAATATGTTTTCAATGGCATTTCAGAGTTTGTCCACAACCAACCTGTTATTATTACAGGAGACAATTACAGCGATAAAGGTAATTTATTTAAAGAAAGCGAAGTAAGAATCAATATTTTCAATATTGCTAAATTCAACTCCGAAAACAAAGTGACTAAATCAGGCGGTGTCGCATTACCACCACGTATAAAACGCTTGTCCGAATATCTCGGCCAATCTTATTGGGAATATCTTTCTAACTTAACCGATTTGGTAATTCTTATGGATGAAGCCCATCGCTATCATGCCGATGCTTCGAAAAATGCTATTAACGAGCTTAAACCTGTACTCGGTCTTGAATTAACAGCCACTCCAATTGATGAAAAAGGGAAATCTTTTAAGAATGTAGTTTACGAATATTCATTGGCTCAGGCTCTAACTGATGGTAAGTACATTAAAAATCCTGCAATTGCAACTCGCAAAAACTTTGATCCAAAAGGTAAATCTCCCGAGGAAATTGAAATTATAAAACTCGAAGATGCTATTAGCTTACACGAAGACACTAAAAACGAACTCGAAATATATGCTCGTACTTTCAACGTGAAACTTGTAAAACCATTTATTTTAATTGTTTGCCGTGACATTACACATGCAAAAGATGTTTTCAATTACATTAACTCAAATGAGTTTTACAAAGGTGCATATAAGAACAAAGCTTTACAAATAGATTCATCAACAAGGAGCGAGGAAGATATCGAAAAACAGTTTTTATCACTGGAACAGTCCGACAACGAAATAGAAATTGTGATTCATGTCAATATGCTCAAAGAGGGGTGGGATGTAACGAATTTGTACACAATAGTTCCTCTGAGGGCAGCAAACGCATCTGTTTTGGTCGAACAAACAATTGGACGAGGTTTACGTCTGCCATTTAAAGGTGAAAGGACAGGAGTGGAGAAGGTTGATAAATTAACAGTTGTTGCTCATGATAATTTTTCAAAAGTTATTGAAGAAGCTCAGAATCCAAACTCTGTTTTAAATAAACTATCATACATTGAAATTCCAGAGGAAGATTTTAATAAAAAGGGCGATGTCGTTACTTCTGCAAACAAAACAGAAATTGCAATTCAAAAAGAAGAAGAAAAAATTGCAAAAATTCAGAATGAACCCCAAAAGCAAAAAGCACAGAATTATGTAGATGCTAAAAAACTTCTAATTCAAACATTAAACGATCCCGCAGTTGCATATAATACTGCAGGACTTAAAGATTTTAATAAAGAAGATATTAAGTCTCTTGTAATTAACAAAGCAATCCAAAAACTCGAAACAGGCCAGCAAACTATATTTAAGCAAGAGATTATTGATGATATGTCAAAAGTTTATGATGCAACCTTAGTTGAAGTTAAAAACAATATCATCGAAATTCCAAGAATGGACCTTGTGCTACAGGATACACGATCTTGGTACGAGGACTTTGATTTAGATACATCCACTGGCTTTAATTTTAAGGTGCTTGACGAACAAATTATCAGACAAAATCTAAAAGACAATAATACCGACACGATTGGAGTTATTCAAGGCGCTTTTATCCGTTCAACACCAGCACAACAACTAATTAGTGAATTGCTTAATATCCCCGAAATTGACTATGATGATAATGCAGAATTGCTTAACAAATTAGTTTCTCAGGCATTGCAAGCTTTACAATCTCATTTAGACGAGAATGAATCAATCGTAACACTAGTTAAACAATATCGTAGATTTATTGCCATGAAGATTTACGAACAAATGAAAACGCATTTTAAAATTTCAACCCCAGAATATTCAAAACCAAAAGTTTTACCATTTGTCGAAATTAAAAACTGGCATTTTACAACTCAGCATGGATATGGTTACAAAGATTATCGCGAATCAATAACACCAGTTAGCGCAGTCCCGAAGTACGTTTTTAAAGGTTTTGAGAAAGCCTGTCACTTTGAATATAAATTCGATTCAAATACAGAAAAAGTATTCTCTCAAATTCTCGAATCCGACAAAAAAGTTATTAAATGGCTCCGACCAGCAAAAAATCAATTTAGGATATACTGGGACAATAACACAAAAGAGTACAATCCAGATTTCGTAGTTGAGACAGATGATTGTTTTTACATAGTTGAGCCCAAAGCCGATAATGAAATAAACACTGTTGAAGTTCAAGCAAAAAAAGCAGCAGCAATACAATATTGCAAATATGCCACAGAATTCACAACTTCTAATGGCGGTAATCCGTGGAAATATTTACTAATCCCACACACCGACATCACTATAACAACATCATTCGACTTTTTAGTTAACAAATTTAAAACCTCATAATTCCGTACCATGAGCACAGAAGCGAATTTTAAGTACAATATCCTAACTTTCGACCACATCGCCGAACCAGTTGCATTTTCTTTTTACAAAGAAAAAGAGGAGGGACGGTTCCCGATAAGTAAAAGCGAATTGCCGATAAATATTTCGGATTGTTTTGATAAAAACGATTTAAATAAACTTGATTTTCTCTATACAGATTTTAAATTGTCTCCTGATGGTGCCGGAATTATTTCGGTTGATTTGAAAAAGTCGATACGATTTGCTAAATATTATTATTCGTTTCTTATTTGCGAATTCTTCAAGAAGAAAGCGTATCTTATTGAAACTAATTTTATTGGTGATGTAACTGCATATTTTCATCTCAAATCTTCTGATACAAAAGATTACGCCTATTTTGAAAAATATACTTTTAAAGTTCAAATTGCCCGTGTAACTGAGTTCCCAGAATTGGTCATTGCATATTCAGGTAGTACAAAAATTTTAAAAAAGAATTTAGTAAAGCTCGAAAGCTCACAAAGCGATTTTACAAAAGTTGTTTATAATAAACAAATTCATAAACTTGATGATTTAATTCACACTTCAAACCCAGATAGAAATAATATATACCCAGTTTTAAATTTGTCTTTAAAAAACAGTCTTAATATAGTCTCGCCAATAATTAGAACAAAAAACAAGTATTTACTTTACTTTAATAATATTCAAAGCATTTACAAAGATTACATCAATACCGATGAATTTAAGGCGATTATTCCGATAAATTGTGATAACTTTATTACTGTTGCTTCAGAGAAAATTTTTCATTCTGGCGAGAAAAATCAAAATTTAGTTTATGGCAATAATAATATTGGGAAGTCTCCTATGTCTGATATGTATAAATATGGTCCATTCAAATCATCTTCTTACGGCAGGGTGGAATTCTTTATTATTTATCACATTGATGATATTAACCATTCTCAAAGAATATTGGACAGTTTTAATAATGGTATCGTTGGATGGAAAGGGATGCGTGATTTTGCCAAATTAAATTTCTATTTTCCAGTAAAGAACACTTTCGCTTTTACAAACATTAACGACCCATTACCAGAAATTAAAAATTACTTGTCAAACTTCGAGAAAACTCCTGGCACTAATTATTTATGTATTTTTTTAAACCCGATCGAAAAAGATATAGCAAACCAAAATCAGAATAAAATTTACTACAAGGTTAAAGCTGAGCTACTTAAAAACCAAATTGTCTGCCAAACAATTAAGAAATCAACGATTCTCTCTGATTCATATAAATTCAGTCTTAGAAATTTAGGGATTGCGATTATTGCAAAATTAAAAGGTATTCCTTGGTGCCTTGAGTCTGAAATCGCTAATGAATTGATAGTTGGTGTCGGCGCATTTCATTCTAAAACTACTAAAGGCAAATACATTGGTAGCGCATTCTGCTTTTCAAATGATGGGCAATTTGAAGGGTTCAATTGTTACTCTGCAAAATCATCTAAAATGTTGGCTGGATCTATACGTGAAGCAATTGAAGTTTTTATCGAAAAACATGATACAATAAATCGCCTGATCATTCACTTTTATAAAATAATGAGTTATGCTGATGTTGAGGAAATTCAGAATGTTTTACGTTCTGTTAAGCAAGATATTCCAATTATAGTGATTACCGTTAATAAATCAGAATCTAAAGATATTTTGATTTTTGATGATTCTGTTAAAGAAAAAATCCCTGAAAGTGGCTCATTTTTTAATATTGGGAAAAATCAGTACTTATTGTGCAATAACTCAAGATACGGTAGTCAAATGCCAGTTGGTATTGAAGGTTTCCCATTTCCAATTAAGTTAACTTTCTGGGCATCCGATCCTTCAATTGCACAAGATAGTACAACAGTACATGAGTTAATAAATCAGGTTTATCAGTTTAGTCGTCTATATTGGAAGTCAGTAACACAGCAAAGTTTGCCCGTTACAGTCAAATATCCCGAAATGGTTGCAGAAATGTTTCCTAATTTCGACTTACCCGCCTTACCCGAATTTGGAAAAGAAACATTGTGGTTTTTGTAAAATAATATATTATGCGTTTACTATTCGTTTATATTCATAACTTTGGCAATATCAAGCAACAGGGATTTAATCTAAGCTCTGACTATGATATTAAATTTACTTCTGATGTCGATAAAGATTTTAATGGCACCTCTAATTTAACCATTAATAAAATCGAGCACAACCTTCCTCATTTGTTTCATAAAAGAATTGTTGATGTTAAGGGGATTGTTGGTGAAAATGGAGCTGGAAAGACAACTTTAATTAAGTATTTAGCATTTGAATGTCACGAACATGTTATGTACATTAATGATTTGCTTAGTGATAATCCAAATATTATTGTTTATGAAAGTGAAAATTATTCTGGAAGTGCTACACTCGAAATATACATTGATAACCGTTGGGAAAATTCAAATCCTCAAATATCAATAGATAGTTCGATAAATTTAAAAACGAATAAAGTTTTTTTACGAGACATTAGATGGGATTCTATACCTGATTTTTATAATACCGCTTTTATTCATTATTCAAATATTTTTGATAATAGGTACGAAGATGAGTACAATGGTCTAATTAATATAAGCACTAATTATTTAATAAAAAATGATTTAAAAACATACTCAAACCAATCATTTAGCACATCTGAAGTCCTTGCTCATAAATTAGTGGAAATGCAGCGTCAGTGTTCATTTGCTATCCAATTTAACGACCAACTCCCATTTAAGTTACCCACATTTCTAAATATTTTTGTTAATGATATTTCTCAAGCGGCAATTCGAGATTATACTAAAAATTATAAGCAAAATTCGTCTGAATTATCGATTATGAATCCCCTAATAATAGATTGGTTCAACTGTTCCAATGATGCAATTATAATAGATAATCAGAGACCCGAAAATAATGTTTTAAAAGTTATTAAACGTGCCTTTTTTAATTACTTCATCGCTAATTACATTCTGGATATAAGTGAAATCAACGTTAAGGTGTTTCCTGATTACAAAAAAAGTACAATAGAAATTTTCGTAAAACTAATCGAAGCTTACAAAACTACAAAAGGCGATGTTAATTTAGATGATTTTACAAAAGAGTGTGAACTAATTGAAAACAATATTAAATCTATTCCTCATGCTTTTGGTGATAAATTCTTTAATATTGAACTTGGAGACTCTTCCTTTGTAAAACAATTGCACCTATTTAAAGATTTACTTTTTGAGTTTGAAAAATCAGCAAAATATGCATCACTAATATCTTTTAACCATATCCAAATCCCTTTAGATTCTGTTAAAATAAATATTTTAACAGCTTATGCGAGAACAGCTCGTATTCTTAGTTATCTTGATTTCTATTTTGAGGGGTTAAGTTCTGGGGAACAAGGTTTCCTTACAACATTTTCGCGTTTCCATTCTCTTGTTTATAACCTATCATCAGTGGCATCGAAAATTGAGGAACATAAAAGTAATCTTATTATTCTCATTGACGAAGGCGACTTATATTTTCATCCTAAATGGCAATCGCAGTATTTAAAGTTCATCAACAATATTTTGCCCAAAATTTTCTCAAACCAAAAAATTCAAATAATTCTAACTTCGCACTCTCAATTTATTGCTAGCGATTTGCCCAAAAACCATCTATTATTTTTAAGGAAGGAAACTGATGAAGATCTTACATTTAAAGATGGCACAAAAGCATTAGGTACCTGTAAAGTTGTAGATGGTCCAGAAGTTACTTTTGCTGCTAATATTCATGACTTGCTGTCTGATTCATTTTTTCTTGAAGGTGCTCATATTGGTGGTTTTGCAAAAGATGTTTTACATAAACTCATCGATCAACTTGAGCACAAATCAGATTGTCAATATTTTACCGATGAGCAAATTGTATCATTAATAAAATCAATTGGTGAAAGATGGATTGCAAATCGTTTAATGGAAAAATATCGGAATTATATAAAAAGCAACATTGTCTTATGATCCACTTACAGCATATTGATTTAGTGAGTTTATCTGAAGAGCACTATAATGAGGTTAATCCCTGGGTGTCTGCTCGAGCTAAATCTATTCTTAATATCTTTCAAGTACTTTATATTAAACAAAATCAAAGGAGGTTTCCAAAAACATCTTTACGTAATGCCTCGCATGGTATTCATTATAAAACTCGTGACAAAATACTGAATTTATTGCAATCGATTTTTAACAATAAGGATATTATTAACGAGTATTATTTGATTTTACGTTATACAAATAGATATCTTCCAAAAATTCTAAAGGGAAATACTGACACTTTAATAATTATTAGTAAAACATTAGACGAAAGGTTTTCCAGGCATCGAACTCCATCTAATGCAAAACGTATTTATGACGCAGAATTTTTTCCATTGATTTTTTGTCTTAATCATATTTTCGATTATGATTCTAAATTTACAAAAAAAAATAATAATCCTTCAGTTTGGAATGCATTTCGATTAGCCACAAGACATGCAACTCCTATTTGCCCGTATTGTAATATTAATTCAATAGTTACAATCTCGGGGGATAATTCTGGAATTAATTCAAGTACAATTAGTGAAATACAACGTTCTACTTTTGACCATTTCCTTGCTCAATCAATATACCCATATCTTGCTTTGTCGTTTTATAATTTAGTCCCAAGTTGCTACATATGTAATTCTACACACAAACGGGAAACAATTATTGATGCTGAAAACTACGTTCATCCTTTTGTAGATGGTTTTGAGGACAAAATCTCATTTGTTTCTGGGGTTGAGCTTTCGGAATTTCTTGACATTAACAATTATAAAATTAATTTAAAAATTGTACGTAACACGCAATGTGAAGATAATGATTATTTTAAAGCTATTAAAAACTGTGAATTATTTCATTTATTGGATAATTATAATGCAGCTGAAGAAAAAGCTAAGTTTGTTTTTAAAAAATCTCTGAATATTTCCACTGCTTACATAAAGAGCTTTATTGACAATGAATTTGAAAATCGCCTAACTGACATTAAAACTAAATCTGAATTCTATTATCATTACATTGGTAATACATACATAAGTGCTGAATTCTATAAATTTGCATATTCAAAATTTCAATTTGATATAGCCACCGAAACTGGCTTGATTGCATCTATACAATCTGCCGATTTTTTACAACCTTAACCAATACATTCAATTTTATTCCGACCTTGCACTATATCTAAAGCTTTAAAGAATAGGATGGTTGTCCAATCTGATTAATTGCAATTCAATAAGTTAATTTTCCATTTTTTAACCTGACAATAAGGTTTATTATCAATATTTTCTCTTTTTATTATCATTATAAAATACTAATTGGATAATGTTTTTAATTTAATAAAGTCACTCAATAAGCAATCCGCACAGTGCATTAAATATTTCTTTATATTGATTTTTCAAATTGTTAAAATACAGATTGCTTAATTCCGAACTTTTTAGTTTTGTAAATATAATCCCATCATACTCAAATTCATTTATACTCAAATATTGTTCAACAATTTCTTTATGAGCAAACGATACTGTGTGAGTTGTCGGGATTAGTGATTTATGTTTTGCTGTGTTTACATATCCTTCCAAATATTTAAATTCATTAGAATCCGTTAACCCCTTTATAGCTAATACAATTTTATCATACTTAGATTTTTTTTTCAATTCTCTTATAAGGCTTTTTATTCCTATATTCTTTTCGGGAATAGTATTTTGTAAATCATTTAAGGACCTGTAAATTATATGAGCACAGATATCTGCAAGTGAATGCATGCTTTGTGCTGCTGCTATCAAATTCGCCTCTGATTTAAATACCGCAATCCTATAATTTAGTCCATTTGGTGATTTTGAATGATAATTAAAAATATCCTTGACTATTTCAATATATTCTTCTTCTGGCGAAATTCCTTCGTGGTGATTAAAAACTTTAACCGATTCTTCAATGTGATAATCTGTAATGTATATTTTCCAATAAAAAGCATCTAAATGATTTCCAACTAACTTTTTCTTAGCTGTATCATCTATGTTATTTAATATTTCATTTAATGTTTTCAGAGCTTTCAGCATATTCTCACTTTTATTCTGCACAAGTTTATTTAAAATTTGCCTTTTGATTCTAATTTAAGTTTTGCTTTTCGATACCTTTCTTCTAAGAAAAACTTTCCATTGCCAGTCATTTTACTTAACTTGAAGTAATGCTCTAAGATTTTGATTTCATCAGAAATCTTGTCTTGCTTTCGATATATTATTGCAAGCTCTTCAAAGTATGCCGGTGCAATAAACCAATCTTCTCCTTCAATTTTTGCTTCCTCTTCTAATACTTTAATTATTTTCAATAAAATTTTCTCTGCATCATCAAGCTTATTCTGTCGTTTGAGTTCTTTTATTTCACTAATATATTCAGTATAGTGTTTTCCATCAACCATTCCAGCTTCCTTGCTGTACGTTACAGTTATCACATCTGTTCCATCTATTTTTTCACAACTAACAGATGCTTTTAGTTTTTCATTATTTAGTATTATATTTTTCTTTTTCTTTTTTGTTGCAAAATGTAGAATCACTAAAATTGCAACTATTCCGACCAGTACATATATCATGGTTTTACTTTTTTAAATTCGTTTTAATGCAATATATCTGTTTTACCTGTTTTTCTTTTCTTATTTATATCATTTCAAGATTTGTGCGATTTTTATATTATTCTTGGGGAGTTATTTCTGATTTTTTGCCAAATATTAACTGCTTCACTAATTTCTTTTGTATAACTTCTTTCATAATTTTTTTTAATTGCGGATGGGTGGAATCCTTTAATCAGTAATTTTCCATTAGTAGTTATACTATATGATACATATTTTGTTTCGTGATCAATTTCACTAAACTCGCTGAATTCTAATTTCATTTCGTCAAATGCTTCATTATCAAATAACTCATATGTTCCACCAAAAATTATTACTTCAGGATTTATTTCATTTATTTGATTTATTAGTTTATTTCTATTCATTTGAAATGCCGCAGCTATTACTTTTGGTTTCGAGGATGAATTACCAGGTTTTTTATTTATGTTGATTAACGCTGTTTGCAAAAATACATCGTATGATTCCTCTTTAGCACATGGAATATCTGACCAACTTACACCATAATTGAAGATTCTATATGTTGCGTAAATAATTGTCCTATATGTTGGTATATTTGATACATTAACTCTATGTTCACCTTCTCTAAATTTTTGGCAAGTGTCAATTCTTTCATTCTTATCCTTATCATCAACCGAAGGCTCTCTAAGAATCCAAAGTATTTTTATTTTTGCTTTCGAAAATTTTTCTGGATCAAGAATTCCATCTATACTATCATACATATTGTTTGGCTTTTATACTTTTTTTATGAATTATAATTGACAAATTTATTCATTTAATTTCTTATTTGCTAATAAATGTTTTTCTTCCTCATTCGCAAAAATCCCCACCTTTCACTTGAAATGAAGCGCTCAAAAGGGGCGAGGTCTTTTTGCTTCATTATGCACGCCAGCCCTTCTGATGTTTTACTTTTGTCACATTTTTTTCATTGAATAAACACCATAGCATATTGCAATACTTATTCCTCAAAAGTTTCATTAAATTTGTAATGAGCTATTAATATGTACAAATCAAAAAGTAACATTGAATTGAACAATAATCCTACAATCAAAAAAAAAATAGCAACAATAAACTTCCCTAAATTAAAATTTCATTTTAAGTTGAATATCCCGAAATGGTTGCAGAAATGTTTCAAAATTTCGGCTTACCTACCTTACCCGAATTCGCTAAAGAAACATTGTGGTTTTTGTAAAATAATTGTTTAGCTTTTCAGTTTTTGTATTTTTGTCCTATAATATTTTCAATATGGGATTTGCAAAGCAACAAATGATAGAGTACCAAGATAAAGGTTATCATGCTCTTCAAAATATGTTTGTTTGTGATAAATGTATTGACGAACCTTCAGTTCAGTCTTTTATTCGAAAAAACGCAACACATATGTTTTGTTCATATTGTGGTAAATCATATAAGCGAAAAAAATGTGTGAATATAAATACATTAGCGAATTATTTATCACAATGTATTAGAACTGAATTTGGTGATCCTGATGATGAAGGTGTTCCCTATTTATCCAAAGAAGGAGGGTATATGACAAAAACTTATGACACCTACGATATTTTTGAAAAGAACTATTTAGAATTCAAGAATGATGAAATTAAACGCGACATCGTTGAAGAAGTTTTTGATAATAGACTTTGGTGCAGAATTGACCCGTTTGGCGTACCTCAAAACAAAGAACTTTACTATAGTTGGGAATCATTTTCTGAGATTGTAAAATATAAAACTCGATATGTTTTTTATAAATTGCCGCCACAAAATAAATCAGTATTTTCTCCTAAATCATATGTATTTAAGATACTCGATGATATTTCTAAAATTATTAGCGAATTTAATCTTTATAAAGTCCTTCCTATTGGAACTGAAATTTACCGAGGCAGATTCGAGAATAAAAAAATCAAGGCAGATTATATAGAACTCGGTCCCCCATCTTTAGAACATGCAACTAAATCAAATCGAATGAGTCCTGCAGGCATCCCATTGTTTTATGGATCTTTTTTTTCTGAAACTATTGAGCACGAATTGATATATTTTGATGCTAAAATGAAAAATAAAAGAAAATTTCTCACTGTGGGTAAATTTGTAACTTTAAGAGAATTAACTGTAATTGATTTTTCTAATATCCCATCAATTCCAGGTTTATTTGATTTGTCGAGATCTCATCAGAGTGATAGTTTACTTTTTCTTAAAGAATTTGTTCAAGATGTATCTAAACCTATTTCCAATAATGGTTCTGAGCCAATTGAGTATGTTCCAACTCAAATACTTACGGAGTATTTTCGTCATGTTATGAAAATCAAAGGTATAAATAGAATAGATGGGTTTATATATCCTTGCTCAAAATCTCATAAACTAAATAGTTGCACATTATTCCTTCAATCTGAAAATTGTACACAAGACGATATTACCTCTTTTCAAACTAATGATTCAAACACCAAGAATTTGAAGGCATTATGTTTAATTACTAAATCAGTGTCTTCAAAAAGAATTCCTTCTAATTGGGTTCATGACAAAGAGGTGTTTTACCTTTGATTTATTTGTCAATATAATATAGTCAATTATAGTTATGAGTCTTTGTCTGTAATTTCTTGTGATTTATTTTTGCGGTCTTTTTTAAAGCCAATTTTTGATAATATTTTTTCAAAAATATCACGAATTAATTGAAATGAATATACAATTATTACTATTATCATTCCTATTACCCAAACATATCTAATTATTTCTTCCATTGCGCGGCAAATTTCATTAAGTGTTTTTATGCTTTTAATTTTATTGCTTTATTCATTATTATAAAGTATAGCTTATAATTTGTTAACATTTTTTTGAATTAAAAAATTCTATTGCTGTTAATAAATTACCTTCATTAAAATCTGGCCAGCTTGTTTCAGTTATGTAAATAACTGAATTTGCAATCTCCCATAGAAGAAAATTGCTTATTCGCTGTTCCCCACTTGTCCTTATTAGCAAATCCGGTTCTGGTATTTTAGCTGTTGAAAGACTATTTGAAAAATATATTTCATCAATATTTTCAGGTTCGACAAGCCCATCACAAACGTCTATGCAGATTGATTTTGTTGTCTGAATAATATCTTGCCTCGAGCCATAATTAATTGCGAATATGACAGTGATAGCATCGTTGTTGGAGCAAAGCTCTTCTGCGTGTCTTAATTGTTTTTGTGCATTTTTTGGTAGTACATCAATATTTCCGATAATTTTTATCTTTATGTTATTTTCATACATTTCTTTTAAGTAACGATTAATGGTTTTTGGTATAAGTCTCATTAAAAATGAAACCTCTTCTCGTGGTCGCTGCCAATTCTCAGTTGAAAACGTGAAGAATGTCAAATATTTCACTCCTGCTTTAGCTCCTGCTTCAATAACTTTATGAACAGTTAGTGCTCCAGCTTTGTGTCCATACGAACGTTTTTTATTGTGAGATTTAGCCCATCGGCCATTACCGTCCATAATTATTGCAATATGCACTGGTGCATTAGTCATATTTCAAATTATCGTTTAAATTTATATCTGTCAACATTGCCAATTCTGTATCATAGCATATCATAAAGTCATAATACTCATCATCTGTTAGTGCTTCTGCGGCTTCTCTGTTTTCCGGTTTACATTCTTTGGTTAATATATTTTGCTTAAAATTAGAGTAATGATCTCTTATTGAGCATGGCATATGATAATTTATTCCCTTGTTAATATTTTGCCATTGACGGCCGTTTTTCATAAATTCTGACATCACAGCATCAGCTAAACTCAAATTTCTTCCATATATATCATATATATTATCAACATAATAGGGCACAAATACACAAGGCATAATATTGCCGTTCCAATCTACATAAATATATCCACCTTCACTACCATAGGCAAGGCAACCATTTGATATTATCGCATTATTCCAAAAATCTGCAATAGGGTATTTTTTATTTTTCACCAGTTTTGTCCAAAATTTATATAGCTCAATCCTTTGTTTTGGTGGTACAACGAGATCAAGAGTTTCACCAGCCTTTCCAATCGGCATCATTTGAAATTGCCACATATATGTAGCACCAATTTCGTTGAAATAAAAATCGTAGAAATCTTCATTTAGTAGTAAATCTATGTTTTTACTTGTAGCTGTTACTGAGATACCAAATGGGACACCATAAGATTGCAAATATCCAATACTTTTTTTAATTTTTTTGTAAACTCCAATACCTCTTCTGGCATCTGTTTCATATTCATACCCTTCAACTGAAATTGCAACAGTTACATTCCCAAATCGCGACATCTTTTCTGCAATGTCAGCATTTATTAGAGTTCCATTAGTGAACACTAAGAAAAAAACATCAGGATATTTTTCAAATACATCCATGATAGTTTTGTTTTCGCTCTTATACATAAATGGTTCTCCTCCACTGATAACAATAAATCTACGGCAAAAATTATTATATACATCATCAATAATTTTTGTAACATAATTATATGGCAATGTTTGTGTCGTTTCGTTGTTTGACGATGCATAGCATCCTACACATTGCAAATTACACTTTTGTGTCGGAGAAATTGCAACAAAACCTGGAGGATTTAAGCCGTACTTACTTTTATAATCGAAATGACCTTGCCTATAGGTTTTAAAATTATCACCATTATGCAGAAAATCGTCTCCTATTAATAATGGTTTTATCCTTTTTATAAACTCGTATGAAATATTACCATTGTTTAGATTATTATTTACGGAATTTAGTGCTGCTGAAATATAATAATATCGCGCCAACTGTACTTCTGGAGAGTGATTCCCACTATAATTCTTTACCATTTTGTCATAGATGTAATCATCTATCTTTTTTACTGAAAATTGTCTCACTTGTTTTTGCCTTAGCACTATCGTAAAAAGTTTTTCTACTATTCGATTTTTGTTTGCCATATTTCTATTTTTTTTTTAGTTTTTAATTATTCATGCTGTAAACTTTTTCTTTTATAATCTGAGCCCATTCATTGTGAGTTTGGTTTTTTGTTAGGTCTTTATAGGAAATAGGGGCGCCAATTACAACTTTTATAGTTTTGTTTCTTTTTCTAAAAAACTCATAGGGTAGGAGAATTAGCTCAATATTTAAATTGAATTTCATTGCGCTTCGAACGATATAGATTAAATAGAATAAAATTGAATTTCTACCAGAAATATATATTGGCACTACGTCCCGTTTACACTCAATTGATTTAGAGATAAAACTCTTTTGCCACACTCCGTCTTTAATTTTACAGTTTTCTATTCTTGAAACAAGCCCTGCAGGGAAATGGGTAATTGCACTCTCTGAGCTATAAATTTCTTTAACATTCTTTAAATAATCTCTGTTATTGCCTTCAAAAACGTTTACTTTTGCTAATAGTGGTTGAAGTTGGGGTATGTACCCAAATACATCATTTCCTATTGCTTTAATTTCCCCATATTTATTCGAAATTATGCCAGTCAATATAAGGCCATCCATTACACCCATGGGGTGATTGGCTACAAAAATACATCTGCCAATTTCTGGCAAATTTGACTGCCCTAATATTATTGTTTTTAATTTCATTTCTTTTTGTAACTGACAAAGGAATTCTGCTCCTGAGGTATCTGAGTATTTATTTAGTACTTTGTTAATTTTATTTTCACATATTATTATTTTTAATAAGTAGAGTAGTGGTCTTGGAATACGTTTTAAAAGTTTTGAGTTTCTTCCGCTTATGATTTCTTTAATATCTATATATTTCATAATATTGTTATGTTTTTTTCTTTAATGTCTTGCTTTTAAACACACATTGTTTTTCTTATATACTTGATCATAAGGGGGGAGTTCCGTATAGCTGTTATCGAGATTTCGAGTACTTCAGTGATGTAATTTCTAGTAGCTCTTAAAAATGTTGCTTTATGATATTTTGTGTAGTGTTTCAGATTTTTTAGATGTGTAAACTTCATAGTTTTACCCTCCGACTTGTAATAAAGGTATAGCAATGTTTCAACACCAAATCTTGATTCTTTCATCCTATTAATAATTGGCTCTATATCTGACTTTAAAAGAGCTCTTTCTCCAGTTAATATCTTCATTGGATTTATTGATAACCCCATAAAATCAATTGTTGTATACCCCAATACCATTAGTGACTTCGATTCTTCTTTCAAAAAAGGATCGAGTATTTGTTGTATGCAATCCAGATCTTTAACTTTATGGTCAGCATCTATAAATAGTAAAATCTCATTTGTCGCTTTTTTTGCTCCTATTGCCATTGCATAACCTTTTCCCATATTCTTATTAAAGTGAATATATTTTATCGGTATACTCTTGGATAAATTCCAAATCTGCATATCTGTGCTATCTGTTGACCCATCGTCAATTACCACTATTTCGTCAATCAGTTTTGACTCAGATATTGTTAAAATTACATTTGCGATTGTTTTCTCTTCATTATAAGCACAAATTATTGCACTTACCATTCGTATTTTAGATTCCATATTAATTAAATTATTATTTTATATTTAGATATAAATTACTGTATGCTTTTTGCAAATATTTCTGCTCGGAATTAAAAAGTTCCGTTTCCAGTTTTGAAAGCCTTTGATCATTAAAATATGATTGCTGCTTTATACCCTCCAGCATGATGCATTTTACTTTTTTACCTTCCATCTGGTAATATAAATTTATAAATAACTCAGTGCCACCTTTTTGTTTTTTGATTCTGTCAATAATTGGGAGTATATTGTACTTTTGAAAACATCGCATGACTGCAAATGATTTATTCGGATTCCTACTGTAATCAATTAGTGATGCTTTCGGCTGTCCAATTATCATATCTACTTCTTTATTTCGAACTGGTATTATCATTTTTTCGAAATGATGGTCGCTGATTTTAGTATAACTTGCATCAATAAACAGTATTGTTTCTCCAAAACTCCGTTCTACACCTGTAGCTAATGCATGTCCAATTCCTTCATTTTCTGATATTAAGAAATACTTAAAATCGTAGTGATTACATAGTCTTTTTATAGCAAGTTCAGTTTTGTCCGTTGACCCTGAGTTTATTACTATTACCTCGTCGAAATAATAATCCACTGCTCTTATAACAATACTGCGTATTGTTCTTTCATTATTATGTGCATAAATTATAGCACTCAAATTTGTCATAACTTTGTTTCTTTATTATTAAATTCTTTGATACACAATGCGGCCGCATGTCTGCCAACCTCTATTATTTCGTTCGACCTATGAAAATCATACGATCTTGCTGTCGCAACAGGGATGTTTATTATTATATCAGGTTTTGTTATTTCTAATGATAGATCAGATATTCTTTCGAGCATTGTTGAACTTGCCAACTGAATGAGAGTGTAATACCCCTGACTCTGTTTGTCTCCAATATCTATGAAGTCTAAGATTTTATTCCTAAGACTGATGCTCAGATTACGATTCTTTAAACTCCCTTCAAAGAACCCGTTCCGTTTCCTTTTTGTAAGATTAGGCATTTGTCCTTTCAATTCGTTAATTTCATCACTATAGTATAGATTTACCGCTACAAGAATATCTCCTTCATTTCGCTTAACTCGATTCACCGGAATAGGATTTATAATACCACCATCGACCAAAATTTTATTATTAATTACCGCAGGTGTTATTATACTTGGAATTGCTATTGAAGCGCGAGTAGCGTCATAAAAACTTCCTGAGGTGAAAACGACTTCTTTGCGATTAATTATATCTGTTGCAATTGCTGAATACGGGATATTCATTTCTTCAATATTCATATCTGGAATGAATGTTTTCATTTTACTTATAACTTTATTGCATTTTAAAAGGCCATTTGTACCAATTGTAAAGTCCATTAAGTTGTAAACATCCCGTTTATTTAATGTACAAACCCAATTTGCTAATGAATCTAATTCGCCCATTGCAAACACACCTCCAATTAAGGATCCTATAGAAGTGCCGCTCACTGAGGTAATTTCAAAGCCGTGCGAATTCAATTCCTCAATTACACCTATGTGTGCTAGTCCTCTTGCCCCTCCACTTCCTAATGCCAACGCTACTTTTTGCTTCATAATATTTATGTTTTTTTATATTTTTTTTAGTAAAACTGCGCCACTCGAATACCCTCCACCAAATACCGATATAGCTATTAAATCATCTTTATTAAAACACTCCCAATTCTGGGCTAACACTATTGCGGTACTAGCAGATCCAGTATTTCCATATTGATGGATATTGGTCAATACTGATATTGATGGCGTTTTAAGTTCGTTTCTCACATAATCAATTATCCTTGAATTTGCTTGATGGGGAATTAAATAATCCAAATCTTCAGTTGTTAAATTATTTTGCGAAAGAATATCTTTTGTCTCCTTCAACATATACTTACACGCTTGTTGAAAAACATCATTACCGATGTTCATTTCCAACCCACCATTTGTTGGTATCAAATTTACAGCTTCAATGCTTCTTCCTATATTTCCCAATCCTGTTGTGTTTACATCCAACACTAATAAATCATCTTTTGTTAAATTCTCCATGGTAATGACAACCGCTGCGGCTCCATCACCCCACAAAAAGCCAGATTTTTTATTACTTGGATCACTATAAAGGCTGTTGTTTTCAGAAGTTACTATCAAAGCTTTAGTTGCTTTTCCCTTTGCAAAATAGCAATCTACTATTTCTATTGCATTAACAAATGACGAACATGCTGAGTCAATTGTAAAACATTTTGCTTTTGAAATTTTGAATGTCTTTTGAACAACATGTGATACTGTGCTAACTGTATCAAATGGGGTATAAGTCGCACCTATTATTAGGTCTATTTCTTCAATTTTAAATGGCAATTTTTCTTTGGAGGACTTTACTGCCTCTATCGCCATTGTATTTGTATTCTCTTCTGAACTTGTCCATCTACGTGTACTGATTCCACATTTTGTTAAAATTTCATTATCTTGTATTCCACATTTTCTAAAAAATAGCTTATTCGATACGATTGAATCAGGTACATAATATGAAGCTAAATTGATAATCATTAATTGATTTATTTATGAGTTTGTGTTTATAATTTTTTTTAAACCCTATTATATTACTTATTAAATTTGTACTTATATCGTTTTTAAGTCAACATTAGTTAAAAAAAAATTATCCAGGAGAATCCGGCTCTTTTGTAAAATCACGTAGTATTAGCTTTTCTGTATTTTTTGGAAAGTGACTAAATAGCCAGACTGATAACTTCCCCTTTACAGTCAATAGTATTTTCTCCTTCCTTAATATCGTTGCTTTCCTAATTCTTAATGCAACCTCTTCACTTGTCATCATTTTTTCTTCAATTCTAGGTATGAATTCTTGTGGTAGTCCAAACTTATTTAATGCACTTTTGCGAATATTTGTATTTGTAAAACCGGGATGAACAATCAATATGTGCAATTCATGATTCCTATTTTCTAAACGTAATGTTTCAAAAAACCCGTTCAAAGCATGTTTAGATGCACAATATCCTGTTCGTCCCGGCAATGGAGTTAACCCTGCAATTGATGATATATTTATAATACTACCTTTTTGCTGCAATATATGTGGTAGCGCATATTTCGTACAATATATTGCACCATAAAAATTTGTATCCATGAGTTCTTTAATAACTATCAAATCTAATTCTTCGAATCGTGCTCGCATTGAGATTCCAGCATTGTTTATTAAAATATCAATTTTCCCACAAAACTTGAGTGTTTGTTTTATTAAATTTTCGCATTCATGAACTACTCTAACATCTGTTTTCACATAATATGCAGTTCCCCCAGACGAATTTATGTCAGTGCAAACGACTTTAAGGTTTTCAACAGTCCTTGCTGCTAAAATTATTATTGCTCCTTGTGAGGCAAACTCATAAGCAACAGCTTTTCCAATTCCTGAGGTTGCACCAGTAACTATTACAACTTTACCATTTAAAGATTTTTTCATTTTGTTTTACTTTTTATCATGCATTATATTCCATTTTCTTTATATAGCACCTGCTGCGTTTATGTTGTCTATAGTCAAATTTTTTCCAGAGATTTTGTACTTGCGTATTGCTTTCTGTCTCTTTGTTCGTTTCAATATTAGTTATCCCATTTCTTTGAAAAGCACCTATAAGCTCATTAAAAATAATACCATTTACTCCTTTATTTTTATAATTTTCTTCTATTGCTATTAATAAAGTGTCAACAGTATCATTATGTTTCAAAGCCTTTTGTATTCTAAAAATCCCAAAAGGATATAAGTAGCCGTTTGATTTTTTTATTGCTTTGGATAATGATGGCAAACATATTCCAAACCCAACCAATTTTTGAGTTGAGTCAACTACAAGACATACAAAATCAAGCCGTAGTAACCGAAGATAGTTTTCTACTATTTTATCAACTTGTATTTCATTAAATCCATTAAATCCGTAGCTATTTACATATTCTTTATTCAACATTTCAAATATTGCATCAGCATAGTTAAGAAGATCATTTTTTGACTTTAGCTCCAAAACGCTGAGATTGTATCGTTTCTTAATTATTGATGCTCCATTTACATATTTTTCTGGTATAGAATCTGGAACTTTAACATTATATTCTACCCAGTCAGTTTCTTTACTATATCCACATTTTTCAATCATTTGACCATAATATTGGTAATTATAATTTGAATATATTGTAGGGGTTTCAGTAAAGCCTTCAATTAATACTCCTGAACGATCAAATGTCGTAAATCCCATAGGACCTATAATGTATTCAACACCATTAATCGAACCCCAATCTTCTACAACTTGCATAAGTTTACTAATTACTTCTTCGTCATTATAGAAATCCAGCCATCCAAATTTTAAATATCTTTTTCTTTGGTTTGTATTATACGCATCATCAATTATCGCCGCAACTCTTCCAACTACTGTGCGATTTTTAATGGCTAGCCAGTATTTTACTTCGCAAAACTCCAACATGGGATTGGTTATTATGCTATGATTTGCCAGTTCCTCATTTTGTAATGCTGGTATATAATACTTTTCTTGTTTATACAGACTGCGTGGAAAATTTATAAATAATTTCAAATCCCTTTTAGTAATAGCTTCAATAATACTTATTTTTTTCGTATTCATTTTGTACTAATATCGTTTAATAGTCAGTTATAGTAAAAAAAATTATTTTGACAATCCTCGAGTTAAAATAACAAACATATCATTAAAATGTGTTGAATAATCTTTATACCTATTCTGTACAAAGAATGGTATTTCAAGTCCCTTCAAAATCATGATTAATACATCAGCTAATATGTCTATATTTATGTTTATACTAAACTCTCCATCAGTTATCCCTTGATTGATAATATTTTTCAAGTTTGTTCGATCCCACGCATCAAACTCATTTCTGAGATCATCTACAAATTTATAGTGTTCAAAAAAATCTGCTTTCAATGTTTCATGATAGTTCAAAGATAACTCCATTACACTCATTCTAGTAAGGACATATTCTTTAAGTTTATCTGATGAACTAATTATCTGATTTTGTAGTACAAGTGACGAAACATTTTTTAACTGCGATATTTCCTTCAGTACAACCTCTCTGAATAAATCTTCCTTGCTAGGAAAATGATAGTAAATTGAGCCTTTAGCTTTTCTTGCAATTTTTGCAATTTCATCCATTGATGTTTTATGAAACCCAAAACGACTAAACAACCTGTCTGCAACAGATATTATGATTTCTCTGGTATCATCAATTTTTATCATTGTCATATTTGTTCTAAAATCGTTTATTAGTGCAAAGATATTGATTTTATTTCCAATTATCCAAATCTTTTTTCCTTTTTTAACCTGTTTTTATGTTTTTTTTAACATTTCTGAAATTTTTATCCCTGATCTCATTATTTTTTCATACTTCATTACTTTTTTTTCAATAATGATTTTTTTTAAAATTACATTTCTTTAATTGTTTATAGTTTTATCTCCAACTAGGCTTTGAACTGTTTGTTTTTCCACTTTTAACTTATATAACTTATTCCTACTAATTAGCTTTATTTATAAGTTTATTCATTTATTTTATTATTAACTGCTCATCATTAGTTTACAAAAATCCCCACCTTTCACTTAAAATACAGTGTTCAAGGTTTGCACGGTCTTTTTGCGAAATTTAGCCTGATAAATAGAAGGCTTACCCACGCCAACCCTTCTGTTGTTTTTTTTCTGTCACATTTTTTGCATTGCCAACACACACCAGCACATTGCAATACTTATTCCGCTGAAGCTACATAAAGTTTGCAAAGAGCATACCCAGCGCACAGATGCAAAAAAACACTACACTCCAACCACCCCCACCGTTTCGTTTGCGCCAGAAATAAAACAACCCAAAGCTAATTAAACATAACAGCCTCTTATGTGAACAGCCGCTCAATGCCTTGATGATACCAAAGCTGTCACATAAGTCAATTATGTTAAATAGCCCCGCAGCCTGCACACAGCAGAGCCATCACTCAAAATTGCCAGACACCCTCATAGGTATTTTTGATTTTTTATTATAAAGCCATGACACCTGTTTTTGTCATATTTTTTGCACCCCTTGTTGCTGCAATCATAATTCATTCAATTCGTTACGTTTCGGGCTGATTGTCCGTAAACTACCAATCAGACCCTGCACTACACTTATTTCATTCATCAACATTTCGCATCCGCACAAAATCAGCTTTCTCCGTGCCTCCGAAAAGCAAATTTTAAATCCTAAGCTAAATCAAAAAAATATGCCAAAAGCAATACACCCTCATAGGTGTTACACTGTTTATTTAAACCCTACCTTGCCACCACTGCCGTTTTGATATGGTTTTTAAATTGCCCATTGCTGCAATCAAGGCCACCTCTCTACATTCTATTCCTTACAGACAGTCCGTAAACTACCTGTCTGTTTCGTCATTACATTTCGTTCGGCAGCCATCATTTCGCAAACACACAAAACCAGGCACTTGCCTTTCACCCTTAGCCAATATGTGCCAGGTTTTCTCTCTCAACCCGCATTCAAAAACACATAGCAAACCGTTCCTACACGCCATCCCCCGACCACCCACCCCTAACAATAGGTATTTAATTTTATTTTAACATTTTCTTTATAAGTTTATTTTTATTTTCGCATCCAATATCATAAAGTTTTGATATGCTTTATCATTTTTATTATGCTTTAATTCAATTGATAAAAGCAAAAAATAATTTTAAATCGAGAAATGTAGAGCTGAGGTAGAATCGTTTACAAAACCGTGAACTTTTAGTAAACGATGTGTATTTAGCAGTTTGTCTTACAGACTGCTTTTTTTTATGATTTTTCCAGAATAAAAGATTTTTAGATTCTGCTGTGTCTGTGCATTGTTCATAGCATACATAAAACCTTATGCAAAAGTAAGCCCCCGCGCCCTTTGCAAGGTTATACAAGTTTTGCAAAAAAAATCTCCACCTGAAAAAGGTAGTATTTTTTTCGCAAAAACCTTGCAATTCCCCCAACACCTTGCTTTTCTGTTGCCTAAGGTTTCATATATGCTTCATTGTGTTTTGCGGGGTGTGTCGGCAATTTTCATGCTGCCCCAAAATTTAGTTACTAATTTTTATGAACAATGCCTATGAAAACCAAGTATTTTAAAGATTGTCAAAGCCTCGACGAGGTTAAGCGCAGATACAAAGAACTTGCGCTGATTCACCACCCCGATAGAGGGGGTAATACTGCTACAATGCAGGAAATTAACAACGAGTATGAGAACATCAAGAAAAACCCTTTCTTTGAGTTTGCCAAGCAGTCACAAGCACAACAGGATGATTTTCTCAGGTACCCTGATTTGATTGACCAGGTAATCAAATTACATGGCGTTATTGTGGAGTTAATAGGGGATTGGCTCTGGCTGTCTGGTAATACATATCCACATCGTACCATTTTACAGGATTTAGGCTTTTTCTTTGCCCCTAAAAAATTGATGTGGTATTACCGCCCACCTGAGTACAAAGCTCCCAACAGCAAGCCAATGGATATTGATGAAATTAGGTATAAGTATGGCAGCGAGATTATTTCTGGCAAATTTCACAGTTTTGAACTAAACTAATTCGGATGGGGGTTTTAACTCCCATTTTTTATTGTGCATTTCGTTGATTTTTGAGGCATTACAAAGCATAAGTAACTGACTACTAACACTTTACATCATTTCTAATTATCTTTGATATAGTTCTTTGAATGACAGCTATAAAAGGAGGTTTAAAAGCGTATCAACTCCGTATCAACGCCGCTTAAAAAGCTTCTGATTAGGTATAGTTCAAGATAGTTAACAAGATGTGTAATTTAAAAATTTAAAAAAATGGCAATTGTACAAAATCCCATCACGGGAAGAACAAAAGGAAAGTTCTCAACAGCGGTTTTTTCAAAGCAATTTGGTAAAAACACAATGAGATCAAAACCTGTAGAGGTAAAGAACCCACGTACTCTCGCTCAGAGAGAACAACGTGCGAAGTTTTCACTTATGGTTGAACTGTCAAGAAAGTTTTTGGCATTTATCCGTACTGGCTTTAAACAAGCTGCTGTGGGTATGTCTGAATTCAATTCTTTCATGCAGACAAACATTTTAAATGTCATCACTGGGATTTATCCCGATTATGCAATTGACTATACCAAGTTAATTGTGAGCAAAGGAACCCTGACAGGTGCAGAAGGTTCTGCTGCTACTGCAGGTGCTGGTCATATTGTTACAATTGACTGGACCGATAACACAGGAACTGGTGATGCAATGGGAACAGACAAAGCTTTGATGCTTATCCTGAATCCTAACAGTCCAAATGTCGTAGCCAACACAACCCTGAAAACAAGGGCTGATGGTACTTTCGACTTGACTGTTCCAGTGGCTTGGGTAGGTGAAGAAGTTCATGTTTATCTTTCATTTATGACTGAGGCGGGTGATAAAGTGGCTGACAGTTCTTATGTCGGAGCAGTTACAATTTTAGCGTAATGTGAGGTTTATTTGAGGTTGTTCGGATTTAAAGAGGTTGTCGGCACTTTGCCGCAACCTCTTTTTTTACAAGTATTTATTAACATTAAAATTTATAAAAATGGCTAAATTATCTAATGGTTTTCTCGGCGATGCCTCAGGCAAACTGGGAAACGTGGTTTTCTCCAAGTGGAAGAGAATCAACACAGCAAGAGCATATCAGGGTAAAATCTCTGATGCAAATTCACCGGCGCAGAGAGCACAAAGGCTCAGAATGTCAGCTTTACAAGCTTTTCTTTCGCCCCTGAATAACAACTTCATCAAGTTTTTTAACTCCAGATTTGCAGTCAATTCTACGCCCTGGGCGAAGGCAATTAAAGACAATATGCCCGCAGTTGATGAACTCGGGAATATTGATTTAAGCAAAATTACTTTCGGTAACAACAAGCTACCAGCTGCAAAAATCATTTCTTCGGATTACGATCCATTCATTGACTGCCTGAAAATCAAATATGATTATCCAGACAGCATGACTTCTAATTCAAATTTTCCTCTGATTGCATGTTCTATGTTAGGTATGTCAAAAAGAAATGACGAACCTTTCTCATTCAACGTGGACAACATGCTCAAATTCATGCCTTCAAATCAATTCTATTGCGAATTTGAAGACCAGGGCGGAACTCATATTTTTTCTAATTTCTTTGATCGTGGTCAGTTTTGGTTAATTCCATTGCAGGACTCCCGATGGGACATGCAACACCAATTCATCCCTGACAATTCATCACCAACTCCATTTATTCCAGCCTCTGAAATTGCTGAATTTAACAAGAATTTTGATTACAATCCAGTCCCAACAGAAGCAGTTAATCTTAGTTTTGTTGATGATGGAACAAAATGCGACCTAATAATGAAGTTTAACACTTCAAAAATCGAAAAAGGATTTTCTGATAAAAACAAACTATCTGTCTGGTTCCGATTGATTACTAAAACTGGTATCGTCGATTTACCAAAACAAACCGCTCAGATTTGCGATTTTCCACTATACACTACAATAACCAGCCCTGAAAACGTTATTGCTGCTATTGCTTTGTATTACACTCTGGATAAGGATGAAGTACAACTCGGATGTTTCAATCGCATATTTCATGGAACCAGTCCATCAGGTGTAAAAATACCTTATTTTGATGCCTTATTTGATTTCTACGGAGCGAATCCTTTATCATTCAAATTACCAGCCGATGAAGCAGCTATTTTTGGTAATGTTGATGAATTACTTAGTGATTTTATCAAAGCTTATGAATCAGGATCCGTTACTGGCACACCAGAAACTTTTGATTACAAGAATTTGGAAATTCTCATCATGAACTCGGGAGGTCAATTTGTTGGCAAAGCAAAAATAAGAGATAATCATGATTTCTACATTGGTGGACTTCAAAACACAGAACCATATTATATTATGGCATCTATTACACCCGAGCTAATTGATTTGTGGAAGAAGAATTTCCCACAGCTTATTGATGCGATGGCAAAGCCAGTTAAAACAGGAAGCAATGTTTCATATTTATGTCCATCAGCGATTGTCGCCATCCACAATCAAGACCCAATTCCAGACGCTGTTTTAAAGACTCTGAGACCATATTTAGAAAACTCATTAGATTGGTCGATTCCGATGGCATCGTACACCAGAGAAGCCCTATTCAATTTCCAGACATCAAATCCATTGAAGTACAAAAAGACAATGCAACAAGATTATCCGATTGCTATGGATGGGACTGTTGAAGGGTAAAAATTAAAACAATTTACTCTAAAAGCTCGGCAGAATTACTTTCTTCCGGGCTTTTTTATTTCAGCAATTCTAATGATGATTTTTTTGATTAAAATATTTTACTATTTTTGTAATCACGTATAGAAATAAAAGGGTAGAGGCTATGATATTTTTTTGCAATTATTAACATTTGTTTTCTCTTAATTATTCGTCATTATCATTATCCTTGTTGCCCACTTGTTGCCCAAAGTACGTAACTATCTGATAGTCAGCATATAAACATTTTTTGCATCGGAAAGTAATAAATATTTCTGACATAGAATTATTGATTTAATTATTTTTTATAATTTTGTATTAAAATGTTAATATCTTGATTAATTACACCAAATATTATCACTCCGAGTCATCCGAATGGGTAACGTTTATTCATGGTGCAGGAGGAAGCAGTACAATCTGGTATAAGCAGATCAAAGCTTTTAGCAGAAAATACAATGTGCTGATGATTGATTTGCGGGGACATGGAAACTCTGCTCAGGTTGCTTTAAATGATTTAATAAAAAAATATACTTTCCCTCTGATTGCAAAAGATGTTATTGAGGTTCTCGATTATGAAAAAATAGAAAAAACTCATTTTGCCGGAGTATCTTTAGGTGCTATTATTATCAGACAAATTGCCGAAGACCATCCTGACAGAGTAGCTTCGATGATTTTAAGCGGTGCGATACTTAAACTTAATGTCAGATCGCAAATCCTAATGAAACTAGGTGTTTTATTCAAATCTCTAGTTCCTTATCTTTTGCTTTATGATTTTTTTGCTTTTATTATCATTCCCAATCATAAAAAGTCCAGAAATCTATTTATGCGTGAAGCAAAAAAACTATATCGTAAAGAGTTTTTAAGATGGTTTAAATTGACTGCCGATATTAACCCTCTTTTAAGATTGTTCCGTAATAAAGAATTGCCAATCCCTACACTGTATATCATGGGAGAAGAAGATTACATGTTTTTGCCAACTATTAAAGATATAATAAAGAAACACGTTAATTATTCAAAACTCATTATTGTTCCATCATGCGGACATGTTGTTAATGTGGAAAAACCCGAAGTCTTTAATACCGAAGCTTTTAATTTTATTGATTCAGTTGCAGAAATGAAATAGCAACTAACTTTTAAACTGCATTTTCCTTATCTAATTGATTTATCTTATAATCCCTTAATGATTTTTTGTTGATAAGTTTTTATATCAATGAATTCTGAATTCTGTTTATTTTTTTAATTTTACTACCATTAAAATCAATTGTTGCATAACATAAAATTAAAAATAACACCATGGCAAAAAAAATCATTAACCAGAAACTTGACCCAAAAAGTTTGGATGCTCATATTTTAAGTGTATTGACTGGTCAAAGAAGATTTGAAAATGTATTCCAATCTGTTTCAAGAATGATTCTTGATAAGAAAGGCGGAATTGAAAAAGTAAATGTTAACGGACGTACAACTTATGACTTCAGGGTTTTTCGTGAAGGCAAAAAGCACATTATAGGAATGTATGACGAAATCAATAGTTTTGTTTCCTACGTAAAAGATGCTGCCGAAAACGGCTCATCTAAAGAAATGGCTTTTGTGCTGATAGGAGAGCCAGGAAACGGAAAAACTTTCTTTGTTGATCATTTGAGTGAGTTATACAGAAATTTTATTTCAAAACCGGAAAATCGCAGATATACTTTTAAGTTTATTAATCTTGATAAAATCGGAGGATACGGTAAAATAACATATACTGAAAGCCAGACTTTTGAGGACCCTATGATATTGGCAATGAATTTATTTGAAGAAAGACAAGAGAATATTGACAATCTGAAAACTTTTGGTTTTACTGATGCAAAAATCAAAGAATTGTATTCCAATTACAGACCTTTGGGCTCATGCTCGTATTATATTTTAAGCCAAATAAAAGAATTCTGTAATGATGATATTGCTAAAGTCAAGGAATTTATTGAAGTTTTTCCGGTTCCTGTTAGTGAATCGCGAGGTACGATTACTGGAAAATATGCTGCGAAAGACAAGATAACTTCTTCTGCAACTGATCTTATCGGAGAAGAATCAATAACACGTTTACTGCATATATCCAACACTGACAATCCATACAGATTCGATTTAAGAAGAGGAGCTTTGGCACGTGTTGCCGGAGGAGGTATCCACTTCGCGGACGAAATATTTAAAAACAAAAAAGATCTGGTTCAGGTATATCTTGGTGTTATTCAGAATAGGACAATCGAAATGGAAGGATATAAATGGCCTCTTGATACTTTGATAATTGCGACAAGTAACAATGCTGAATTTTCAAGATTTCTGGAAGAAAAAGAACAAGCCCCAATTATTGACCGTTGCAGACTGACTTACATGTCGCATAATACTAATTATAAACTTCAACAGGAGCTTACAAATTATGCTGTGGGTGGTTTTAATAAGACTACTTTTGCAAACGAAAAACTACATATTGATCCGAATTTGAATTATGCTATATCAGTTGCATTTGTTTTGTCGAGAATGCCCGGAAGCGATAAACTTACTCCGGTTGAAATGATGAAACTTTCAGCAGGCGAAATAGCTGGTGAAAAAAGTATTAAAACTTTAGGCGAAGTAATTAGTGAACTCAATACAGACCCTGATGTTACAAAACGTTTCGGTCAAAAAGGTCTAGGACACAGAAATCTTGGACGTTCTCTACAGATACTACTCGAACAAAGCACTACTCAGGAAGGAAAATGTATGTATGCAGGCGACATCTTCAAATCTATCGAAGCTGTTATTCTTGATTATGTACAAGAACCTAACGATAGAATAAAATACTTTAACGATCTTAAAATTGCACGTGAGCTATATCGTAAGAACGTAATGACAACTATTTTCAATGCATACATGGATGAACCTAATGCAATTGAAAAAGACGTTCTCAATTATGTCAATATGATAATTGGTATTGATGCTAAAAATCTTGGCTCGGACAAAATTTGGACATATCGTGATCCACAGACAGGTAAATTGGTGCCGATTAAGATAGATGAAACATTCGTTAATAGCGTAGAGGAAAGACTGGGACTAAAGAATACAGAACAAAAGCAGAGTTTCCGTACTACAATATCCAAAATCTATGGACAAAAAATGAATAACGATCCGGGTTATAATTTTATGGATAACAACGAACTTGTAAAAGCTGTTACTGATGTACGCCTAAAATCTGATATTTCAGGTACCGGAAGTCTTATAGGTGCTTTGTCAAATCGGACAAATGAAGAAAATATGAAACTATATAACCGTATGATCAACACTATGATTAATAAACTCGGATATTGTGAAACTTGTGCTCAGAAAACAATTGAATATTTTTGTACTCACGATGATAGTAATTAATATTTGCTTCTGTTGTAAATCCTTGTTTTGAGGCATTTTTCAAAGCATGAGTTTTCAGATTTAAGATTAAATAATAAAAATGAAAAAGAAAGCATTAAAGCAAAATATTGATTTGAGCAAACTGAGTCAGGCTTGTCAGGATTTAATTAATAAAGAATTAAGCTTTTCTAAAACTTTGCGTCACCGTTCCATCAAAAAGAAAAGGAAAAATGATCTTATTGTGAACGGGTTATATGAAGTTAATGATAGAGATTTGTTTATTTCATTAAATAAGGAGGATTTTAAGCTTAATTTGTTCACGATTGACGAATTGCTTGCAAAAGATAAACAACGCGAAGAAGATGGTTTTCCTCGCCGTATAAGACTTGGTAAATATATTAAACCAATAAAAGGAAGCAAAGAAAAAATTGTTGTTGTTCCAACTACAACAGAGCCTAAGTTCTATCATGACGACAGTATAACCGAAGACGGAGAAGAAAATACAGGTGGAAGTGGTGATGGCGAAGAAGGTGAAGTGCTTGGTGAACAGCAGGCTGAACCTCAGGAGGGTGAAGGCGAAGGACAGGGAGCTGGTCAGGGGGAAGGTTCCGATCATGATTTAATAGAAGATGCTTTTGATTTGGGGAAAGTTATTACCAAAAAATTTGAACTCCCTAATCTTAAACCTAAAGGAAAAAAGCTTTCAACAAACAAATATGTATATGACCTTACTGATATAAATCGTGGCTTTGGGCAGTATCTCGACAAGAAAGCAACTATAAAGAGGATTATTGAAACAAATATAATGCTCGACAAACTGACTCCCGGCGAAGAAATCTCTCCAGAAAAACTGATTATTAATCCGCAGGATCAGATTTTTAGAATACTGTCCAAAGAAAAAGACTTTGAAGCTCAGGCAGTTGTGTTTTTTGTACGCGATTATTCGGGGTCAATGATGGGAGAACCTACCGAAGCTGTTGTCATGCAACATTTGTTTATTTATAGTTGGCTGATGTATCAATATCAGAATCAGGTGAGTGTACGATTTATTTTACATGATAGTGATGCCAAAGAAGTTCCCGATTTCTACACTTATTATAAATCAAATGTTGCAGGCGGTACAAATGTTTTTCCTGCCTATGAGTTGGTTGCAGATATAATTGAAAAAGAACATCTGCATCACGATAATAATATATACATCTTTCATGGTACAGACGGTGATGACTGGGACGAAGACGGCGAAAAAGCAATTACAGCAGTTCGCAGATTTTTACCATATATCAGCAGAATGGGAATAACTGTTGCTAAAAACTCATGGGGAAGTGAAGATAGGGAAACAACAGTAGAGAAGTATTTTAACAATTCAGGTTTGCTAAAAGAAAAACACGAGTTAATAAGAATGGACGGATTTGCCGCTTCGCAAGGAACGGAAGAAAGAATAATTGAAGGGATAAAAAAATTAACAAGTTAAAATGTAAAAATTGTAACATGAAAAGTGCTTAGACATTTATAATTTTTGCAAAAATTTACAGGTATGCAATTAATAGATCAAAATACAAAAAAAATAATGGAAGGATGCAAGGAAAGGGCTCGCAGCTTTGGTCTTGATGTTCCAAACGAAACTCTTGAGTATATTGTTACTAATCGCGACATGATTAATCTATCTCCGAAAGTAATGATACCAACTCTTTACAATTACTGGGTAAATGACGTTGAAGTACTTAAGGAAAGCGGCAGATATAAATTGTATCCTTCAAATCCATACGAAACTGTTATTAATACCAGACCACCTATTTCGTTCTACAACGATAATAATCCCGACTGGTTGAATATTATGATTTTTTATCATGTAATAGCACACATAGATTTCTTTAGAAACAATATCCTTTTTCAAAATACGTGGAGTGATGACTTTGTTGGAAAAGCCTTGGCAGATAAACGACTTATAGAATCATTCAGGTCTAAATACGGACGTTGGGTTGATTATATTATTGAATTTGCAAGAAGTATTGACAACATAACCGGATATTTTAAGAGTCTTCCGAAATTGAATTTAACTAAAGAACAGGAACCGGGAGATAAAATGGAATACTTTATTAATGTTTTCCTTCCTGAAGTTGTTAATGCTACTGAAGTCGAAGTAATTAAATACATTGAAAAATATAATTTACTTATCGAATCGGAAAAAGATACTGCTGAAAGACTGTTTTTTGCAGATATTAAATCTAGTTTCCCTGAATTCGACGCATTATTTGAAAGCTATAATGTTTATCCGGATTCTGAAGTAGATATAATGGAATTCATTTCTGAGTATTCTCCATTTCTTAATAAGAGAGAAAATCAATGGATGAAATCTGTTGTAGCTGTAATTCGCGAAACTTCTCTGTACTTTGCCCCGCAGATGCGTACAAAAATAATGAACGAAGGATGGGCTTCGTATTGGCACGATAAATTGTTTATCAGCGATGACAGAATAAAAGGATTCGAAACTCAATATGCAAAAATCAATTCAGGAGTAACTTCAATTAGTAGAGTAGGATTAAATCCTTATGCAATAGGTTTAAGGATGTTTTACCATATAGAAGAAATGGCTGACAAAGGAAAGTTTTATTATGATTTCCAAAAGTTGACCGATAGAGATAAGAGAAATGATTTTAATAGAAATCTTGGTAATGGGATGCAAACAATTTTCGAAATAAGAAAGAACTTTACCGATTTTAACTTTATCAATATCTTTACCAGTCAGGACTTCGTTGATCGATACAATCTCTTCGTTGTCGGCAAACGTCTTGATGAAGAAAGAGGAGTGTATCAGTATTATATTAAAAGCCGCAAAGCCGAGGATTATAAGCAAATGCTGATTGATTCAATGTATCATCCTCCTGTAATAAAGGTCAATCATGATAAAACCAATGATGAAAATTTATATTTGGTTCATGAATTTGAAGGTAAGCAACTATATAAACCATACATTGCAGATACTTTGATAGGGCTTGAGTTTTTGTGGGGAGATCAGGTGGTTCTTGAAACGACCGAAATAAGGATAGATGAAGAAAATTCTGATGAAAATGAAACAAAATTTGTTTACGATAAGGTTCTTTATGCTGTAAAAGACAGGAAAGTTACCAAAACTAAACTGTAGTATATGTCTGATAAAAATAAAAATAAAAATTCTGCTGACGATTTACACGAAAAAGCAGCAAAACTTGAAAAGACTTTAAAGAATTTGTCACAGGAATTGAAAATTAATGATCTTTATGATAAGATTAACTTTGACGATTTTCTTTATTTAGCTTCGCGTAAACCTGAACTTGTTTTTAGAGATATTTTCAAGTTTTTCCACGACATGATTCATTTCTATGTTCCTGAAGGACAGGATGATTATAAACTTACTGATGACTCGGTTGGTTTTGTTGATTATAATTTCAATAAACTTTTTGTAGAAAGCTGCGATGATCCATTTTTTGCTGACAGATTGTTTGCAAATAGGTTTATGAATCTGGTAAATAGTTTTGGAAGTGGTCTGCAAAACAATAAAATTATACTTTTCGAAGGACCTCCGGGTAGCGGTAAATCAACATTTTTAAACAATCTTTTAAATAAACTTGAAAATTTTTCCAACCTGCCTGAAGGCGTTATGTACAAAACATATTGGAGAATAAATCTTAATACTCTTAAGAAGAAATCGGCTATTACAAATATTTTAATTTATGGTTCAGACGAACAAGACGAAAATGCTCTGTCTGGTCAGAGCGGAAATTTTATTGAAATATCTTGTCCTTGTAACGATCATCCGATTTTACAAATTCCAAAAAAATACAGAATTAAGTTAATTGAAGATTTGATTGAAGATGACAAGGTGAGAGATAAAATTCTCAATTCCAAAGAATATTACTGGATTTATAAAGAAAATCCATGTCATATATGCAATTCGATTTTTCATACTTTGATGGACGAATATGGAGATCCGATGATGGTACTAAAAACCATTTATGCTAAACGTATGACATTTAAAAGACAGTTCGGTAAAGGTATTTCTGTATTTAACCCCGGTGACGAGTTGTTTATGAAACCAATTACGGATGTTACTGTTCAAAAACTTATAAATACAACTTTTCAAAACGAAGATATCAGGTATATATTTTCCAATCTAGCGTACACAAATAATGGTGTTTATGCTTTAATGGACATTAAGGAAAATAATGTTAGACGTTTAACCGATCTTCACGGTATTATTTCTGATGGAATCCATAAAGTAGAACATGTTGAAGAAAATATCAAATCAATTTTTCTTGGTTTGGTTAATCCTGAAGATAAAAAGAATTACGAAAATGTTAAGTCTTTTCAGGATAGGATTTTACACGTTAATATCCCATATATACTTGATTTTGAGGCAGAAGTAAATGTTTATAAAAACAAATTTGATCAAGTTGAAGAATTGTTTTTACCTCGTGTTTTGCAAAATTTTGCCAAGATTATTATTTCTTCAAGAATGAAAACAGATTCTACTGTTATAAGAAATTGGCTAAAAGATATAAATAAATATCGTCAATATAATGATGAGAGCTTTCTTCTTTTAAAGATGCAGTTGTATAAAGGAATTGTCCCCGATTGGTTAAGCGAAGAAGATGTTAAGAAGTTTACAAAATCGGTTCGCAAATCACTACTTGCCGAATCAGAATCAGAAGGTGTTAGTGGTATTAGTGGCAGAAATTCTATTAATATTTTCAATTGTCTTATTTCACGATTCTCTGATTCAGACAACCTCATAACTATGCTTGATGTAATAAATTATTTTAAAGATGATGCAGAGTTATTGTCAAAAATACCATCAGGATTTATAGACTCATTGGAAAATCTATACGATTACGAAGTGCTGCAACAAATAAAAGAATCTATTTACTATTTTAGTAAAAAACAAATAGTGAAAGAAATTTTAGATTATTTATTTGCACTAAACTATGATGCGGGCGTCACTGAAATAAATTTTTATACAAACGAAAAAATAGAAATTACTGAGGATCTTTATAAAAACTTCGAAGCCACTGTTCTGGGTATTGATTCAGATTCTGTTAAAAGAGCCGAATTTCGTCAGGATATGCTAAAGGAATTTATAACACACACTTTGGCAAGTGAAATTAAACTTAAAGGCGTTAAAATAGAACAGACTCAACAATTTTTAAAGCTTTTAGATAAATATACTCGCAGTATTAAAGAAAATGCTCTTGCTCCATATATCGAAAGTGATAATTTTAGAAGGGCGATAATGGATTTTGGAACAGCTTCGTTTAAGAATTATCCCGAAAGACTAAAAAGTGATGTTACTCGACTTGTAAATAATCTTATCAGATCATTTGATTACACAGAAATAGGAGCAAAGCAGGTTTGTGTTTATGCTATTGATAAAAAAATCTGGGAAAAATTCGGCAGATGAAGTGGATTATAATTAAATTTTAAATCGCAAGACTACCGTCTATATTGTTGCTAATCAGTTTTTTATGTGGCGTAGTCGTTTATTAACGGTTAAGTAACGGATAAAAGATTCAAACAACAAAAGTTAAAAGACAAGAAATAAAACTCTGTATGGTCTGCAATAAAAGGTAAATGTCGGCGACACAAGCAATGATCTTATAAATGGTCTTATTGCTTACTCAACCGCACATCGCTTAAATAGTTTTGCGAAAATGTTTTTAACTTTTCTTAAATTGATATTTCGTTTGGAAAAATTCGGGAATTTTACAAAAGTTAAACATAATTTTATTATTTTTAAAATTCATTTCTGCTAACTATTTGTAAATTGATAAACTTAGCATTTGATAATGAAGAATGAAATTGTTTTATATAGACCTAATGAGCTTTCTGAGCATATAGAAGTAATGCTTGAAGATGAAACTGTGTGGCTTTCTCTTAATCAGATTGCACAACTTTTTGATAGAGATAAGTCTGTCATTTCGAGGCATTTGCGGAACATTTTCAAGAGTGGTGAACTTGATTACGACTCAACTGTTGCAAAAAATGCAACAGTTCAAAATGAAGCTGGACGAATAATTAAAAGAGAAATTGATTTTTATAATTTAGATGCTATTCTGTCTGTTGGATATAGGGTTAATTCAAAACAAGGCACACAATTTCGCATTTGGGCAACACGTGTGCTAAAAGATTATCTACTAAAAGGTTACACCGTAAATAACAGAATAAATCGAATGGAGGAGAATATCTATTCCTTGACAAAAAGAGTGGATGAAATAGACTTCCAAGTTAAAACAAGTTTACCGCCCAACGAAGGCATATTTTTCAATGGACAAATTTTCGATGCCTGGGTGTTTGTATCCGAACTCGTTAAATCGGCTGAAAAATCATTAATTCTAATTGATAATTACGTTGATGAATCGGTACTCAATCTGTTTCTCAAAAGAAAAGATGGCGTGGCAGCGGAAATCTACACAGCAAATTTAACATCAGCACTTAAAACCGACCTTGAAAAACACAACAAGCAATATCAACCTATTGAAATCAAAGTTTATAAAAATGCTCACGACCGGTTTTTGATTATTGACAGAAAACATGTTTATCATATTGGAGCATCTTTAAAAGATTTAGGTAAAAAACTATTTGGGTTCTCAAAAATGGAAATAGAGGCAGAAATATTAATGAAAATTTTAGCATCAAAAAAATGAAAGAAAATAGCAGATATAAAGTTCCTTTTGCTTTTGCCTTAGCCTTCTCCTTTTTAAACTAAGTATTGGAAGAAAATCAAAAATATCTACTACAAAAAAAAGTTAATTTAGAATAGATAAATTTTATGGACAAAATTATTGAATTAGTAGTAAATTCGACAGGAATAGCACCAAAACAAGTATCAAATACAGTTGAGCTTTTAACTTCCGGATCAACCATTCCATTTATTTCGAGATATCGTAAAGAACGTACCGGAGGTCTTGACGAAGTTGAAATTGAGAAAATACAAAAACAGCATTTATACTATACTGAACTATCGGAACGAAAGCAAAGTATTCTTGCAACAATCGAAAAGCAAGGATTGTTAAGCAAGGAATTGAGAGAGCAAATCGAAGCAAGTTGGGATTCGAACGAACTGGAGGATATTTACCTACCATATAAACCAAAAAGAAAAACAAGAGCATCAGTTGCTAAAGAAAAAGGTCTTGAACCACTTGCAGATATTATTTACAAACAGCAAAATATAGACATTGATAAAATTGCTGCTGGGTTTTTAAACGAAAACGTAAAAACTATAGAAGAAGCACTTGATGGAGCTTGTGACATTATTGCCGAACAAATAAGCGAGAATAAGCAAGCTAGGGAACGAATAAGGAATTTGTTTGCAGAAGATGCTGTTATAAGTTCTAAAGTTGTTAAATCAAAAATTGAAGAGGCAGAAAAATATCGTGATTATTTCGAATTCTCACAAAAATTATCGGTTTGTCCATCTCACAGAATACTTGCCATACGAAGAGGTGATAAAGAGGGCTTTTTAAGAGTAGATATCTCGCCAAGCGAAGAAAAGGCTCATAAATTGCTGAAATACCTTTTTATTAAAGGACAGACAAATTGCTCAACTTTAGTATTAAAAGCATTGGAAGATTCGTATTCGAGGTTGCTTAAACCTAGCATAGAAACAGAATTTGCCTCTGATAGTAAACAGAAAGCGGATATTTCGGCAATTGATGTATTTGCAACAAATTTAAAACAACTTCTTCTGGCACCTCCGCTTGGAAAAAAGCGTGTCCTTGGAATAGATCCCGGTTATCGTACAGGCTGTAAAGTTGTTTGTATTGATGAGCAGGGAAATCTTTTGCATAACGAAACGATTTATCCGCACAAGCCTCAAGAGGAAACTGCTATTGCGATGAAAAAAATCAGTTCATTGGTAAGCAGCCATAAAATTGATGCAATCGCAATAGGTAATGGTACAGCAAGTCGTGAAACCGAAAGTTTTGTTAAGAGAATATCATTTGACAGAGAGATAAGAGTTTATGTTGTAAGTGAAGACGGAGCTTCTGTATATTCAGCTTCTTCGGTCGCCAGAGAAGAATTCCCGCAATACGATGTTACAGTTCGCGGAGCTGTTTCGATTGCCCGCAGATTAATGGATCCTCTGGCAGAGTTAGTAAAAATTGACCCTAAATCAATAGGAGTAGGACAGTACCAGCATGATGTAGATCAGAAATTACTTAAAGAAAGTCTCGACCGTGTAGTAGAATCTGCTGTAAATAGTGTAGGAGTGAACCTAAACACTGCAAGCAAGCATCTTTTGACTTATGTTTCTGGACTCGGACCTGTTCTGGCTCAGAATATTGTTGATTTTCGTAAAGAAAACGGAGCTTTTAAACAACGAAAAGAGCTGACTAAAGTGCCCCGTTTGGGAGATAAAGCATTTGAACAGTGTGCTGGTTTTTTGCGTATCCCAGATGCGCCAAATCCTCTTGACAATACAGCAGTACATCCCGAATCATATTTTATTGTCGAAAAAATGGCAAAAGATATGAAAAAAAGTATTTCTGATTTAATTGCCGAACCAGGCTTACTTAAGAATATTGATTTGTCGAAATATATCACAAAGGATATAGGTTTGCCAAGTCTCGAAGATATAATAAAAGAACTCGAAAAACCGGGACGCGACCCTCGTAAGGGAATTAAAATCATGGAATTTGATAAATCAATTTATAAAATTGAAGACTTGCAAATTGGAATGGTATTGCCAGGAATAATTACCAATATTACTAATTTTGGAGCATTTGTTGATGTCGGTATAAAAGAAAACGGGCTAGTCCATATTTCGCAAATAACCGACAGGTTTATTTCAAATCCCAATGAAGTACTAAAACTTCACCAACATGTAAAAGTTAAAATAACTGAAGTGGATATTGCCAGAAAAAGAATTCAACTAAGTATGAAGGAAGTGGAACAATAAGATTAAATGGCTTTCCTTTAAAAATAGTTTATTCTTCTTCGCAAAAGCTGTTATTCAATTTTCGCAATACTTGTCCTGATTTATCTATTTCAAGGCATTCTCCTTTTTTGCTTACAATAGCCTTACCATTTCTGAATTCCTGTAAATAATTATCAAAAGGACCATCTATAATAGTTTCGCCAAATTTATTGATTACGAAAAAATCTGCTTGGTTTTCTGACATACTGACAAAACAAAGTCCATCGCTAAATCTTCCGATTGCAGTAAATATTAAAGGTATGGCGAGTTCTCCATTGCAATCGATAAAACCATATTTTCCGTTTATTTGAACTCCGGCCATTCCATAATTTATAGGTAATGCTGACCAAAACTGCGGTTCAAAAACCCATTCCGAATTTTTGTTTATATAGCCCCAGCAAGCATTATCACAATCGGGATGAACACATACAGGTGCAATCCCATACGAAAAACCACCCGTATCGGAATAGAGAAAATCAATAACGAGCTTACCTGTTTTATCAATAAAACCAATTTTACCATCAGAGTTTTTTACAGGTGCAAGTCCTTCAGAAAAACCATAAATGTAGTTTTCTCCGCTCAACTCGTTATTGTACATGATGCAATCGTAATTTGTATCTATTATTTTAGTTAGGCTGGCATCAACAAAAAGCCAATTATCATAATACATTGCAGGTGCATAACCTTCGGAATAATCACCAAAGTACTGAAAATCTTTCTTATTGTCTGGAATAACAGTTCCTTTAAATCGAAAGACTATTGTACTGTCATTTGATAACCTAAAACCCATTGCTTTGTTGAAACGCCCCTGTCTTTCAATCTGGGTGAAGTAAATCTCAAAAGAATATATTTTCCCCGGAATAAGCACCTCGCTCGGATATTCATAAATAAAGTGAGGATCCCCTGTCCATGACTTAACAATGAAAATGTCTTCTTTACCGATATATTTGAAGTACTTTGTCATTTTTGCATATGTTTGGGGGACAAAACCTAAATCTTGCACAAACGAATCTGTGACAAAATTTAAAGTAGTATCTGCAAAAATTATCGCACTTGTATCTGCTGTCGGTTGATTGTATCTGATAGTTTTATATTGTCCATAGCTCACATGAGATAATATGATTAACAGCGTAAAAGTAAGTTTAAAACATTTCATAATCAAAAATCATAATTTTCTCTCGATCCCAGACCAATTGTAAAAGTTATGCCGTAAGAAGCAGGATTGAAGTTTAGTTGTCCGTCTGTATAAATACCTGCATAACCTTCATTTAATTGATTATTAAGCAAATCAAGCTCAATTTGCCAGAAAGGCAGTTGATAAAAGACCCCTATATCAAAATTAAATTTTGGTCCTCCCACTGATATTGTGTAATTGATCTGTCCCGCAATAAGTGCTTTGCTGGTAGGAACAACCGAATTAAATAGCTCTTCTTGATCAAAGTCTATTTTTGCCTTAAATTGCTCTATTTTAAAGCTTATTCCAGGTCCGGTACGGAAGAAATTTGTATTAACTATCAAAACCCTGTAATACAAATTAAACCCGTTATAAGTGACAATCAGATTTTTGTAATAGTCAATTCCATTCGAATCCTTACCCTGTGCAAGAGTGGTAAAGTTGTTAAAATAAATATTACCTCCAAACTCACTAAAACGTGAATGTATTTTAAAACCAAAAATATATCCTGGAATATACATAGGTAAGCATAACTTATGTGCAGTTGTTATATCAGTGGTTTCGTGAAAATCATTAAAATCATCTATTATATGTCCAAAGGGCATCATGTCTTTAAAATTTGACATCTGCAAACCGCCATATAAGTAATTTCTGTTTTGAGAGAATGTTTCCAAACATGACAATAAGAAAATAGATATTATGATATGAATTAGTATCCTTTTCAAAAAATTTTTGTTTGCTTTTTATCTAAATTTCGTTTCTTGTTACGTAAATACACTTAAAAAGTTTAAAAAATTACACATTTTTTTTTAAAATTATTATTTTTTGGGTTTTGGAGGTAAATAATAAAACTGTGCATCTATGCCTTTTAAGTCAGGAATAGGATAAGCAATTGCCGATTTTGTCAAAATTTCATTTCTTCTGTCCTTTGGTAGTTCATATCCTTTAGGCTCAAATACCAATCTGTAAAGATTGTACAGAAACATATAATCCATGCCAACATATTCTCTTACATCTTTTGCGTTTCTGTTTCCTTTGTTGTGTGGCCAATTAAGCCTAGACGATGATGACCAAAATGGATGATAATCGCTTCTGGTATAATCTGTTGAAGGTCCATCAAATGGGGCAAATCCTAGCAACTCTTTATAATATTTCTTATCTTTTTCATAAAATTCAATTCCGGAAGAATAGACTTTTTTGTACTTATCCGAATGCAAAAGAAACAATATCAAAGGATTATGTTCATATGTCCAACCTGAGCGTTTATCACCTAATAAATATATAAGATCGTACGAATCTTCATCCCAATTAATATCAGAAATACTTGCCAGTGCCCGAAACATATAATCATCAATATTGTCGGGTACAGGAAATCCACCATGTTTTAAAAATCTCAAATTTTTGAAAAGTAAGGCTTTAAATAAATATGCATTTAATCCCATTTCCGAGCCATCGGAATGATAACAAGTTTTTCCTGTAATAAAATTTCCGGCTTCTGCAATTCCGTAAGAATTCATCCATACGCCCATATCTTCGCCATTTCCTTCAGCAACCAGATCGTTAGTAACTGGGTTGATTATATACCAATAACTGGACATTATGCCTCCAAATTTTGTTTTTGACGGATGTGCTTTGCCTGTTGTTATTTTTAATACAACTTTAGGCTCGGGATACTCATGAAAACATCTGCGGACCAATCTGTCAGTCAAATCATCAACCCATTTGTCGAATGAGATTGTATTCCCATTCAGAATGCCTTTTGATTTCAAATAATCGGGGATAAAAGTATTAATAAAATTTATTTCAATTTTACTCATATTTTCATCATCAACCAGTGTTTTTACTAATGCCAAAGATTGAAGCATATAGATTATATTATCCTGACTCATTCCTTCTTTGGCTATAACTCCTTTCTGAAAAACTGACAGATATCTGTTAGTTCCATCTCCGGTCTTATTATGCCAACCATATTCAGATTTAAAATGTTTATGATACTGTCTCCAAAATCCAAGACTAACATCGTCTCGAATCATAAAACCATTAATGTCGTCGGGATATTTTATTAATTCTGATTCGTTATGGTATGATTCTGTATTATGTTGTTTACGCAGAGCATATTCAGAATATAGGTCTAATCTCTCTATTGCAAGCATTGAATATACTAGCATAGATAATGTTTCCTGATAATCCTGACCATTATTTTTAAGTAAACGATATTCTGTTGCCAGTATGCCCAGCCAATGATTAAAATTACTGTTCCCGTCACTCCAGCTTACCCATCTGGGATTTCCTAAACTATCAAGAATTCTATCCACTGCAGGAATATTAACTCCAAATTGCTCAACATCAGAACTTACAATTATCCATTCTTCAAGTAAATGGTTTCTGTAGTTTATATATTTATCCGAAAGCTCAGTAGAAGTTTGAGACCTCAAAGAAATAGCAATTGTTGAGATTAATATTATAAGTATTAAAAATCTGTAGTTCATTTATTTTTTTTATCAAAATAAATAAAAATTTGCAAATCTTTTTGGTTTTAACAGTAGATTGTTGAAATATTCCTCGGAACAGTAATTTATAAGCACTAGCAAAATCAATACTTTTACATATTAGAAACAAATATCTATGAAGGCCGGTTCGATTTTATTTTTTTTATTTTTAGTTGTAACAGCATCTGCACAATATACTCCAGATGAGTATATAAAGAAGTACAGTCACATGGCGGTAAAAGAGATGAAAAGGAGTGGAGTTCCTGCCAGCATAACTTTATCACAAGGGATACTTGAATCGGCTAGCGGTGGTTCTTATCTTGCCAAAGAAGGTAATAATCATTTTGGAATTAAGTGTCATAAATGGGAGGGAGATAAGATTTATGCGGATGATGATGCAAAAGGCGAATGTTTTAGGAAATATAAAAGCGTTGAGGATTCGTACAAGGATCATTCTGATTTTTTAAGACAAAATAGTCGTTATCATTTTTTGTTTGAACTAGAGGTTACTGATTATCAGGGATGGGCAAAAGGACTGAAACAAGCAGGATATGCGACAAGCCCCACTTATGCCGAAAGTCTGATAAAGCTTATCGAAAAATACAATTTAAATGAATATGACAGCGGAAAAGCTAAGCCTGTTGAAGATGATAAACCGACAAAAAGACCGAACCGTAATAACAGTCCAATTAATGATAATTTCAGTATAAATCCATATTTGTACGAAGTTCAGACGAATAATACTGTGCCGTATATCGTTATTGCAGATACAAGTATTTCTTTAAGTAATTTATCAGTACAGTTGGATTTGATGAACTGGCAACTTGCAAAATATAACGACTTGGATAAAAATTCGGTTGTTGTTAAAGGAGAGCAGATATACATTAAACCTAAACGTAATAAGGCTGATAAGCAACACGAAACGCATAAAATAGCAAGAGGTGAAACAATGAGAGATGTATCTCAGCGATATGCAGTTAAATTAAAGAAGATATACAAGTATAATAACATACAAGAAGGAACAGAACCTGAGCCCGGAACTGTTTTGAATCTTAGAAAGAAAAAGAAATAATTACAATTATTCAATTATTAATTTTAGTCGTTTTGAGCCACACTCAAAAATATAAATTCCCGGTTTAACGGAAGCAATATCTATTGAATTATTGATAATTTCGGTTTCAATTACAGTTTTCCCAAGCAAATCAGTGAGTTTACAATTAGTTGTCGGAGCATTTTCAATAGTTAATAACTCATTCTTTACAGGATTTGGATATAATGCAAATACTGGTGATTCCGCTTCTATTACTTCAGAAATAAAAATATATCTGGTTTTACATTTTTGTGTCTGGTTACATCTTTTATAAGCGGTTAAACATATATCATATTCAGCTTCTGCCGGGTAAATGTGATACATCCAATCATAAGTATTTCCAAAAATCGGATATTGCATTTCAAATGTTCCATCGCCGAAATCCCAGTGGCACGAATCTGCATTTTCGGAATAATTTTCGAATTGTGCCTGAACATTTTTCGTAAGAAACATTGGCTCGAAATCGGCTCTTACAGTAGTTGTGTCAATTCGCCATGTGTCCAAAGTATCAAACACTACATTCCATGCAGCATTTTGAAGAACAGTTGCCTGTTCTCCGGTAACTTCTGCCGGAATGTATGCTCCAATTGGACTATCATTAAAAATAACCGAATAAAAAGTACATGCAGCCAAATAGGTTCCACAATAAGAAGGATGGCTTTCATCTCCACTATACAGTTCAATTTCAGGATTGCTCGTTATAACGGACTTAAACGCCATTCCGACAGGAGCTACCCATCCATCATTATCTTCGGCCATTTCAACATAACTTTGCCTTAACCTCCATTGCATTCCATCATAAGTACATAGAGGAGTGTAATAAGGACAGTTGTCCGCATCACCGTTTTTACGTCCCCATGTCATGAAGAATACAGGTATTGTACAAATGCTGTTGTTTTCAATCGAATCACATAAAATAGCTGCAAAAGGATAAACTTCTGACATTACCTGAGCAGGTGGAAATGACGGCAATTGACTTTGTTCCTGTAAAACAACATAGTCCCAATTGCGTGAAGCAATCAAATTCAGTGTTGTTGTATTGGTTGAGTGATTTTGTAAGGTATATCCTCCCGGCGCATTAAATTCTACTTCCACTGTTTTACCCTTCGATATTGCAACCTGAGTGAACATTTCAGGAAGTCCTCCATTGTAATAAGTGTAACTGTTACCAAGAAAAAGAACAGTTGTTTGGCAGTTAATAAAATTGGTTATTAACGAAAGTCCGGTTAGACACAATAAAATACTGAGTTTTCTCATTTAACTTTTTTTTTGACTAACGATAAAATATGTATTTGGTTGCTATGGTTTAACTATTTGGATGAGATTTTGTTGCAGCACTTAATTTTTTCAAAAAGCTTTAAATCAACAATAAGCAAGAATAACATACATACCATCCAAGGGATAAAAGTCGGAGATAATTCCTGAGGCAGCCAAAACCAATTTATGAAAAGGAGTAATATTATTATAGCATATACATATCTTACGTATTTACCTATTTTCTCATGACGTACAACTAAAATCAATAAAGCAGGTATTGTCCACAAAATATTCATATTAGCGCCGAGGGAAGGATGGAGGGAATATATACCTAATGAAAGTATTAATAGTCCCAGCAAAGAAAATAGGGTACAGAATATATAAAAAATTAGTTTTTGAGTTTTTCTCCATATACTTAATAAACAAATTATGAGAACAATTATCCATGGTAAAATATATTCAAAATTAAACTTGGTTTGCCTTTCCTGTTCAGCATCAAGTAATAATTCACTTTTTGACGCATAATTTGAGTTTTCAAAATAATCCTGAATATAGAATGGTAAAAACATGTATTCGTCAGTTGCGGCGTATTTATCTGTTTCCATACCCATGATAAAATTTATCCCGAAATTTATCCAATAGTTCTTAACTAAATATGGCTTTAGTAGTTGTCTGAATGTATCACCACTTTGCTTTGCATCAATAAATTTTATTCTGTTATTTGTAGCTTCTTTGATAACATCTCTTATTTTGGTAGCGCAATTATTTTTAAGGAAATCGTAACGATAATAGCGTGCAGGAGAGTTATAGCATTTTTCCAACAACATTACGAGATTATATTTCTCTTCGTAGGTTAAATACAATTCTTGTTCATATATTTTTCTGTGTGTCAGTTGTGATGAATAAACGAAATATTCGAAATCATCTATGGATAAACAATAATCAAGATCGCCTTTTACAAAACGACTGTAAAAGTTGGGTGTACTGAAATCAAATGTTCCGTAGTTATAAACCTGATCTATATAAAGTGAATCGTCCTTAACTCTGATTGCCGTATGACCAAAATAAGCATATAGTTCATCTCCGGGTTCTTGTGTCAACAGAGATATTCTTACATTCTGCGACAAACTAAATAAACTAAATGAACTTATAGATATAGCTAATAATATAAGAAGTATTTTTTTCATTTTATTTTATCTCGCATAAACGAATTACTCGTACAAATACCTCTTTATGTTTTTCTTAGGGGTCTTCTCAAATTCCTCTTCCCTTATAACGATCTTATTGACCTGCATATAAGTAGGCAATTCTTCATTAACTCTCTTTTGATAATTTAATATAACTTTCTCTACTTGTTCAGGTTTAAGGTCTAGAGATTTTATTTTCTCTTTATCGGGATATATTAAAGCAGTAATAAGATTGTTTCTACCAATAACAACAACTTCGCTTATAAGAGGGAAATTGTTAAATTTTGATTCAACTTCCTCAGGATAAACGTTTTGTCCCGAACCCGTAAGAATCATACTTTTCGAACGTCCTTTAATGAACAAATAATTATCTTCATCAATAACCCCCAAATCACCTGTATGTAACCATCCGTCTTTATCAAAAGCTTTTTCAGTTTCTTCCTGATTTTTATAATACCCTAACATTACATTTTCGCCCTTCAATAAAATTTCACCAACCTTGCCGGGTTCTTTTGAATCAATTTTTATTTCCATGCAGTCAATTAATTTTCCTGCTGAATAAATCTTAGTGGTTTTCCAACCATCATAGCTAATTAAAGGGCCACATTCTGTCATACCATAGCCAACAGAGAAGTTAAAACCTATTGCCCTCAAAAATGTCTCCACTTCACGATTCATTTTTGCACCACCAACAACTATTTCTTTAAAATCTCCACCAAAAGCGACTTTAAGAGAAGCCAACACTTTCATGTATATAAGTCTTTTAAGGATAGGAATTTTTAAAATGAACTTAATTATTGGTTTATCTAATGTAGGTTTAATTTTATTCTTATAGACTTTTTCTATAACTAGTGGTACTGACAATATTAGTCTTGGTTTTATTTCACCAAATGCTTTTAAAATAACTTGTGGAGAAGGTAGCTTACCGAGAAAAATTATTGTACAACCTTTTGAAAAAGGGAATAAAAACTCGAAAGCTGCCCCATAACAATGTGCCAGTGGCAAAAATGATACAATCCTATCACCTGACTGCAAAGGCATATTTGCTCTGGCGTAACGTACGTTAGCCGCTAAGGAATTGTGATTCAGCATAACACCTTTAGGTTGACCTGATGTTCCGGATGTATATAAAATTGCTGCCAACTCAGAGTTAGGCACATGGTCGAGTTTAAATTTATCCGGCGTTACTGGATTAGAAGCTTTGTTATAAGCTATAAAATCAGCAGTATAATCATAAGCTACAGCAAAATCATCCAAATAGTAAACTGTCCTTAAATTTTCGAATTCATTAAAATTAAGTTTTTCGCAAATATATTCTGAAGCAAACATTAGTTGAGCGTCAGAGTGATTTACAAGCTTGTAAATGTCTTTTGCCGTAAAATCCTGCAACAGTGGAACAATAACAGCACCATAAGTTACTGTGGCAAGATATACTGACCCCCAGTACGCTGAATTTTTGCCAATCACTACAATTTTATCGCCTTTCACAATTCCATGCTCTCTATATAAATTATGAAGACACAAAATCTGATTAGCCAGTTCCCCAAATGTCAAACCACCATTGTCATAATCTTGCAACGAAAGTTTATCCCAGTTGTTTTTTATCGCGGTTTCAAAATAAGCAGTAAGATTTTCACTTATCATAATCGTAAAATTTGAAATGTAAAAATATAAATTAAAATTGATTTTTGCTATTTTTCTTTCTCGAAATATATTTCAAATTATATAGATATTATTTTATTAATAATTTTTCATATATTTGTACATATTAACCATGAAAAAATCTAAATGAAAAAATTTGTATTTTTAATTCAATTATTTCTGATAACAGGAGTAATATTTGCTCAGTTTAACCCCAAACACGAAAATAATTTTAAATGGGGTACTGACAGTCTTAATGTTAACGGATTAGGACATTTTAATAAAATTGGAAATTTTATGTCAGTATTTGTTGTTGATACCGTTGCATACGCTTGTATGGATCATTCACTTGTAATAGTTGACATCAGAGTCAAAACCTCGCCACAGATATTGTGTGTTGTTGAAACAGAATATCCAGTATATGATGTTTTTGTCGTCAATGATTATGCATATATTGCTAATGACGAAGGTGGCTTAAGGATAATTGACGTATACTGGCCTGATTATGCTTATGAAGTAGGTTATCTTGACACTGACGGTTATTCGTATGGCATTTTTGCAGAAGGTAACACAGTTTATCTTGCCGATGCAACTGGAGGGCTAAAAATAATAAATGTCTCAAATCCCGAATCTCCGGCATTAATCGGAACATTTAATGAATATGCATTTGATGTTTATTGTCATGATGATTACGCCTATGTATCAGCATATAACAATGGGTTGAAAATTGTAAATATTTCAGATCCTGCAAACCCATATCTTGAATCATATTATATTAGTGGTACATATGGTCAATATACAGGAGTCTATTTCAAGGATAATTACGTATATGCCAGCTGTGGAGATGGTGGGTTGAAAATTATTGATGTAAGCACTCCGCAGTTGCCTATTGAAAAGAGTAATCTTAATACTGAGGGTTTTGCAACTGAAGTAACTGTATATAATAATTATGCATATTTATCAGATGGTTTAGGGGGTGTGAGAATTATAAATATAGAAGATCCCGAATCACCTATTGAACTTGGATTTTATGATACGGAAGGATATGCAAATCATGTTTACTATGCTGATAATTTTGTTTATGTTGCGGATATGCAATCGGGTTTTGATATAATTTCCGTATCAATTCCTTCAACACCTGTATATGCTAGTACTTTTTTAAATACTCCTGAGGTTTGGGATGTACATGCTACATTTGGGTTTTATGCTTTTTTAGCTAGTGGTAACTCTGGTTTAAGAGTTGTAAATTTTGATGATGAATCTAATCCTATTGAGTTCGGATATTGTGAAACTCCCGGCTATGCAGTAGATGTTTACTGTAGTGGTATATATGCTTATGTAGCTGATTATACAGAAGGATTGCGTATTATTGATGTTGCTACCGAAGTAAATTTTCCTCGTGAGGTAGGTTACATTGAAACCCCTGGTGAAGCTTTATGCGTTCACGTTCAAGGCAATTATGCATATTTAGCAGCAGGTACAGAAGGACTGAGGATAATTGATATTTCAAATCCGGAAAACCCTGTTGAAGTTGGTTTTTATAACACTCCCGGAGTTGCAAGGGCAGTCTTTGCAAAGGGCGATTATGCTTATGTAGCTGACGGAACAGGAGGGTTGCGAATAATAAATATTTCAAATCCGGCAATACCTACCGAAACCGGATACATTGTTACAGGTGAATATGGCGAATTTTATGATGTCCAGGTTGTCGATAATATTGCTTATGTTGCAGCCGATTGGGACGGATTGAGAATTATAGATGTTTCTAATCCAAATACACCTACAGAAATAAGTTTTACTTATACTAATACTTATGCTGAAAAATTATCTGTAGTCGATAATCATGTTTTTGTATCTGATTACAATGGTGGTTTATATGTTATAAACACTACTGATTTTCAGGATATGTTTATTGAAGGGTTCTATATTGTAAGTAGTTATTCATGGGGAATTCACGCAACCAAAGAACTTTATGAAGAAGGACTATTTGTTTTTCTTGCTAATTATGATAATGGATTTCATATTCTTAAACCTGTAAATTTAATTTCTGATATATTAAAAGATGAACCTGAAAAAGCACCTGAATTACTTTTTGATAATTCTTCAAATCAATTAGTAATAAAAACCTTCTCTTCAAATGCATATTTAAGGATTTTTGATGCTAACGGAAAGGCTGTTTTGTCAAAAAAATTAAGTTCCGAGGGTAATCATTTTGTGTCAGTTGAAGGAATTTCGTCAGGTATTTATCTTGGAGTAATTAAAGATAGTAATTCAAAACAAAGTTTGAAATTTTTCATCGGAAATTAAGATGCAGTAAAAAACTCGTAATCTTATTTATGTTTAAATTCTAACACAGTTCCGTTGTTTTTAGTAATTTTCAGTATACCTGATGATTTGTTAAAGAATACAGAACTTACTTGAGTATGTTCAAAATCCTGATTAGTTACTTTAAATACATTTAAATATGTAGTATCTGAAATTATCAATGAATCAACAATAAAAAAATTTTCCATCATACCAATATAATCCGGATCATTTTCAAAATCAAATTCAAAATTGAAATTTTCAATATTATAACGATAGATATGAGTTCCTGACTTTGAATTTATTTCAAGCCTGATTAAAACAAATTCTGTTGATGAAGCAGTATTATTTGCAATAATTTCAGCATATCTTTCACACAAACAAATTCCATTCAAATCGCGACATTTAAAAGTATAAGGCTGTGACTTTTCAATATCTATAATTGGAATAATAAAATTATTATCATTTTGATCTACGAACATTAAAGTATCGCCGACACAATAAGGCAAACCTAGCATATCGTCATCAGTAAACCCTGAACATTCGGTTTTTTTTGCACATGAAAAGAAAAAACATAATGATGTAATCAATAAAGGAATTACTATTACGAAAAACACTTTGTTCATTTGATTTTTCATTTTAGCTACTGTTGAATAAAGCTGTAAGTGATTTTTCCGTTTTCGTTTCCACCACCTGTTATAGGTGTAAATCTGGAATTTGATGCAGCTTGTTTGGCAGCATTACTTATACATGTCGGGTCACCATCAGAACTAGCCGAAACAACCGTTGCTGTTTTTACTTTTCCGTCACTGCCAATTACTATATTCACGACAACTCTTCCTCCATCTCTGCATGTAAAAACCGGAACTTCAATATATGATTTACCTCTGTTAGGATTATCAAGTTCGACATAAACAAGTGCCGGACCTGAATATGAATTGTTACTTTCATTGTTCTGATTTTGATTACCATTTTTTACTTCAGGAGTATTCGTTTTAAGGTAATCTTCGTATGTACTGTTAATGACTTTTTCGTAATCGTCGCCATATTTTTCTTTTAACATCTCTTCTTCGTATAATTTACGCATTTCTTCCTGTGACATGGTTTTTATATCTGGGTATTTTGTATTATTACCTCCAACATTTCTTATATCACTCAGGTATTTTTCAATTTCAATATCGTTTATGTCTGTTTTAGAATTTGTTTTATTAAGTTGTTGTTCTTCAAATTGTTCAAAAAATTCAGGTTCAATAATCATGTAACCTTCTTCTTTTGGTTCTATTGTTTGCACTTTAAAAGCCATAGCTATAACAATGACAAATAAATGGAACAATATTGTACCAAGAATTCCATTAATATTTTTTCTAAAAAAACTTGACATATTTCTGCAAAATTAACGAATATTTACGGTTTTGTTTATTCATTATTTAAAAGAATTTAACATCTTAGTATGAATAAAACGAAAAACAGATGTAATCGTGCAAAAGTTTGCATAAAAAATAACTTTTAAATTAGCCGTAATTAAGATTAGTTGATAATACAAATTGTGGATAATTCGTCAATAATATAGATATATGAACGATAGGAGTTAAATTTAAGATAAGAAACCTAAAATGCAAAATAATTCATATAAACCATTTGATATTAAGAAAATTAAACTACTTTTGCAGCTCGAAAATTTTATATATAATGTCTAACTAAATTAAAGAAAAAATTAAAACATGACTACAAAAGATCAAAACGAGATTATTAACAATGAACCTGTTGAGGATCAAATCTCAGAACAAACAGAAAAATCAGTAGAAATTACTGAAACAATTGAAGAACCAATAGTAATTGAAAATGCAGAAGTTACCCCTATTGTTGAATCTGAAAAAGTAGAAGAGCCTATTTTATTAGAAGAGAAAAAGGAAAAGAAAGTTGTTGCTAAAGTAAAAGAAAAAACTCCGGAAAACAAGGCTGAAATTAAGCCAATCGAAGACTTTGATTGGGAATTAATCGGTAAAAGAGACGTTTCTTATTCGAAGGTACAGCGTCAGGAACTAGAGGATTTATACAATAAAACTTTCAAACTTGTTGAAGAAGGTGAAGTTGTTATGGGAACTGTTGTTGCAATAAACAAACGCGAAGTTGTTGTAAACATTGGTTACAAATCCGAAGGCGTTATTAACGCAAATGAATTCAGAACAGAAAACGAATTAAAAGTTGGAGACCAAGTTGAAGTTTATGTGGAAAATATGGAAAGTCTTGATGGACAGTTAATATTATCTCACAAGAAAGCTAAATCACTCAAATCTTGGGAACGTGTTAATCAGGCTTGCGACAATGATGAAATTGTTAAGGGATATATTAAATGTCGTACCAAAGGCGGTATGATCGTTGATGTATTTGGTATTGAAGCATTCTTGCCAGGTTCTCAGATAGATGTTAAACCAATTCGTGATTATGATATATTTGTTGGAAAGACAATGGAATTCAAAGTGGTTAAAATTAACGAAGAATTCAAAAATGTTGTAGTTTCACACAAAGCACTTATTGAAGCCGAACTTGAAGAACAGAAGAAACATATTATTTCAAAACTTGAAAAAGGTCAGGTACTTGAAGGAACTGTTAAGAATATAACAAGTTATGGCGTATTTATTGATCTCGGTGGCGTTGATGGATTGATTCACATTACTGACTTATCATGGGGAAGGGTTACACATCCTGAAGAAATTTTAAGCTTAGATTCGAAAATACAAGTAGTTATCCTTGATTTTGATGATGATAAAAAACGTATTGCTTTAGGTCTAAAACAATTAACACCACATCCTTGGGATTCGCTTGATGCTGATCTTAAAGTTGGCGATAAAGTTAAAGGTAAAGTAGTTGTTTTGGCTGATTATGGAGCATTCGTAGAGATTTCCACAGGTGTTGAAGGACTTATACATGTTTCAGAAATGTCATGGTCTCAGCATCTTCGTACTGCACAAGACTTTATGAAAGTTGGTGATGAAGTAGAAGCTGTAATTCTTACTTTGGATCGTGAAGAACGTAAAATGTCACTTGGTATCAAACAATTACATCCTGATCCATGGGAAGAAATTGAACAAAGATATCCGATTGGTTCAAAACATAATTCAAAAGTACGCAACTTTACTAATTTCGGTATTTTTGTAGAACTTGAAGAAGGCGTAGACGGTCTTGTTCATATTTCTGATCTGTCATGGACAAAGAAAATCAAACATCCGGCTGAATTTACTTCTATCAATGCAGAATTAGATGTTGTTGTCTTAGAAATAGACAAAGAAAATCGTCGTTTAAGTTTAGGTCACAAACAAATTGAAGAAAATCCTTGGGAAGTTTTTGAAACAATATTTACTGTTGACACAATTCACGAAGGAACAATAGTTGAAATGAACGATAAGGGTTCAATTATTGCTCTTCCTTATGGAGTTGAAGGGTTTGCAACACCTAAACATTTGGTTAAAGAAGATGGCACACCTGCCAAAATTGATGAAAAACTTGACTTTAAGGTAATTGAATTCAATAAAGACGCAAAGAAAATCTTTGTTTCTCATTCCAGAATTCACGAAGATATCAACAAAGCCAAAGTAGCAGAAGATAAAAAAGTTAAAGGTGAAGGAAAAGAAGCTCCTAAGAAGAAAAAACCTCAAGCTGATAAAATCGAAAAAACTACAATTGGTGACGTTACTGATCTCGCAGCTTTGAAAGAAGAATTGCTTAAAGAAGAGAAGAAACAGAAAAAATAGACTAATTATAACTTTAAAAAAAGCCTTGAATAATCTTCAGGGCTTTTTTTATTTCAAATAATCCTATTCAAATTTATTCTCCTCACAATCCGTAATTTTATTATTATAAATCTTCTCCATTTCGTCTTCAAAGAAGAACTTATCCGAAAATGCGGGTTTCAACTCAGAAATCCAGCTTGCATTTTCATCATATTTTGCAAAGAATGGTTTAGCAACCCAATCAGGATTTCTTGCTTGAATAAATCTTAAAACAAAAACCTTTTCATTATTGATTTCCGCAATGCCGGAAATCATAACTTTACCAGGCGTACAAGACATACTTGGACCTCTAACCGTTCGACAAATACCACTAATAGATGAATAAGATTTTCTAAAAATTTCGTATGCTTCAGCAATGGGTAACTCAAAATATTCTTTAGCACCTGTATCTCTGGCCATAAACATATAATAAGGAATACAGTTTAGATTAACCTGTTTGCGCCACATTTCAGTCCAAATATCTGAGTCGGCATTTATATGCCTTAAAATAGGCGATTGAGTGCGTATCTGTGCACCTGTATTTCTTATCCGCTTTACTGCATCTTTAACTATCTCTGTACCTAATTCACGAGGATGGCTAAAATGAGCCATTATAGCTAGATTTATACCTTTATTAACAATCGTTTCGAATAATTTTAAAATATCATCAGAATCATTATCCGTAACAAAACGATAGGGCCAGAAAGATAATGATTTTGTACCTATTCTGATTGTTTGAATATTAGTTTTGTGAATATTGTCTAAAAGAGGAGTGATGTATTTGCTAAAAACAGACATCTTCATTATCATCGGATCACCACCAGTAAACAATATATCAGTAATTTCATGATGTTTCTTTAAATATCTGACCAACTCGTGAGATTCTTTTGCCGAAAACTTTAAGGACTTTTTGCCGATAAACTGAGGCCATCTAAAACAAAAACTACAATATGCATGGCAAGTCTGTCCTGAAGATGGAAAAAACAACACTGTTTCTCTGTATTTATGTTGAATACCTGACAAAGGCTTATTGTTATAATATGGGACATTTAAACAATTTTGCCCTGCAGGATGCGGGTTTAATTCCATCCTGATAGAATTTGATATTGCAAATAATTCGGTTTTCGGTTTATTTTGCTCTATCCCATTTTTAATAATGTCATAATGTTTAGAGCTAAGCATTTGTCTTTGTGGAAAACATAGATGAAAAATTGGATCAGATTCATAGTTTTCCCAGTCAATTAGCTCTTCGGTAATATAATTATTAGCTCTAAATGGTAATACTTGACTAACAATTTCAATATCTCGTCTTATTTGTTTTGGTAGTTTTAATATATTTTTATCTTGTGTATAGTTTGTTATATTTATATGTTTGTATTTCTTCATCTAAATTTTTTACTTTCGGTTCTTTGTAAAAATAAGGAAATTTTCACAAAATATATAACGATTTATACAAAATACATATATTATCATATATACGAAATGTTTATTATTGTTTAGCGTAATCTTATATAGATATGGCGTCAAATACTTTTTACAGGTTAGGGAAAATTTTCCAGATTTTTTCATCAGGAAAAGGAGCCTTAATAACAATCTTTTCTTTACGTACAGGGTGAATAAATTCTATCTCAGCAGCATGAAGATTAATACCTCCATTTTCATTCGATCTCTTATATCCATATTTTAGATCTCCTCTAATAGGACATCCTATATTTGCCAGTTGACAACGGATTTGATGATGCCGGCCGGTCAGCAAATTTATTTCCAAAAGAGAATACTTTTCTGATTTTGCTACTAATTTATAATCTAAAATTGCTTGTTTAGTATTTTCAGTCTGTTGGTCAGAAATATATGATTTGTTTTGTTTAGTGTTTCTAAGAATATAGTTTATCAGCCTGTCACTTTCTTTTGGAGGCTGTTCGGAGCATATTGCATAATACGTTTTCTTTGCATCTTTCGATTTAAAAATCTCATTTAATCTTGTCAAAGACTTGCTTGTTCTTGCAAATAAAACTACCCCGCTTACCGGTCTGTCTAAACGATGTGGTACTCCAATAAACACATCTCCTGGTTTATTATATTTAACTTTGATATATTGCTTAACTATTTCCGATAGTGGAACATCACCGGTCTTATCTCCCTGAACAATTTGCCCCGATTTTTTATTAACAGCTATAATATGATTATCTTCAAATAATATTTCAGGCATTATATTCATTGTCCTTTGAAAATGTACTTAATACTGTTCGTTTTCGTTAGGGAAATTGTTGTTTTTCACATCTTTAATATAATTATTAACAGCATCACTGATAATTTTATCGAGATTTGCATATCGGCGCAAAAAACGGGGCGAGAATTCTTGTGTAATTCCTAGCATATCGTGTAAAACGAGAACCTGACCATCAACAGCACCTGCTCCAATTCCTATTATTGGTATTTTAATTTCTGTTGCAATTTGATTTGCCAGACTAGCTGGAACTTTTTCTAGAACAATTCCAAAACAGCCGGCGTCTTCGAGTATATGTGCGTCAGCAATTAATTTTGAGGCTTCTTCTTCTTCACGAGCACGAACTACGTATGTTCCAAATTTATGAATACTTTGAGGTGTTAAGCCTAGATGTCCCATAACCGGAATTCCTGCAGATAAAATTCTTTTTACCGAATCTATAACTTCTTCACCACCTTCAATCTTTACAGCAGCTGCACCTGTTTCTTTCATTATTCTAATTGCTGACGAAAGTGCTAATTTTGAGTTGCTTTGGTAAGTACCAAAAGGAAGGTCAACAACAACTAAAGCGCGTTTTACACCTCTAACAACTGATGCCGCATGATAAATCATCATATCTAACGTAATGGGTAAGGTTGAATCGAATCCTGCCATAACATTAGAAGCCGAATCTCCTACGAGAATAACATCTATGCCTGTTTTATCAAGCAATTTAGCCATACTGTAATCATAGGCAGTCAACATAGTGATTTTTTTTCCTTCATGTTTCATTGCCTGAAGAACATGAGTGGTAACTTTGCGAATTTCTTTATGTATTGACATCTCTTTATTTTTTTATTGCCAAATATTTTTCTAATTTTGACGTTTAATTTGATGCAAATATAATAAGATGAATAATATAAGTTTAATATTCCTAGCTTTAATTTTGGTTTTCCTTTCTTCGTGCAGCACTGATGTTGATGTTAATGGTGAATGGGATGATATTCCAATAGTTTTTTGTGTACTAGATCACTCTTCTCAATTTCAATATGTTAAAGTAAATAAAAGTTTTTTGGGACCGGTACCGGCATCAGTGATGGCTCAGGTTAGCGATTCTCTTTTTTATGAAAATGTGAGTGTTGAGATAAAAGAATATATTAATAATAATCAAACCAGGTCATGGATCTTTTATCCGGTTGATACTATTGATAAACCAGACGGTTATTTTTCTTCTGACAGGAATACAATATGGATGGCACAAATGAATTTTGCTGATGATGCTATTTATGAATTAAATGTAAATATAAATAACGGAGAACATGTAATTAAAGGCGAAACGCAGTTGATAGATGGTATTTATTTAATTAAACCAAGCTCACTTCAACCTCAGATTGATATTCATAATTATAATGGGGACAGTGAGTATAAATATAATAATGGTACAAATGGAAAAGTATTTCAAATGACCATCGTTTTTAATTATCTTGAAATAATTGATGGAGATACATCAGAAAACTACAAATCTATATATTGGAATCAAGCAAAAGAATATCGAAATACAGCGACAGCTAGTGATGTTACCGGAAAATTTTCAGTTCTTGCATTTTACAATTTACTGACTGCGAGTATTCCACCTGCAGAACCAAATGTAAAAAGACTTGTTAAAATGCCAAACAGTATTGAATTTAGATTAGCAGCAGCAGATGAAAACTATGCCACCTATATGGAAGTTACATCTCCATCAAATGGATTAGTTCAGGATAAACCAACGTTTACTAACCTAACCGAAGGCTATGGGCTGTTTGCCAGCAGATATAATATATCGTTAACAAAGCCTTTGAGTGGCAGGTCACTTGATTCTATTTACAGGGGAATATATACAAAAGATTTGGGATTTGCAGACAGATACGATCATTATTATACTGCCTGGGGAATTAACTAAATAGTAAAACTAAATTCAGTTCTTGTTCAGCAAAAAAACATTATCTTATTTTTGCACCAATTTGTTTTTCATAAGCATTGATAAGATTTGTCATAATTTTATCTATCTGTTGCTCTGTCATGGTTTTTTCAGTATCTTCTAATGTATAACTAAGAGCATATGATACTTTTCCTTGCTCTAAATTTTTCCCTGAATACACGTCAAACAAATTGATATCACTTATATATTTAGGCTCTGTTTTGTATGCTATATCTGTCAATGTTTTATAAGTAACATCCGAATTGATAAGAAGTGCAAGATCACGTTTTACTTTTGGAAATCTTGAAATAGTTTTGTACTCTAATCTATTTGTTTTTACAATATTGAACAACAAATTCCAGGCAATTTCTGCATAAAATACATCCTGATTAATATTGAATTTTTCAGCAAGTTGTTTATTTAGTAATCCGACTTTACACAAAACCTCTTTTTTAACAATATATGATAATCCATACGCAAATTCATTGTCTTTAATAAATTCATTATCAAAGCAATCAGAATTTATCCCCATTTTACATAATACTATTTCTAGATATGATTTAAGAAGATAAAAATCAGTAGGGTTATCTTTAAGATTCCAACTAAGTTGATTACGTTTTCCTGAAATCCATAAAGACATGAATTTTGTTTCGTAATACCTATTAATGTCAGAGAGGTCTTCATTTTCTTTGCGTGCGTGGTATGTCCTTCCGAATTCGAAAAATTTAATGTCCTGATTCTTGCGATTAATATTATAAGCAATGCTTTCCAATCCTCCATAAATCGGACTTGGTCGCATTATGCTTAAATCGTTACTTAAGGGATTGAAAATTTTAACCAATTTTTCATCTTCCTTTTCTGAAACAAAGTTGTTGCTTATTAAAGAATTACACATAATTTCAGAAAATCCATGAGAAGCTAATAAATCGGAAACAAGATTTACCATTTTTTCATTATCAGGCTTGGTTGAATTATTGACAGAAATAGATACTTTTTCAGGAATATCAACATTATTATATCCATAAATTCTTAAAACATCCTCAATCACGTCAGCCTCTCTATAAACATCAACTCGATATGAAGGAATTTTTAGTAATAAGTCTTGATCTTTTTTATTAATTATCTCAATTTCTAAATCTTTGAGGATAATGTCAATTTCTGCTTCTGAAAGATGTTTCCCTATTAGCTTTCGACATCTTGCGTAATTAAATTCTACAATTACAGGGTCAATGACTTTTGGATATATATCTTTAATATCAGATGAAATTTTTCCTGCGCCAATAGATTCGATTAAAAGGGCAGCTCTTTTAACAGCAAATAAAGTCATGTTAATATCTGCTCCTCGTTCAAATCTAAAAGATGAATCAGTAGAAATGCTATGATATTTAGCTGTTTTACGAACCCACGATGGATTAAAACAGGCACTTTCAATAAAAATTTTATTAGTTTTGTCTGAAACTCCCGATTCTATTCCTCCAAAAACTCCTGCAATACACATAGGAGTATCATTGTTACAAATCATAAGGTCATTTGAGCTTAATTTTCTTTGCATTCCGTCAAGGGTTGTAAAAGGAGTTCCTTCAGCAACAGTTTTCACTATGATTTTATTTCCTGTAATTTTATCTCCATCAAAAGCATGCAAAGGATGACCTGTTTCGTGCAAAACGAAGTTTGTAATATCCACAATATTATTTATTGGATTTAGACCTATAGCTTTGAGTCTAGATTTGAGCCAATCCGGTGATTCTGCGACTTTAATATTATCCATACAAATACCGGAATATCTTGGGCATGCAATCGAATTTTGGACTTCTAAATCAACAGAATATGATTTTTTTGTAATTGAAAATGAAGAAATATCGGGAAATGTATATCTCATTTTTCTAAAAGCAGCCAAATCGCGTGCAACACCAATATGACTTGCTGCATCAATTCGGTTAGGAGTGAGGTCTATTTCCAAAATGTGGTCACTTTCTATGTTAAAGTATTCTGAAGCAGGTGTACCGATAATAGCGTCATCAGATAAAACCATAATTCCATCATGGGATTTTCCTAAATTCATTTCATCTTCAGCACAAATCATTCCTTCTGATTCTTCGCCACGAATTTTAGCTTTTTTTATCTCAAACGATCCAGATTCTGTAAAAATAATAGTTCCCACAGTTGCGACAACAACCTTTTGTCCTGCAGCAACATTTGGTGCACCACAAACAATTTTCAACAATTCTTGTTGACCTATATCAACAGTTGTGAGACTTAATTTGTCAGCATTAGGATGTTTTTCACAAGTTATTACTTTACCAATTACAAAACCTTTCAAGCCTCCTTTAACTGAAGAAAACTCTTCAATATTACCTGTTTCTAAACCAATTTGTGTTAATTGATTTGCAAGTTGCTCAGGGCTATCATCAATATTTATATAATTTCTAAGCCAATTGTATGAAATATTCATTATTTAAATTTTAAAATGCAAATTTATAAATTTTATCGGTTTATAAATAACCAAATATTGATAGATTTAAGCAAAAAAATGATTAGGGAGTCTATAAAACTATTAAATGAAACTAATTTCCAATCTCTGCATCACCAAAAAGCAATTCCAGTTTTTGATAATGTATATCTATTAATTCGTCTAAATACTCCATATAATCATTGTAAATATTAGGGCAGTCCTTCTCAACTCTATCAAAATCCTCTTCAAAAACAACTAAAAAATGTTGGTGTAATGGACAAAATTCAGGCTATTTTTTTGATGTTTGTTATTAATAGACAAAATTCAGGCTTTTTATTTTTAATGTTTTTGTGAATGAATTAAAAGTTTGTATAGATTTGCTTATCAAGTAAGCGGAAACAGGCTC
>JAKQEK010000341.1 GCA_029558535.1 Bacteroidota bacterium | reverse complement strand
TCTTCATCTTTTAATTCAAATATTTTAGACACTTCAAGCAGTTCATAAAAATCAATGGGATCAATATGATAGTAATAACTATCCTCGCCAATAATAATACGATAATTTTCATTTTTAAATCTTTCTTTATTGAATTTATCGATATGATTTTTTTGAATAAATTCCTTAACTTTTTGTACTTTCTTTAATGTAAGAGGTTCTTCAACTTCTTTCCATTTAATATAGTCTCTAAAAACATCAATCTCAAAATCGTCGCAAAAATCTCTTATCTTTATACCAAACTCTTTTGAGTAAAAATCATAGTATCTAAAAAATTCAGCTTTTTCAGATTTAGAGAGTTCTCTATCCATGCCTTTTTCTTCATACTTATTTTTCGAGTCATATTCACGTTCCACTTAATAAAGCTCCCTTCCTTATACTGATACTAAAATGAATTTAAAATATTGATGTTTTTTATAGTCTATTAGATTTTTCAAGAATCTTGGATTTCAAAAGCACTCAAAACTGCATAGAAAGGTTTTAAACTATTTCAATTATTCTATTTACTATTCTTTAATAGTGCTTTAATTTAAATATTAAAAAAATTAACAGATACTAAAAATTTGATGATTTTCTAGAATCATTTCAAACTATTTTGGGTGCTGTTCATGGCAATTTTAAGTTAAATAAAATTAATTTAAATCACTATATACACTATATATTTGTTCTGAGCAAGAATTATAGTGTCTATTTTATCGAGTAGTAATGTTTTAAGCCATTCACCAAATAAATCTGAAAGGTCGCCCCGTTCATATTTTAATTCGAATAGTTCTTCAAAATAAATGTTCATTAAATTTTCGCTATTAAAAAGATTTAAGTATCCGTAAAATACCCTACACCTTGAAAAACAAAACACCTTGTTGAATTTTACATTTTCAACAAGGTGTTTTCATATGGTCCAAGGCATTAGTTCATCAGTTTTCTTTCCAGAGCGAATACCTTCAAAAATATTTGCAAGATAATCCATAGGATTAAGATCATTGGCTTTTGCGGTTTCAATAATGCTGTAAATGATAGCAGAAGCTTGAGCACCAGCAGGCGAATAACAGAAAAGCCAATTTTTTCGTCCAATAACAAATGGCTTAACCGCTCTTTCGGCAGCGTTGTTCGTAAGTTCAATTTGTGGATTTTCAAGAAATGTTTCAAGCGTACTTCTTTGATTTAGAGCATAGGTAAACGCTCTACCAAGCAAGCTTTTTGGCAGACTAATCCCTTGGTTTTTATCACAGAATTCAAAAAAATCAGCCACAAGTTCAGTAGATTTATTTTTTCTGATTTCTGCAATTTCGTCAAGACTATATTGGGATTTTTCACTTAACTTTTCAAGGTCAAGCTTTTCTGCTTTAAAAATCTCACGGATTTTTAATAAAGCCTGTCCTGCCAAAGTCGTATAATCCTTTTTATCAGACTGAATTTCAAGTGCATTTATGAAATACCTTCTTAAATGAACCCAACAGCCACAACGCTTAGAATTAGGGACTTTATCGTACCCTGACCAGCCGTCACAGTGGATATATCCTGAAAAATTCTCAAGAAATTTCTTTGCAAAATCTCCTGAACGTCCAACCTCATATTTATATAAAACGGCTGAATTTTCAGTATATCTACTTGTTCTGTAAACCCACATGTACGATTTAGCAGTTGGCTCTTTCCCATCTTCGCAAAGCACCTCAACAGGAGTTTCATCAGCATGAATAAGCTGCTGTAAAGCAAGATGTTTTCTTAGCTTTTCGTATAGTGGCTTTAAAAGATTAGCACCTGAAATCATCCAGTTAGACATTGTCTGACGAGATAATTTTATACCCATTCTTTTAAACTCTTGCTCCTGACGGAAAAGTGGCATAGCACATGAGAACTTTTGATTCATGATATACGCCATCATATTTGGACTTACTATGCTCTTTTCAATTAATGCAGGAGTGATTTCTGCTGTTTTAAAGTTACTCTCTATGCCATTTTTATCGCAACTTTTACAAACATAAACAGCTTTTTTGTATTCAACTACAGTTACTTTTGCAGGTACAATTTTTAATTCTCTACGGATTTCATATTTCATAAAAGTCATTTCATCATTGCATTTTTCACAGGTTTTTTCTTCATCTGGAATATCTGAAATAACTTCTTCAACAGGCAAATCGCCATACTTTTCATCAAAAGATTTCTTTTTTGATTTCTTTC
>JAKQEK010000513.1 GCA_029558535.1 Bacteroidota bacterium | reverse complement strand
GAGTTGCAATCTCCACCATAATATACAACATAGTAAACATTCATATCACCCGAAGTTGACGCAGACTCTTTTTTATACTTATCTGCAACGGGTAAACTAGCTTGTAATTCGGGTAATATTGCATTAAAATGTTCGATATTTTTGCTCCATTCAAGGTCTTTAACCAAAATCTGTCCGGAATGAGCTGCTTTAATTCCTTTGAAACCATCTTCATAACTTTCGATTGGTCCTACAACAAAATCAATGTTATTATCTTTCATTTCCATCCATGCAAGATCACTGGCAAGATAATCATCAGTACGTAAAGCTTCTGCTCTCAAATTCAAATAATTCTTAAACCCTTCGTCTTCAGCTAATTCTGCTGCTTCTTCAAGTAAAGTTGCCGCTTTTTCTATTTCAGCAGCATATTCCTCATGATACCAAACACATTTAAGATTGCCTTCTTCATCGCGACGAATCAAGGTGTACCAACTCATTTTATCCGGATTGTCAAAAGCATCAAATTCCTCAGCAGTAATATCCTGAGGGTAATAATTTGCTCCCAAAGGTTTTTCACCAAAGCTTGCTATAAATGACTCGTTTCCGTTAAGTCTATCCCATGGACCATAGTTTATCATAGCATATTTTTTTGCGTCCTCGTCTTCGATAGCTGCCAAAAATGATTCTTTATTTCCAATTGCATCTCTCCAAAACAACTCGTCCATAATATCTGCAACCTGCATCAATTTTTTAATCATTTCTTTTTCGTTTTGCGAAAGATGGCTTAAATCGGCTTTAAGTTCCACCTCAGCATAATCTTTGACAAGTTTTTGCATTTCAGTCAATTCTTCAGCTTTTACTTCTTCCTTTTTTACGGGTTTACTATTACAAGCTGCAAATAATACTAATAAAGACATAAGAATCAAAATGTTAAAATTATTTGTTTTCATCATAAAAATTATTTAATTATTAAAGTTTTCAATAAATATTATCCACTATTTCAGCGATATAAAAATCGTAAAGAAGAGCATAAGCTATTCCTGGTTCAGCCGATTTTGGTGAATAAAACTCTACAATTATTCTCCTCCAAAATACACAAGGGCAGCAATAGCACCAGCAATTACTAAGACAAGCAGAGCAATTTTCCACCAGCACCAAGGTCTTTCGCCCTGAACTTTACCGGTACGGCCGTTCACAATAAATCTGTAAACTTTGTTTTTAAATCTATACGCACTAATCCAAATTGGCAAAAGAACATGTTTAAATGTTATATTTGAAAAAGTCGTCTGCATCCATGTAATTCTTTGATGGTCACCACCTATTTGTCTATTAATAGCCTGGCGAATTTTCGGATCCATTTTTAGTTTAGCAACATCAAAACCTTCTTTCAAACCCAATCCATAGCTTTCAGACCTAAAGCCGGAAAGAAACTTTTCATCAAAAGGTACAAGATTCTCGAGATCCCAGGGTTCGAGCTTATCAGTTTTCTTTTGAGGTAATGATTTACTGGCAATAACAAGAACATCATCAAAAAACAATCTTACACTACCCGACACATTAGTCCATCTTGTTTTGGTAACAGTACGGGTTTGGGATTTACCACTACCATCTGTATAAGATTCGGTTGTTGTATAATCGTCCCCACGCTGTCCTCTATAATTAGTAAAAGTATCTGAATCATAGGTCCAGTAAGGCAAATACATTCCGGCAACTTTTTCAGCCTGAGAGGCATACTTTTTTAATCCGGGAGGTGCAAACCATAACTTTTTTAACCACTTTTTAAATGATTCCAAAGCTTCCTTACTACTTATTTTGAAAGGCAACAAAGACTTTGGCTTTATCAATTTACTCGTACTTTCATTTTTAACAATCAGCTTATTCCCACAGAAAGGACACTCGCTTGATACAACATTAGGGTCCAGACTTGTAACGGCACCACATGCTTCACAAGCTATGGTAGAGACTTCCTGAATATCATTACCCTTTTCGGCATCCTTTAAATACTGATCAAAATCCAACTCATCAATAGATTCCTCTCTAATTTCGATTTCATTTACCGTCCCGCAATAAGGACATGCAAGAGATGTTGTTCCAGGTTCAAATACCAATTTGGCTGCACAGTTTTTACAAACAATATCACTTTGATTGGTATCCGCTAATTTTGGGTCAAAAACTTGTTCTTCCATACGAAATATTTTAAGTTTGCTTAAAAAAATAACCATGTAAAATTATAAATTTAATTCAAGAAATTTAATTTACCACAGAAATTTTTAGCAATTTTTCACTTTCAGATATTGTATTTTTAGTAATATTATCAACATATTAATGCAAATTTGTTATTATTATCAATGCTTCTGACACTGTTCATAAAATGAAAATTAAATTTTATTAAAAAATATCTAAAAAAGTTTTGCTATTTAAATAAAAATAACGATTTTTGCAGTCCTTAAAAATAAAGATGAATTGTTATGGCAAGAGCTTGTCAAATTACGGGAAAAACTGCAATGGTGGGCAACAATGTTTCTCACTCAAAACGCAGAACAAAAAGAACTTTTGACGTTAACTTAACTGATAAACGTTTTTTTGATGAAGAAACAAAAAAATGGATAACATTAAAAGTTTCTACATCGGGGATAAGAACTATCTCTAAAAAGGGGTTAAACGTTGCTTTAAAAGAAGCAAAAGAAAAAGGATATATTAAATAAATAGTCAGGAGGACAACAAATGGCAAAAAAAGCAAAAGGAAATCGCATTCAGGTTATACTGGAATGTACCGAGCACAAAGAATCAGGATTACCCGGGACATCCAGATATATTACTGTTAAGAACAGAAAAAACACACCTGACAGAATGGAATTAAAGAAATACAATCCTATTCTTAAAAAAGTAACTGTACATAAAGAAATCAAATAAATCATTAAATTATGGCAAAGAAAGTAGTTGCAACCCTGAAAAAATCAGGAGGACAAAATGTAGCAAAATGCATTAAAATGATAAAAAACCCTGAAACAGGTAACTATCAATTTAAAGAGGTAATCATAGATAAAGATTTTGCTTCAGAATTTTTCAGTAAGAAATAAATTTACCTAGAATATATTTTAGCACCTTTCCTATTGGTAAGGTGCTTTTTTATTTATTTGAAATCCGCTATAAATTAGTATATTTGCAAAAAATTCAGATATGGCTTTTTTTGGACTTTTCGGAAAAGAAAAAAAAGAAAAACTTGATCAAGGTCTTGAGAAAACACGAACAACAGTTTTTGACAAACTAAATCGTGTAATCTTCAGTAAATCTAAAGTTGATAGTGAAGTCCTTGACGAACTTGAAGAGGTGCTTCTTACATCTGATGTTGGGGTAGAAACAACAATGCGGATTATAGAGCGCATCGAAAAAAGAGTTAAACAGGAAAAATATATTGGTACAGAAGAACTTAACGAACTTCTTCGTGATACTATCGCATCATTATTAGAAGAAAATAATGCCGCTTCCTTTAATGACGACAATATCATAGAAAACTGCAAACCATACGTTATAATGGTTGTTGGTGTAAATGGTGTAGGTAAAACTACAACCATAGGAAAACTTGCCAACAAATTTAAACAGGCAGGAAAAACAGTTTATATTGGAGCAGCAGACACTTTTAGAGCAGCAGCAATAGATCAGCTTCAAATATGGGCTGACCGGGTAGGAGTTCCAATGATTCGACAAAATATGGGTTCCGATCCTGCATCAGTTGCTTATGACGCAGTAAACTCGGCAAAATCTGCCGGTACAGACGTAGTTATTATTGATACTGCAGGACGTTTGCACAACAAAATTAACCTGATGAACGAACTCTCAAAGATTAAGAGAGTTATGCAAAAGATAAGCCCGGACGCTCCACACGAAGTTTTATTGGTACTCGACGGTTCTACAGGTCAAAATGCTTACGAACAGGCAAAACAATTTACGCTGGCTACTGAAGTAACAGCTTTGGCAGTGACTAAACTTGATGGGACTGCTAAAGGAGGTGTTGTAATTGGTGTATCGGATCAATTTAAAATCCCTGTTAAATATATAGGAATTGGTGAAGGCCTCGAAGACTTACAAGTATTTAACAAAAGAGAATTTGTAGATTCTTTGTTTAAAAAGTAAGCGTTTTGTTGTTGGATTGAAGTTGAAGCTATAACCTCTCAATTCAGAACTACTATTAAAAAATCGGATCTAAACCATTAACACAGCCTCTGAAAATATGAGCGGCTTCTCTACATCCTCCATCGCAAGCATAATTCAGTTTACAGTCTTCACAATCCTCCGGAAGAAAATCTTTTTGAGTAAATTTTTGCCAATAATTATTTATTTTTAGCTTTTCTATTTCACTATAATGGACTAGTTTTATAGGAGAATGGTTACATGTCCTAGCCTTGCCTTCAGGTCCTAGTACTACGAATCCTGTAGCTGCAGCACAACGGGTTCCTACACTTAAGTTTTTAAATTCCATTCCTGTCAAAATACACATTGGCATTTCTGTACCAACATTTCCATAGCGATTAGCTTTTACCAGTACTTTCTCTGCTATTCCCAACATTTTTATTGTTTCTTCTTTACTTAAAAGCAAATCATCTATATAAAACATCCCTCTTCCTCCGGGTAAAAAGCGATTTAGCAATAGATTTCCGGCTCCTGCAATTAGAGCATTTGAAATTGTCTCTTCTAATTCAAACAAATTCTTTTTTGTGACAGTAATATTTACTGTTGTTCGCAAACCAATCTGCACAGCTTTATCGAAATTGCTAAGTATTTTGTCGCATATCCCTGATTGTGTATGATAGTTATAGGTTCTTAATCCTGGCAAGCTCATGCTAAGATTGACATTGTATTCTTTTAAAAAATAAAGCCAATCCTCATTAATAAGCTGTCCATTTGAAATTAAAAACATATCCGGTGTTATCTCACTAGTTTGGAGTTCTTTATCCAAAGCCAATACTTTTTTGCTGCCAATATGTCTAATAATATCTTTTAATCCCTCTTTTAGCAAAGGTTCTCCACCGGTAAATGAAAAACTTCTAACACCGTATTTAATTAATTTGTCAATACATTCCTTCCATTGAGTGATGTTAAGTTCGGATTCCTTTGGATAAACTGAATTGGGTGCCTCCCATGGACACGAACAAAACAAACATTTATGATTACAATTATATGTTAACTCTAAAACTGCAGTTGGTGGTAAAAACTCTGAAGTGCGTATATAGTCTGTCATAAGTTTGGTGTAAAATATTACAAAAAAACAAACTTATTTATCAATTCTTATTCCTAATAACTCTTCCAAACGATCTAGCCTTTCAACCAGCGGATATTCATAGTCATAATCATCTGTATATTTAAGCTTATCGTCAAAAAACTCTGTAAGTAATTTTAAATCCCTATACGTAATCCCATAAATTTTATTAGTATCTCTTTCTCCTGCAATATTGATCCATACTCCCAATTGTGGTTGATCTATATCTACTATGCGACAATGACTACAAAACTGTGTTTCGTCAAGTTTGATATTAACTCCTCTGATTTTACTAACCTCACGACGAGCAGCGGAAATACCATATTCTAAATCATCGTTAAATGAATAACTATAAACGCCAAATTTATAAATAGTTTTTTCGCCACAAATTGGACAAATATAACTAACACTCGACGTATCAATCATAGATGGAGAATAACACATTGCTCCCATTGCCAGATCTGTAGGTGGAGGAGTATTCGCTAATTTCTTAAGTTTTAATTCAATTTGCTTTTTCGAATATAAAGGCTTAATAGTATCGTTAATAAAATCAGAAATTAGCGAATCCATTTTAATGACTTTGTCTTGGACTGAAGTATCAACTGCTTTTGATTTCCCGCAACACGACAGCAGAAATATTGCAGCAATTAAACTTAAAATTATAGCTATATAAATCATAATTACATGTTTTAATATTATAGTTTATGATGATGCTAAGTTAGTTAATTTTTCATTTATAATAAAATCCTATTTAAACAATAATTATATTAAGATATTTCTCTTACACCCTGCTTAATTTAATCATGTTTGTTCTATCCTTCGCAGCTATTGGTGTACTTGCAATGTGGATGACCAAATCGCCTTTTTGTACCAGACCTTTTTCCAATAGGTATTTAACAGAATATTCGATAGCTTTATCAATAGAATCAAAAATCGGAAAATAAAAGGTTGATATTCCCCAAAGTAATGGCAAGCGTCTCAACAAGTGTTTGTTGGCAGTAAAAGTAAAAATTTCAGCTTTGGGCCTATGACTCGACAATCTTATTGCTGTATTACCCGAAAAGGTAAACGGAATAATTGCTTTTGCATTTGTTTGTTGAGCCATTAAGCAAGCATTGTAGCAAATCGAGTCAGGTAAAAAGGTATTACTGCTGATGTCAGGCTGATGATTTTTATAATAAATATTTCTGTTCGATTCAGTATAATCTATAATACTCTGCATTGCTCTGATTGTTTCAACAGGGAACTGCCCCACCGAGGTTTCGCCACTGAGCATCAACGCATCAGCCCCATCAAGTACTGCATTGGCAACATCTGTAGCTTCTGCCCTTGTCGGACGAAAATTTGTCACCATGCTTTCTAACATTTGAGTCGCAATAATAACCGGCTTAGACGCTTCAATACATTTATCTACTATCAATTTTTGTATTATCGGCACCTTGTCAAAATTAACTTCTACGCCCAAATCACCTCTTGCAACCATAATTCCATCTGTAAGAGCAATAATCTCATCAATATTTTTTAATGCTTCCGGCTTTTCAATTTTCGCAATAATATTAATTTTCTTGCGGAATGTCAAAATGTACTCTCTCAAATTTTCTATATCCGAAGGCTCGCGTACAAAGGATAGGGCAATCCAATCTACATCATTGTTAAGAGCAAAAAGCAAATCTTCCTTATCTTTTTCGGTTAAACATGGTAAACTGGTTTTTGTGTCAGGTAAATTAACTCCTTTTTTAGAATAAAGAGGACCACCGTAAATTACACGTGCAGAAACGATTGATTTGTTATCCGACTTTAAGACTTCCAGTTTTATTTTGCCATCATCAATCAAAATCATGTCACCTGATTTTACGTCTTTTGCAAAATCTGCATAAGTCATATAAAACGTATCACTATTTGAAAGACTTTTATCTGTACAAAAATTAATTATATCGCCTTTTTCAAGAAGCTTAGGCTCATTTTCCACAACTCCAATTCTCAATTTCGGTCCTTGCAAATCGACTAAAATCGCAATACTGACTGTCAACTCGGATTCTAAGTCACGAATAATTTTAATTATTTCTGCTTTTTCTTCATGAGAGCCATGCGAAAAATTAAGTCTGAATACATCCAGACCTGCATTAATCATTTCTCTTAAAACTTCTTTATTATTAGTTGCAGGACCTAGTGTTGCAACAATTTTTGTCTTTGATCCTATATTCATGGTCATTAGTTTTTTACAAACTTACAAATTTTCTATTTAGGATTTTCAATGTCAATGAATTTAGTTAATATTTTAATTGTAGTTCTCAATTTATCTAAGTATAAGCTATTCACACAATACAAATAAATTCGAGCATTTTTGTATAATATTTTGTGAATAATTTTACCTTTGTCATTAAAATATAGTCTATTTCTTATATTTACGAAAATTTATTATAATATGAAGTATTTATTATTTACGGTAGTTTTTAGTTTCTCTTTTATCTTTTTAACAGCTCAACATGTATCGCGTGATTATGCACTGCAAACCGGGATAAATTTTTATAAAAGCCATGCTATGGCTTTCGATTTAAACAAGTCGGACATTCAAATTGAAAAAGAAAGCACTATTACTTCAAAATCTGGAAAAGACTGTATTTATGAATTTAGTTTTAAAGACGGAGGTTACATATTAGTAAGTGCGGACAACAGAGCATATCCTGTTCTAGCATACTCATACGGAGACGAATTCGACATTGAGGACATTGCTCCTGCAACCAGATTATGGATTGACAAATATTTAGAGCAATTTGATCTTATTGAATCAAATTCAATAAAGTCAACTGATATTATTAAATCAGCCTGGCAAAAATATTATAATAATGAAACACCAGCTCCTAGAAGCATCAGAGGAGTTCCCACTATGTTAACAACAAAATGGAATCAGAACTATCCCTATAATTATTACTGTCCAATGCATCCTTTAGGTCCCGGGCAAAGGGTTTATGCAGGATGTGTTGCAACTGCAATGGCTCAGGTTATGAAATTTTGGAATTATCCTGAAACAGGAAGAGGAACACATGACTATTTTTGGGGTGATTATTTTACGGTTGATTTTGGGGAGACGACATATCATTGGGATTCTATGACAAATTCAATAAATACTTTAAGCAGAAATTCTATCGCTGAACTTATTTTTCATTGTGCTGTATCTGTTGATATGGATTTTGGCCCAGATGGCTCCGGTTCTTCTATATCAAATTCTTTCTTTGCTTTAAAACAAAATTTTAGATATCGTGCCGGAGTGTACGAATTAGAAAAATATGATGTTGAAGACTCTGAGTGGAAATTTATCTTAAGAGAAGACCTAGACAAAGGTCACCCAATATTATATCGTGGTACAAACGATAACGGCGAAGGTCATGCTTTTGTTTGTGACGGATATCAAGACACCTCTTATTTCCATTTTAACTGGGGCTGGGGTGGTTCGGCTAACGGATATTTCTATCTTGACAATATTAATCCTCGAATGTCTTTTTACTGGGGACAGGGCGCTCTGATAAATTTAACACCTAATTATGCTGATTATTGCAGCAGTATGGTTTATGATCAACCGGAATGGTCATTTGATGACGGTAGTGGTCCCAATTATTATTTTAACAATACTGATTGTGATTGGCTAATTTCATTAGGTAATCGTGAATTTGATTTTCTAAGAATTTACTTCACTAAATATGATCTTCTCGAAAATGATATACTTAAAATATATGAGGGAAATAGTTCTGAAGGAGCACTAGTAGGAACCTTTACTGCCGGAGTTGCACCTTCCGAATTAATTAGTTATTCAAACGAAATTTACATCACATTTAAAACAGATTCACAAGGTCAGGCAGAAGGATGGAAATTAAACTATGAAACAATAGTTTTAGGAGTAAACAGTAATAGTATTAATTCTGATATCAGTATTTATCCAAATCCTGCAAAAGAAGAAATATATGTTTATGGACTGGATTCTGAATCAAATTTGACTATTCTTGATATGTGTGGAAGAATAATTTATTGTGATAATAATTTTATTGACAGTGAAATTAATATTTCTGAATTTGAATCCGGAATCTACATCCTAAAAATTGAAAATCAAGACTTTAGTAAGATACTGAAATTTATTAAAGAGTAATAAATTAGTCAAGAACCATAAAAACAAACTAAATCAACTCACACAGCATAGATAATTATTTCATTAGAAATTTTTCTCCTGTTTTGTCAATAAGGTTTCTTTTCCATTCTTCAGAGTAACCGGGAAACATAGGCGATTTGGGATAACCCCATGGATTACGTAAAAATTCTCCATTTTCTTCCTGCTTTACGTTGCCATCGAGATATTTGACAAGTAAGAAATTTCCAAACTCTTTCCAATAATCCACTACATAATTTGCCATATTACACGAATAATCAGTTAAAAACTCTGCAGCAAGTTCAGGATTTTCGTTATAAATATCTAGTGCAGCCTTTTCTATTTCAGGCTGATACTCGGCAAATTTATTTTCAAGATACGCTTGATGCTTTAGTATATCAGGCATTACTCGATTATAGAACAGGTATTTAAAATGAGCGACTCTGTTAAAAACCCAAAAAGCAGCGTCATCTTTATAAGTTAAAATATCTCCGTAACCTTCAGCCCACTTTTCTGCTGGTTTTGTAATTCCACAATAAAATGGAACATATACGCACGATCCTGCATCATCAACCCCAAACCAATAAATTCCACCAATTGCATCGGGCAACCATGAACGCATTTGAGAAATAAATGAAAAACCTGTCTGCTGTGTAACTGTAACTCTTTCGTTAAAATATTCTTTATCGTCAACCTCGAATGTTAATGGTCTCCAACGATAAGGCAAGCCAAAAGAACCGGCACCCTCATCTTTACTCATATCCAATTCTGTTCCCTGCAAATAATTTCGTTTAAAAGAGAACAAATCCTGGGGTGTTAGTTTTCTATTTGGTTTAATATATAAAGGCATACGCATATTCAAATCCTTTCCGCATACAAAATCCCAGTATTTATCCATATCATTTGATATTTCGTTAAAAAATGCCCATACCCTTAACTCACAAAATCTCGCTCCGTCAAAAGTCATAGGATTGTATGTATCGGCAAATGAAAAATTCGCATCATCACCCGAATAATATCCTTTTGCTTTTGCAAAAGAGATAACATCTTCGGCATAAATAACTTCTAAATCTGGTGAAAATATTTTATCCATTTCCTTACTGCTTATAGAGGTTTTACCATCACTAAGTTTGAAGTTTAATATTCTTGATTGGTTGGCATGAGCCGAAACATATCCGTCAGGAATTTTGATTGCTACCCAAACCGCTCCCTTGTTTTTGTTGGTGTATTTTTTAAGTTTTTTATCAAAGACTAGCTCTGTTCCTTTTCCTACCATCTCAAGTATCCAAACCTCATTTGGGTCAGCAATCGAAAAAGACTCCCCACTGCTACAATATCCAAATTCATTTATCAGCTCAATCATCACCTTTATTGCTTCACGAGCATTTTTCGAACGCTGTAAAACGAGAAACATTAAGCTTCCATAATCAATTATTCCAGTTGTATCTACTAATTCATTTCTACCACCGAAAGTAGTTTCCCCGATAGAAACCTGAAACTCGTTCATAAAACCTACCACTTTATAGGTTTTTCTTGCCTGTGGAATTTGCCCCAAAGGTTTTGCCGTTCCTCTGTCATACAAAGTGACCATCGTACCTTCAGGATATTCGCCGGCGGGACGCCAGTACAGTTCACCATAACGAATATGTGAATCTGCTGCATAACTTATCATTGTCGAACCATCTGCCGAAGCTCCTTTCGTAACTAAGTAATTCGTACAAGCCAGCAAATTAAAATTTACCGTCACTACAACAAAAACTATAAGAGTTAAAACAATTTTTTTCATAACTAAATCCTTTTTTTGAACTGCTAAAATAACATAATTAAACAAAAAAAGCTGCTATCTATGAAAGCAGCTTTAATAATTATCATAGACTGATATTTACATTTTATTTAACTTAATGCTTACACATTTATCAGTACCTAAAAGTTGTACGAAATATATTCCCTCTGCAAAATCAGAAATATCAATTGTCATTCTTTTAGAGGTGATTATTTGATTACTGATAATTTTCCCGTCTATCCCTACAATTCTCAAATCAGAATAATCTTCAACATCTCCAATTACTAAATCAAAATAATCATTTGCAGGATTAGGGAATAATGTAACACCATTAACTAAATCTGTATTAATATCATTGAAGAAATCAAATTCAACTGTAATTGTATGATCTGAAACAATATTACTGAAATAATACGCAGCAACAGCGCCTTGATTAACTTCATCAACATACACAGCTGAAATAATATAATTATCATCCGGAGTTATCACAAAAACCTGATTAGCATGACAAGCAAAACTAGAATTCCCTGACGGAGTAATTGTACCACCACTTCCTGCCGTTGCAGTTATTGTGTATATTTCAATTCCAAATGTTGCTTCAATCAAAACATCAGCAATAACATCATTTACTGAATAATTTCCACTTGTTAATGCTAATGGATTACCATTTACAGTAACCGACAGAACTTCATAACATTCGTTCGGTGTAACGGTAAAAGTTAAATCATCTCCACAACCTATGCTTGTTCCTACACCCGCAATACTACCTCCTGTTCCTGCATTTGCAGTTACACTCAATGTTAGCTGACTATATGTGGCTACAATACTTATATTTTCGTCCACATCATTAATTGTATAACTGTTTCCGATAAGACTTACAGGTGTTCCATTAACAGTTACAGATGCTATTTCATGGCAATCATCATGATTTACTGTAAACGTAATATCGCCACCACATGCAACACTTGTTCCGGCACCTGTAATTGTTCCTCCTGTTCCGGCATTTGTACTAATTGAGTAAGATATAACATTAAATGTAGCAACAATATTCAGATTTGAGGAAACATTATTAATTGTATATCCGTTTCCAACCAAAGTTACAGGAGTTCCGTTAACAGTAACAGAGGTAACTTCATAACATTCCTCAGTATTTACAGTAAAACTTACAGATGAACCGCAAACGGCAGAACTGCCAATTCCTGATATTGAGCCACCAACACCTGCACTAGTAGATATACTGTAAGTTATCTGACTAAATGTAGCAGAAATTGTATGGTCATCCATAACATTAGTAAATGTATAAGTAGAAACGGCACCAACACTGGAACCATCAACCAAGACATCTGCAATTTCGTAGCAAGTTGCAGGTGTAATATTGTAGGTTTTATTTGAGCCCTCGTTAACTGTTGATGTCCCAGAAGGACTTATTGAACCATTACTACCAGCAGATGCAGTTATTGTATATGTTGTTCCTACTGTTCCAATTGTTTCGCAAACCTGAGGAGAAATACAAGCATTGTCGTAAACTGCTTCGACACAATATTCGTGATAACCTTCAGAGGCATCATTATTCGTAAATGCAGTATTAGAAGTGTTACCAAGATAAATGCCATCACAATATACATTATAACCAGTTAAATTAGCTCCCGGCATACTGCCGTCTCCGATATAAATATCATCAACACAGAAGTAATACATATCGTTCGAATTACAATTTATTGCAACATATTTTGCATTTGCAGGAACAGTATATGAATATTCAGTCCATGCAAAAGGAGCAGAAGTTATTGTTGCTAAAGTATTTGTAAATGCAGTCTGTTGATTGGTTGTTGTAGAATAAGCAACCTTAAATGCTTCAGGATATGCTGATTTGTGTCCACTACGAGCAAAAAAACTAAATTCGAATGGCTCTGCAAAACTTAGCAAAGGACTTATTATCCAGTCATTGGTCTGACCTGTAGAGGCATTAAAGCTTGCAAAGAATTGATCACCTGAATGAGCAGTAAATGGTGTTCCATCGGTAGTCTGAGTTAGTGGAGTGCTATTAGTGCTATGTAATACTAAATTCGGGTCAAAAACAATTGTTGCCATGGCTGAACCCTGATTAGTAAAAGTATAATTTGCAATAGAATATGTGGTTTGTCCATCCCCATCAATAAATGTCCATGGAACTGTACCAACAGAATTAATAGTAAATGCTGTATGGGATTCAATATCATCAAATATAACATTGGATCCTGCCGGAGCTGTCCATGATAAATCATGTACAGTTGAACTTGTTTCAGAAATTTGAAGATCTGTTGGTGATTCACAATCGTCATTGCTTCCGTCATTAATCACAACCTCACGACACTCCTGAGCATAACATTCTTCGCCATCAAAAACAGCAGCCACACAATACGTATAAGTTCCATTTGCTAATGAAGATTGAGAATAGGTTAAGCCGGTAACAGTTGTTTGATAATTACCATCCCGATATATTTTATACCCGGTAACATTTCCTTCACTTGGTACAGACCAACTCAAATTTGCAGTTGTTCCATCAGCGATAACAGTCAAATCATTGACAGGCAAACAAGGATCTGAATCAATAAGAGTAACCGTCTCATAAATTGTTGTTGAATTAAAAGCTGTTGCAACAAGCAACGCATCACCGGCGCCAAAATCATGTGAAATAGAATATGCTCCGTTTGAATCGGTCATATCACTATAATACACACCATTTTTTGACAAACAAATAAGAACATCTGCAGCCGGAGTGCCACTAATATAAGCTATACCAGAAAATGCAGAGCCTACCATAGGTTCCATATTAGATAAAGTCAGGGCTGCCGGAATTTTTGTACGCAACTGTAATGATGCATCTCCAAATGTTGTCCAGGTTTTAATTGTTTCAATATCATCACTTGCAGATGATTCTCTTAACATCAAAACCGCAGCGTTAACTGCTATTGAACCCCAGCGAGTACGTTGTTGTGTAGTATTATAACCTGTAGTTGCAGTAATACCATCATTGTCATAATTAAATCCACCTATCAAAACATCATAAAAATAATCCTGACCTCTTTGTGGTGGTTGCCAAGGCTGATTAATTGTGGACATCCAAGTTACAACAGCACCACCATTTGATTTTCTTAACCATGTCTCAGCAAAACAAGAAGTTTCGGTATGAAATGAGCCATTGACACAAGCAACTGAGACTATAAAAGGCAGCTTATCTCCATTTGTTAAAGCATTTACATTTGTATTATTAAACCCGGTAGTAACAAACATATCTACATCACCATGTCCGCAATATGCAATTGTAGATGCACCGGAATTTATATGACCTGCAAGAGTTGTGGCAGATGCACTTGGAGCATAATTTTGTTGATGAGTATTATATGTAAAAGGATCTAATCTGCTCGAATAAATTCTTTGTATATGTGTATAATCAATTTCGCTGTCATCCCCTATTCCACTACCTTCATTTGAACCAATACCAATAAATGTTTCTCTCCAACCGGTAGTCATATTAGGGCTTTTCTCATAATTAATAGCTTTATTGATCTGAACAGTAAGGTCGGTTGTTGAAGCACATGAAAAACGTCCTACAGAAATATCAATATAATTATCAGAACCTGAAACTGCACCCATAAATGCATCACATGGATCTGCACTTGTGGTAACAGAAATTGTAGGTGATTTAATATTTGCCCAATCTCCTGCAAGCTGAATATATAACAAATTAGGATTAGAAGAGTATGCTGATGAAATTGTAGTTGCAACATTTGTTCCGTTGGCAACAATAGTTTTAGTCACATTATAACCCATTTCTTTTTTCCATGTAATATATGGTTCCATAGTTGATTCATAAGCAGAAGTTGTTATTACCAAAATATCACCATATTCATTCATTGTTAAAGTTGTTGATGGCTTATATGAATTATAATTTAAAAACAAATCCTGATAAATACCCTCAATTTCGCGAATGTATGAAACTTTTTCGCGTAACAATGGATTAGTTGGAGGATTATTATTTTCAACCAATTGCACCCTTATGCTACGGTAAAACCTCAAAGTATTTGTTACAGAATTATATTGAAATGGAAAAACACGAACAGCTGTACCTCTAACCTCCCTAAAAATAAAAGGATCTTCAAGAACAACCATTTGTTGAGGATAAAACTCATCAATTAACGATTCAGGAGCAACTTCGTATGGAATCTGAGATGGATCCTGATTTCTGTAAATTGTTCCACGCGATGGCAACAAAGGATAATCCAAAGGAATATCAATATAATCTGAATAAACAATATTCAAATCAACATCTTTTTGAGGAGGCAATTCTATAGCTGCACTGATAAAAGGCAATTCTGCCCAGCCTTTATCATTTGTAGTAGTAGAAACTCCCATATCAATAGCCTGATATGTTATGCCATCAATTGTTAACTGGTTCAGATTAAAATCTTTAACATTGTATGTAATCTCATACACATCTGATTGAGGCTGGTTAAACAACGTTTCATAGGATTTTTGTGAAAAAACTCCGGAAACCAAAATAACAAGAATAAAACTTAGTAAAAATTTTCTCATAACATTACTCCCTTAAATTAATACTTCGACAATTAATATTTAAAACAAAACATTTAAGTATTTGGTTGCATCAAATTTATAAAAAATCATCACAACTTTTTAACACATTTTAAAAATTATACAAGCACCATATCTATGACATATCAAAACCAGAATTTTCAATATACTTTTACAATAATGGATTATATAAAGTTATATCTTTGAAACAAAAAAATTTATGATAAATTTTGACAGATTTATTCTTGATAATGGATTAAAAGTAATAGTTTATCAGGACAAAACCACACCTTTGGTCACCTTCAATATTCTTTACAATGTAGGTGCAAGAGACGAAAACGAAAACCGTACCGGATTTGCTCACCTTTTTGAACACCTTATGTTTGGGGGTTCAAAAAACATCCCGTCTTTTGATACTGTCTTACAAAAAGCTGGAGGAGAAAATAATGCTTTTACAAACAATGATTTTACAAATTATTACATAACTTTACCGAAACAAAACATTGAAACTGCATTTTATCTCGAATCGGATAGAATGCTTGAACTGGGCTTTTCGAAAAAAAGCTTGGATGTCCAAAGGAATGTTGTATCAGAAGAATTCAGGCAAAGATACTTCAATCAACCTTATGGTGATGTATCATTGTATTTAAGACCTTTAGCGTACAAAGTTCACCCTTATAAATGGTCAACTATTGGCAAAGAAATTAAACATATTACAGAAGCTAGTTTGGATGATGTGAAAGACTTTTTTTATAAATATTATGCACCAAATAATGCTATACTTGTCATTGGAGGAGACGTAAAAACACAAGAAATGCAAAAGCTTTGTGAAAAATGGTTTGGAGAAATACCTCGTAGAAATGTACCGGTAAAAAACATATCACAGGAGCCACCTCAAAAAGAAAAAAGAACACTTACACTTGAACGCAATGTTAAAGCAAATGCAATTTACATGGCTTATCACATGTGTGATAGAAATCATAAAGATTATTATGCCAGTGATTTAATTTCGGATTTGTTATCTAATGGAAAGTCATCTTTGTTTAATATTAACCTAATTAAGAAAAAACGTCTGTTTTCTGAAATTGATGGATATATTCAAGGTAGCTTAGATCCAGGATTATTAATGATAAATGGAAAGCTTAATCCCGATATAGATTTTGAAACTGCTGAAAAAGCAATCAAAGATGAACTTGCGAAAATTATTAATGCGGATTTTTCTGAAAGAGAACTGACCAAGGTCAAAAACAAGTCGCTTTCTACACAATTATTTTCAAAAATAGGCGTATTGAATATTTGCATGGAATTGGCATTTTATGAGCTTTTAGGCGATGCAAATAATATAAATTTTACAGAAGATATAATAATGAATGTTTCTAAAAGTGACATTATTAGAGTTGCATCAGAAATTTTCAGAGAAGAAAATTTATCATGCATTTATTACAAATCAAAAAACTAAGAAATGATTAATAGAAAAATAGCACCTAAGACTAAGCAAATAAAAAATTTAAATTTTATACAACCTCAAAAAGTTAAAATAGATAATGGGGCAAAGCTTTTTATACTTAAATCAGACAGCACTCCTATTGTAAAAATTACAGTCGTTTTTAAAGCAGGGATAGAATTTGAAAATATAAAACTACAGTCTGTTTTTGCAAATTCCTTAATTAAAGAGGCACCCAAAGGAATGAGTCCTGACGAAACTGCAGAGTTTTTCGACTTTTACGGCTGTCATGTTGAAAGTTTTACCGCTAATGATAATGCAGGATTTCGGTTATATGTACCCCAAAAATTCATAAACGAAGTTTTACCTGTTTTTGCAGAGATTTTAAAGAACCCATTATTGCCTGAAAAGGAATTCGAAATATCAAAAAATAAATATCAAGAAACCCTTAAAAACAACTTAACCAAGACAAAATATGTTGCTATGAGGGGACTTAATACAGAATTATTCGGCAATAACCATCCCAGGGGTTACGAAATAGTACCGGAAGATATACACTCATTATTCCTTAAAGACATAAGCGATTTTGTTGAACAAAACTACTTGATTAGTGAAAGCATGATTCAAATTTCAGGTATGGTAAATGAAGAAACACTTGAACTTTGCAAAAACATTTTTAATACAGAAAAGGGGGAAAGAACTAATTCTAAAAAAGATTTAGAAAGTATTGAGTCAAAAAACGAATTTAGATTATTTGAGATGAATGATTCTGTTCAGTCAAGCATTTACATTGGAAAAAATCTTGACAAACTTTCTGAAGAAGAGTTGATTGATATTGATATACTTAACACAGTATTAGGGGGCTATTTCGGATCAAGATTGATGAAAAATATTAGAGAAGACAAAGGTTACACTTATGGAATTGGTTCATTTATAGCAGAATATAACGATTGTGCTGTTTTAAAAATTACTTCTGATGTAGGAATTGATGTAACACAAATGGCTATTGATGAAATTTTTAAAGAAATAAAAATCCTCACCGAGAAACCAATTCACTATCAAGAATTAAATCTTGTACGAAACTACATGTTGGGAGAAATGCTTTCTTCTTTTGACGGGGTTTTTCAAACTTCTTCTGTTTGGGAAAAGTTAATAATAACAAATAAAAGTCCCAAATTCATTAGTAATCAAGTTAATAGAATCAAAAACATTACGTCAAAAGAATTGCTTTCAATATCCAATAAATTCTTATTAAATAAAAACTTTCATACCGTTGTAGCCGGTAAAATATGAATTTAAGGATTATTCACTAAATTTAAGAGCCATTTTCGACTAAAAATTGACTAAATGTATAAAATTTAAGACAAATAATGACATATAAACAAACTTATTAACAATTTATCACACATTTACATATCTGATATTCAATTATTTATAAATTTTATTAAGAATTTTATCATTTTTTTTGATTTTTTTTCGTATTTTTTTTGCTCATATTAAAAATAAGCCGTACATTTGTATAGAAAAATGATTTATAAGTGAAAAAACTCACAATTTTAATATTAGTAATTCTTTCAATGAGTCTTATTGTTAATGCTCAAATGAAAGATAATTCTAATTTATTGTGTAGTGCTGAAAAAACAGTTTTTCCTGACGGTGGTAAAAACACAAAATCTAATGCTCAAACTTGCGAAATTACAGCAAATCCTTCTGAAGAAATTGTTAGCGTTAAGTTTAATGTAAATTCAAATATTGAAAGCATTAAAATGATTGATAATAAATCCGGAATCGTTTTTGAAACCGGTAAATCAAGAGGTGCTGCAGGATCAGTTATTGATATTCCTATTGATGACATGGAAGCCGGAACATATTTTATCCGTGTTCAAACAGAATCCGGTGTACAAGTTCAAAGAATAATTATTTCTAAATAACATTTCATTTCCTTAATTATAGATGAATATAACGATTTAGGTCGTTTTTTTTATTTTTATACTAATTGCAATCAATATTTATGCACACATTAATCTATTTTGTATAAACATTCATTTGTTTTATGTTAATCTGATTATCAAACAATTAAGTATAAATACTAATTATTTTTGGTAAATCTACCCATAAAAAACAGTATTTACTATCTATTTTCATTAATTAATAGGTACTACTTTTGTGACTTATATAACAGTATTTTATAATTTATATGAAGTATTACGATTTACTAATGCAAGATGTAAGATTTCGAGAAGCATCTACTGCATGCATGAATTGTGGGGTTTGTACAGCTATATGTCCGGCAGCGGAATTTTACAAGTACGATCCAAGACTGATTATGAATATTGTCCAATCACGAGATGATCAAAAGATAGAAGATTTACTAAAAAGTGAAACTATTTGGTATTGTGGACAATGTATGTCATGTAAAACCAGGTGTCCAAGAGGCAATGTTCCTGCAATGGTAATTTCTGTTTTGCGAAGATTTTCACAAGAATTAGGTTTTTTTATTGAAAGTGAGAAAGGAAGACAACAATTTGCAGTTAAGCGAACAGTTGGAGATAATATTATCCATACCGGTTATTGTGTTCATGTCGACAAAGTAAGTCCGAAATTACACCCTGAACAGGGACCTGTTTGGAAATGGTATTTTAATAATGCTGAAGAAGTTGCCGACCGATTAGGAGCCAATTACAACAAAGATGGCGCAGGTGCCTTAAGAAAAATAAGTAAAGAAAATCTTGACGAAGTAAGGAAAATCTTTGATGTAACAGGAGGAAGTCAACTATATGAAAATATTGAACAATTTTCAGCCGAAAAAGCAAAAAGTCTCAAAATGAGTATTGATAAAGAAGGATTAAATAATGAATATTTCTTTCATACATATATTGAAAATTCGAACAATCATCAAAAGTAAGTGAGATGACAGAAAAGAAACATTTTTGGAACGAATATCAAAAAGAAATAGCTGACGACAATTATTTTTATGAACGTAGTTGCATCAGACAATCGTTTTTTCCCGGCTCCGAAACTGCATTTTTGAATATATTGAGAGATGAATTAGGATTAACTATAATAGATGATCCGAATCAACACACTTGTACCGGTATTGGATATCATTCTGACGTTGTTCCATTCGAGACAACAATGACAGTATGTGCAAGACTGTTTTCATTAATGACAGATGCTGAACTTAAAAATTATGTTCCATCTTGCGTTACTTCTTTCGGAGTTTTTACAGAAGTTGTTGAAACTTGGGAACATTTTCCCGAAGAATTAGAAAAAACAAGAAAGTTTTTAAGAGAAGCAACTGGTCGCGAATTCAAAATTCCCGAAAACATTGCTCATCCTTCTGATATAATTTACAAATATCGCAAGGAATTAAAGCAAAAAATGAAATATCAACTTGTTAATTGTCATACGGGCAAACCTCTTAATGCTGTTGAGCATATAGGATGTCACTATGGGAAGATATTTTCGAAACATGCTGTTGGAGGAGCTGAATTCCCGCAAGTACTTGCCGGAATGATTGAAGAATGGGGGGGCAAGGTCATTGATTATCCCGAAAGAAGACATTGTTGTGGTTTTGGATTCCGCCAATATCTTGTAATGTCAAATCGAGGATATTCTGTTGCCAATACTAAGAAAAAATTCGAATCCATGGAACCTTACAAACCGGATTTTGTGCTGACTAATTGTCCGGGCTGTACAATGTTTATGGACAGATGGCAGTACACAATAGCCGAAATGGAAGGAAAAACATATGACGATAATCAAATGGGAATTCCTGTACTCACTTATGAAGAATTAACTGGATTACTATTAGGATACAACCCTTGGGACTTAGGCTTACAAGTCCATCAGGTACAGGTTGAGCCTCTACTTGACAAATTAGGGATAAAATATGATCTGAAAGATAAATTTACAGGAAAATCAGGAACCTACCTTGGAGAACCTGAAAAGCCTGAATATTTGAAAGTAAGTTATGAATAACAAACACGTTATAATTATTGGAGGAGGGCCTGCCGGAATTGAAGCAGCATATTATCTTGCAAATAATGGTATAAGAATAACAGTATTTGAAAAAGATGAATATCCGGGTGGTAATGTTAAGAACTGGGCTAAGCTCTTTCCTGATTTCGGAGACGCATCTGTTGTTAGGAAACAAATTACAGAAAAGCTTAAACATGATAATATCAAGTTTTTAAATAACACAAAAATTGAAAACCTCGCGTGGGAAAATAATAATTGGATTGCGACCTCAGGTAGTGAAAAGTATATTGCAGATGTTACACTTCTAGCAACAGGTTTTGAAGTTTTTGATGCAAAAAGAAAAGAAGAATTAGGTTACGGTATTTATGACAATGTAATCACTTCGGTTGATTTTGAAGATATGTATAAAACAGGAAAGATTCTTACAAAAGAAGGAAAAATTCCTGAACGTATTGCATTTTTAAATTGTGTTGGGAGCCGCGACGAAAAAGTCGGAAATCATTATTGTTCAAGAGTTTGCTGTATTACTGCCGTAAAGCAAGCAATCGAATTTAAAGAACTTGTACCTGATGCTCATGCATATTGCTTTTATATGGATATGAGAATGGCAGGGCAATTTTACGAAGAACTATATCGTAAATCACAAGAAAAATATGGAGTGAACTACATTCGAGGACGTATTTCGGAAGCTGCTGTAACAATAGACAATAGAATACAAATAAAGGCTGAAGACACATTATCTGCACTACCAATGAAAATGACAGTGGACATACTTGTTCTGATGGTAGGAATAGAATCTTCTGAATCAACAACAAAGATCTGTACGGATAACAATATTGTTGGACCTTATGGTTTTGCTAAAAGCAAATCTTTATTTGGAATGGACAATTTTTCCGAAAAACCGGGACTTTTTCTGGCAGGGACATGCAAAAGGCCTTTAACACTCCCTGAAACAATAGCAGATGGGCGTTCCGCAGCAGTTGAAATCATGAATTATCTAAAATCATAATCATGAAAAATTGGGGATTTAACATATCGAAACCGCGTGTAATTGATTGGGATACCAGAGACACATCGGAATATGCAAAAATTATAGAAAAAGTTCCCTCGGCACAAAGATGTTTAATGTGCGGAGCTTGTGCAGCAACATGTTCAGCATCAAATCACATTGACTTTAATTTTCGGAACTGCCACTTAAAATACCGTCGGGGACAATTTGAAGGACTTGCTGATGAACTGGATAAATGTATGTTGTGCGGTAAATGTAAATTAGTATGTCCGAGAGGAGTAAACACAAGAGCAATTATCTATAATATGAGAATTTTCTTAAACGACTTAAACTATAAAAATATCGAACAATGAATTTTCATCCGTTCATATTACCCTTTGCAATTGGTGCAATTTTCTTATTTGCAGTAATTACTTTCAAATTTGTAATGTGGATAAGGAATTTGGATCGTAAACAAAGATATTTTGTTAACAAAAACTTCTTCAGTATAAAAACCATATCAGCTATTTGGGAAATAGTAAGAGAAGCTTTAATTCACCGTAATATTTACAGAAGAAATCCTTTATTGGGTTATATGCACATGAGTCTTGCATTTGGTTGGTTTTTGTTAATAGTTGTTGGAAAAATAGAATCTTCATTTTACGCCGGAACAATGTTTGAAGAACCTTGGCTTGCAATATTTTTTAAATATTTTGCCAAAGAACAGCATGAATATTTTGGTGCCGCTTTCTTTTCATTTACGATGGATCTACTCCTGCTTATTGTTTTAAGTGGACTGTCCCTAGCAATTTTCAAAAGATTCAGATCAAAATTTCTGGGATTGAAGAAAGCTACAAAACACAATACATTCGACCGCCTTGCTCTTGCTTCTCTATGGTGGATTTTCCCATTACGCTTATTAGCCGAAAGTAGCACTGCTGCAATTTCGGGAAATGGAGATTTTTTAACGGGATCTGTTGGTAATTTATTAAAAGCCCTACCAGTAGAATCAATGGAATTACCACTCTGGTGGGCATATTCATCAGTTTTATGCTTATTTTTCGTTAGTTTACCGTTTTCAAGATACATGCACATACCAACCGAAATTGTATTAGTATTTCTACGAAAATGGGGTGCAACAATTGGGGAACAATATTCCGGATTGACAGATATTCAAATAAACTCGTGTTCTAGATGTGGTATTTGCATTGATGCTTGTCAACTAAATTTTGCTGCCTCAATAAATGATGTTCAGTCTGTTTACTTTGTCCGCGATACCAGATATGGTAGTCTTACAGATAATGTAGCAAACAACTGTCTGATGTGTGGACGCTGTGTCGAAGCTTGCCCTGTTGGAATTGAACTGACATTAATCAGGCAACAATTGAGAAATAAAGCCGAAATACCCGGCAAACATTATTTTGACTATAATAAAGCCGAAATAAGTAAAAACAAATCAGATGTTGTATATTTTGCAGGTTGTATGACTCACTTAACTCCTACTATTATCATAGCAATGAAAAAGATTTTTGAAGAAGCAGGAGTGAGATATTGGTTTATGGACGAAGAAAAGGGTTTGTGCTGTGGGAGACCTATGCGTCAACAGGGCTATATTCAACAATCTAAAGACTTAATAAGCAAGAATATGAGGCTTATAGCGTCGTCAGGAGCAAAATTACTTGTTACCTCTTGCCCTATTTGTTATAAATCTTTTACCGACGAATATATTCTTGATATCCCTGTTATGCACCATAGTGAATATTTAAAAACTTTAATTGATAAAAAACTTATAAAACTACAAAAATCTTCAAAGAGAATAGTTTTTCACGATCCTTGTGACTTAGGAAGAGGCTCAGGAATATACGAACAACCAAGAGATATTCTGAAACAAATTGGGGAACTAAATTCATGTGAGCTTGAACGGGAAGAATCATTATGTTGTGGCGGGAGCTTATCTAATGCCGTTATCGAACTTGAAACTCAAATAAAAATAAGAGATCATGCTTTAGAGGTTTTAACTGAGTCAAAACCCGAAATATTAGCTACAGCGTGTCCACTTTGCAAAAAATCTTTTGTTCATGGGAACAAAGCTAAAGTGATGGATATAGCGGAAATTGTAGCAGAAAATATAATTTTGCAGAATAAAACAAAAACAGTAATAGAACAATCAAAGTATTTAACAAAAAATTTAAAAACCAAAATAAATTAACACAATATGATAGTAGACATTTTTGACAGGCTACATGAAGCCAGAGGACCACTTGGACAATATCAGCAAAAAGCTGAAGGATATTTTATGTTTCCAGAACTTGAAGGAGAAATAAAACCAAGAATGATATTTCAGGGACGTGAAGTTTTAACTTGGAGTTTAAACAATTATCTAGGTCTTGCAAACCATCCTGAAGTCAGGAAAGCAGATGCTGAGGCTTGCGAAAAATATGGGATGGCATATCCTATGGGAGCAAGAATGATGTCTGGTCAAACCAAATATCATAAGGAACTTGAAGATAGACTGGCAAAATTCGAAAACAAAGAATCTGCATTTTTACTGAACTATGGTTATCAGGGGATGGTATCAATAATTGACTCTTTGGCAACAAGAAAGGATGTAATAGTCTATGATTCAGAAGCTCACGCCTGTATAATGGATGGTATATTTTTACATAAAGCCAAAGGCGGAAGAAGCTTTGTATTCCCTCATAACGATATAGAACGTTGTGCAAAAATGTTAAAATTTGCAACAAAAAATGCTGAAGAAAATGGTGGTGGAATTTTAGTAATTACCGAAGGTGTATTTGGAATGGCAGGAGATTTAGGGAATTTGGCTGAAATAGTAAAACTCAAAAAAGATTTCAAATTCCGTTTGATGATTGATGATGCCCACGGATTTGGAACAATGGGAAAAACCGGAGCAGGAACAAGTGAGCATTTTGGAGTAATGGATGAGGTAGATATTTATTTCGCAACTTTTGCTAAAGCCATGGCCGGAATAGGTGGTTTTGTAGCATCCTATAAATTCATTATTGATTCCTTGAAATATAACATGCGTTCTCAAATTTTTGCAAAATCATTACCAATGCCTATGGTATTTGGAGCTTTAAAAAGATTAGACATGCTTCAAAACGAACCTGAGCATAAAGAAAATCTTTGGAAAATAGCTATAGCTCTTCAAAACGGGTTAAGAGAAAATGGTTTTAATATCGGAAACACACAATCTCCTGTAACTCCTGTTTACTTTAGTGGGTCTGTACCTGAAGGAACAAACATTGTTATTGATTTACGCGAGAATTACAATATTTTCTGTTCTATTGTAGTTTATCCTGTCGTTCCAAAGGACGTACTAATGTTAAGAGTTATACCGACTGCAGCGCATACGCTGGAAGATGTTAAAGAAACTATTGAGGTATTTAAAAAAATAAAAGTAAATTTACAAGCCGGGAAATACAATACTACAGAAATGCAGTCAATGAAAATAGGTTAGTTATTAAACTTAATTAAATTTGTAAAATTAAAAATGTCATTGAGTATTTGGCAATAAAATTTATTAGACATGAAAGATAGCAAGTATTATTTAAAATGTGTAAAATGTGACCATATAACTCCTGATTTCGGGACATGGTTTGAACAAAACCAAATTTGTCCAGAATGTGGAAGTAAGCACTCAGAAGTTTGGTATAACAGCGATTATAAAGAATTACCATATATTATAAAAGGAAACCCGGATAGTTTCTGGCAGTATTTTTACTATTTACCACTAGAGAAAAGAGAAAATATAATTTCAAGACATGAAGGTTCTGTACCGGTACAACAATGGTGGTTCCTCGAAGATTTTGTAAAGGATACCTACGGGCTTGATATTACAATTTATGTTTACAGAAACGACATGAACGGTGGTACAGGAACTTTTAAAGATGTTGCAGCAGCACTTGGAGCGAGTATTTTGAAAGAACATGACATAAAGCAGTATTGTGTCGCATCTACAGGAAATACAGCCACATCATTTGCAAAATATCTTGCAATAGCAGGTGTTAATTGTTCAGTGTTTATTCCTGACAATGCTCTTAAAGCTTCTGAAGCAATGATTAGTTCTTTTGGCCAACGAGTATTTAGAGTTAAAGGAGATTATTCAAAAGCAAAATCTTTAGCTGCAGAATACTCGAAAAAATACAACATACTTATCTCATCCGGGAATATTGACCCGATTCGTGTTGAAGCTAAAAAAACCATGGTTTTTGAATGGTTACGTCAAATAGAGAGAATGCCGGATGTATATATACAGGCCATTAGTGGAGGTACCGGACCAATAGCAATTGATAAAGGGATAAGAGAGATTAAATCTATTTATCCTGATTTAAAAAATCCAAAATTTATTATGGTGCAGCCTGACAAATGCGATCCGATGGTTCGTGCATGGGAAGATGCTGAATCAAAAGGTTTTCCTGAAGGATTTGAAAATAATTATCCAATAATTGATAATCCAAAAACCGAAGTCCCTACTCTGGCAACAGGAAATCCTGCAACTTATCCGATTATCTCAAAATTAGTTAAGGACTCAGAAGGTACGTTTTTGAGAATGAAAGAAGAAAAAATGCTTGCTATAGGTAAGCTTATTGCTTTTGAAAGAAAAATAAATATTGGACCGGCTTCTGCAGTATGTTTCGGTGGATTTTTTGAGGCCTTGAAAAAAGGTTTGATTCAGAATGGTCAAAGTGTTATGATCAATATTGGAGAAGGTGTAAGACGTGCTCCCGATTTTGTAGAACAGATGATTTACACCACTAAAATTGTTGATTCTCTCGATGAATGTGAACCTCATCTTTTAGATGACTATAGAAAACAGTTGTGGGACGATGTCCTAAATGATTAATTTAATCAATATATGTCAACAGCCGCGTGCGGCTGTTGCATTTAAATAAAATTATGCAAACTATTTCTAATAAAACCATCTGGATAACCGGGGCATCATCAGGAATTGGTGAAGCTTGTGCTTATTTGTTTGCAAAGGAGAATACAAATCTTATTCTTACTGCACTTGAGGCAGACATACTTGAACAAGTAAAACAAAAATGTTTGTCACTCGGAAGCAAATGCGAAATATTACCATACGACTTGTCTGATGTTGACGGAATTGATGATTTGGTAAAAAAAGCACTTTCGCTTTTTGGCAGAATAGATATAATGTACAATAATGCCGGAATTAGTCAACGCGGATTGGCAGCTGATACATTGTTTTCTGTTGATAGAAAAATAATGGAAGTGAATTTCTTCGCTCCGGTCAAAATTACAAAATTATTACTGCCTCAAATGATTGCAAATGGTGGTGGAACTATTGCAGTAACAACAAGCATTTCGGGAAGATTTGGTTTTCCTCTTCGATCAGCATATTCTTCATCTAAACATGCTCTTTACGGTTTTTTCGAAACTATACAAGCAGAATATTACGATAAAAACATCAGAGTAGTAATCGTATGTCCCGGAAGAGTACAAACTAATATTTCTTTTTATGCACTTGAGCAAGATGGAAAACAACATTCAAAAATGGACAAAGGACAGGCTGGAGGAACGACTACCGAAGCAGCAGCAAAAAAAATCGTTAGAGCAATAAAGAGACAGAAACCCGAAGTCCTAGTTGGAGGGAAAGAACTACTGATGGTTTATATTAAGAGATTTTTTCCCAACTTGTCAAGAAAACTTGTAAGGAAGATTAAACCGGAATAATTTAAGTTTAAAACTTATACAAATCTTAAAATGGACAAATATATTATAAGTGGCATACAACAAATTGGAATTGGTGTAGAAGATTTTGCTGAAGCGTGGAAGTATTATATTGATGTATTCAATATGGATATAAGAATTCTCGAAGATGATACTGTTGCTGAGCTAATGCTCCCATACACCGGAAACAAACCTCAAAAAAGGCATGCTTGCATTGCAATAAATATGCAAGGTGGTGGTGGTTTCGAGATTTGGCAATATTCGGAACGTAAGCCTAAACCAATAAATTTCGAAATCCAAGTTGGAGATTTGGGTGTATTTGCTGCTAAAATCAAAAGCCGAAATGTTGTTCTGACCTATGAAGAATTCCGCAAAAATCCAAAAATTCAAATAATTGGAAGCCTCAGTAAGTCCATTGACAATTGCCATACATTTTTTATGAAAGATCCCTTCGGTAACCTTTTTCAAATTGTACATGACAAATACATTTTAAGAGATGAAAACCGAACTACCGGTGGGCCTGTAGGTGCAATGATTGGAGTTACCGACATAGACAGAGCACTTGCAGTGTATAGTGAAATTTTGGGATATGATAAGGTTATTACCGATGAAACAGGAACGTTTGAAGATATTTCACAACTAAATGCAGGCAAACAAAAATATAGAAGGTTACTACTTACGCATACTCAACCTCGTAAAGGTAGTTTTAATAAAATGTTCGGCCCGTCATATATTGAATTAGTACAAGCATTGGAAAGGACTCCTCGCAAAATGTACGAAGACCGCTATTGGGGAGATCCAGGCTTTATCCAAATCTGCTTCGATATCAAAAACATGGCTGGGCTAAAGAAAAAATGTGAAAGTCTTGGTTTTCCTTTCACTGTTGACAGTTCAGTTAAGCACAACGAAGTTAATTCATTTGATATGGGCGAAGCTGCTGGACATTTTACATATATAGAAGACCCTGACGGAAATCTCATTGAATTTGTCGAAACCCACAAAATCCCACTTATTAAAAAACTCGGAATAAATCTTAACCTCCGCAAACGCGATCCCGAAAAATCGCTGCCAATGTGGATGCTTAAGGCTTTAAGGTTTGGAAGAGTAAAAATTGAGGATATAAAGTAAACTAATATTTTGCCTAAATATTATTTATAAAACTCTTTTATTTTATCTGTAACATAATCAATTTGATTTGTACTTAAATCTGGATATATTGGCAAGGATAACAACATGTTTTCATTAGCAGATGCATTAGGAAAAAGATTTCTGTCATCATTATATTTTGATTTATAAACAGGCAAAAAGGGTAAAGGAGTTGGGTAATGTATCCCGGTGTTTATACCTGATTCTTGTAAGAAAATTTTAAGGTTATCTCTTCTTTCAGCTTTTATTACAAATAAATGAAAGGCATGAGTATTCCCTTTTTGGACTAATGGCAATTGAATAAAACTACAGTCCATCAATCTTGAGATATATTCCTGAGCAAGCTCTTCCCTCTTTTTATTCCAATCATGAATATATGCAAGTTTAATCTTCAAGACAGCTGATTGAAATCCATCCATTCTCGAATTAAAACCAATAATTGTATGTTTTGATTTTCCTTCTTCACCATGATTCCTAAATAATCTGCACTTTTCTGCTAAACTATCATTGTTTGTAACAATACAACCTGCATCCCCCATTGCTCCTAAATTTTTACCGGGATAAAAAGAAAAACAAGCGCAATCTCCAAATGTACCTGCAAACTTACCATTTGACTTTGCAAAATGAGATTGAGAACAGTCTTCAATTAAAAGCAAATCATACTTGTTACATATTTTCAATATTTCATCAACATCACACATCTGTCCATACAAATGCACAGCCATAATTGCTTTTGTGTTCTCATTAATGCTGGATTCAATTTTAGTTATATCTATATTAAAACATTCGTCATTATCAATGAAAACCGGTATTGCACCACATAGCTCAACAGCCTCTGCACAAGCAAAAAAAGTATTCGCCGGCACAATTACTTCATCTCCAATGCCTATACCTGACATTTTCAAACTAATCCATAAGGCAGATGTTCCGCTTCCAACTCCAATACAATGTTTGACCCCCAACTTTTTCGCAAAAGCTATTTCGAAACTCTCTGTTTCTGAACCGGATATAAATGCCGATTTATCTATAACATTCGAAATAGACTCAACAATTTCTGTTTTAATTTTGCAATGTAATTCAGATAAATTATTAAAAGGGACTATCATCGTCATTTATTATTTATAAAATTCTTATACAATATTAAATATTATTTTTACTTTTGATAATAAATATAAGATATTATTACAAATAAATGATAATTAGTATAATTGGTTACGGTTATTGGGGTCCAAATTTGGTAAGAAATATCATAAGTAATAAAAACTTTACATTAAAAGCTATTTGTGATAAAAATAACGATCGAATAGAAATTGCTAAAAAATTATATCCTCAAATTAATTTCACTCAAAATTCAACAGACGTAATAAATGATGACGAAACTGATTGCATTGTAATTGCAACAAATCCCGATAATCATTTTGAGCTTGGTATGCAGGCCTTGGAAAACAATAAACATGTTCTAATTGAGAAACCACTTTCTGTTAATTATGCAAAAGCAAAAACACTGGTAGAAAAAGCAAAAAGCAAGAATCTGGTTTTAATGACTGATTTAACTTATCTTTATAACGGTGCTGTTCAAAAAATTGATAGTTTGATAAGCTCCGGAGAACTTGGAACAATACAGTATATTGATTCAACAAGAATAAATCTTGGTATTTTCCAAAACGACATTAATGTCCTTGGCGACTTAGCTGCACATGATTTATCAATAATTTACTATCTGATTCAAGAAAAACCTATTTCGGTATCTGCAATTGGGAAGTGTCATTATAATCCACATATTGAGAATTTAGGTTACTTTAACCTATTTTATAATTCAGACCTTATAGTGCATATACATTGTTCATGGTCAGCTCCGGTAAAGGTTAGGCAAATGATAATTGGCGGGGATAAAAAGATGCTTATTTATAACGATGTTGAACCAACAGAAAAAATTAAAGTATATGATGCCGGCTATCAATTTAATGAAAACGATAAAGACAAAATTCTGGTTGATTACAGGATTGGAGATGTTTATATTCCAAAATATGATACTCGTGAAGCTTTAAATTATATGATTGAAGACTTTGCTGAAGCTATAATTACTGGTGCTAAACCTCTGGCAAATACTGATATCTCATTGCAAATTATGAGAACAATTCATGCCGCTAACATATCCATGAAAGAAAACGGGAAAATGATTGAGTTGTGAGTCAATCTTGGTCTATAATAATATTTTTATATAACGAAGAAGATTCGTTAAAAGCTGTCATTGATTCATCTTTAATAGTTTTAGAACAATTAAATGCAACTGAATCCGAATTAATAATTGTAAATGATGGTAGTACTGATAAATCAAAACAGATGATTGAGAATTATATCAATAATGATAAAATCAAAGTAATACATCATGATATAAACAAAGGAATTGGTGAAGCCCTAATCTCCGGATATAAAGCTGCTAATTATGAAAATATATGTGCAATTCCAGCAGATGGACAGTTTAATGTTGATGAGCTATTACCATTTAAAATTATCCCTGATAAAACAATAATTTCTTTCTATCGGAATCAAAAAACGAGATATACATTATTTCGAAAATTTTTAAGTTTATTCAATAAATTACTCAACAAGTATTTGTTAGGAATAAAAGTAAAAGATGTTAATTGGATAAAAATTTATAAAAAAGACTTTTTTAATAATATTAGTCCGGTTTTAACAAGCTCATTGGTTGAAAGTGAAATTTGTGCAAAAATGCTTAAAACAGGATTTAAAATTATTGAAGTTGAATCAAAATATCATCCTAGACTTGGAGGCAAATCGAAAGGAGCATCTTATAATACTATTAGTCAAGCAATTAGAGAAACATTTAAATTATACATTGAATTAAGGAAATCTCATGAAAACAAGAGTTCTGCTAACTAGTCCTGCGTCCGGTAAGACAATTGAACCTTTATACGACAAGCCGGTATTTGTAAGGAATGCTATTGCTAGTATAGCAGCATATATTAGAGAACATTGCCTCGTGGACATGTTATGTATTGATGCGAAATTTGAACAAATTACAATTGATAATTTAGTAAGCAAAATCGAAGATTTTAAACCAGACATAGTAGGTATCAGTGCATTTACTTATGAAATTATTGATGCAGGAAAACTAGCATCAAAGTTAAAAAAGCAACTCCCCGAAACAACAATATGTATTGGTGGTAGTCATGTGTCAGCAATTCCTGAACAAACAATGGAAGAGTTTCCCGAATTCGACATTGGTTTTATAGGAGAGTCCGAACAAAGTTTTGTCGAATTCATCAACAAGACCAGGGGCCTAAGTATGATAAATGGGATAGTTTATAAACATCAAGGAAAAATAATAAAGACCAATACTAGATCAAAAATAGATAATCTAGACATTTTACCTATGCCCGCTTGGGATTTGCTTCCTTCATCAAAAGAATACTTTATTCAAACATCAAGAGGATGTCCTTTTTCGTGTAATTTTTGTTTTAATCCAAATGGTGTAAAAGTAAGAACAAAATCCATCGAAAGCATAATAAACGAAATTACTTGGCTTATAGAAAATAAAAAGCCAAAGCGAATTTCATTTGGTGATGAAGCTTTTGGTGCCAAAAATGATTTCGCACATAGTCTTTTAGACAAAATGATTGAATTAAAAATTGGAAACAAAGTTTTATGGGATATACAAACACACGTCTCATTTATAACCGAAGAACTCATTATAAAACTAAAACAAGCCAATGTTGATAAAATTGAGCTTGGAGTTGAATCGGGAAATCTCGAGATTTTGAAAAATATGGGCAAGGGCATTAATAAAGAAAAAATAATTCATGCATTTACGCTTTGTAAAAAATATAAAATTAAGACATGTGCATTTTTGGTTTTTGGACATCCAAATGAAACTGTGCAAAGTATTAAAGAATCAATAGATTTCGTATGTAAATTAAATCCCACTGAACCCGTTTTTGCTATTATGGTACCATTTCCGGGGACAAAAATTGCGGATTACGTTCAAAATAACGAAAAAGGCTATATAAAAACAAATGCTTCCTGGGATACTTACAGAAAACAAATCAATGGTGCAATAAGACTTGAAAATATCACAAATAAAACTTTGAAAAAGTACTTAATAGTAGCAAACATCAAAGTTTTCATATATAATTTCAGAATTTTTGATTTACTATTGTTTGGACTTAATAATTATAAAAATATTCTGTATTTTATTATTAAATTTGGTAAATAATTCTAATTAACTATAAATGAGCCGAAGAAAAATACTAATATCTTGTTTGATAATTATTTTTCAAATCTCATTTTTATGGATAGGGTATCATTTTATAACTCAAAATATAATATTTTCAGGTGACACAAAATTGACATTATCTTCTAAAAATGACAACTTGACAGCTTCAGTAAAAATTACCGGAATTAATAATAAAACTGAAGAATTGACATTAAAACCCAATGAACCACTATATCTTAAAAACAATTGGATAAAGGAATTACAGATTCAGTTAAGTAATGTTAATACAAATGCAAAAATAAATATTACTACAAATAACTATACTGAAATAGTTGACAAGCAAATTGATAATTCGCTTTTAACTTTAAACAATAAAAATACTGATTTCCATGGTTCCTTTTTACAAATAATAATTTCTAGTTTTTCGTGGAAAGGAATAAGTGGTATTATGATGAAAGTATTTTGGTTTTTTCAATTGCTAATAATTATTGGAATTATTTATTATAACTGTTTTTCAACCGATAGGGAAATTTTCGAAAAGAGATTAAAATATTCTAATATTTTTCTTGTAATATTAATTATAACAATTGGGTATTTCATAATTATTCTAGCTACTTATTACACTTACCCAAATGCTGAAGACCTGTCAAATGCGATAACTTCAAATAATAATAAAAACAGTTTATCAACTGCATTTTCATATTTATCATTAGACACAAGATTCGCTACAAATCTGCTATACAGCTTTAGTCCAATAAAATTTTGGGGCGTTGAGTCTTATAAAATATCAGCAATAGTTTATTTATTTCTAATCACTTTTTCAATATTCCTTTTACTTAAACAAATATTTGGTAACTATTTTAAAACATTTCAGATTGTAATAGCGGCATGTGCATTTAGTTTAATCCATTTTGCCATGATTCCCGACATTACATACGAATTATATTACATGGCTTCTTCTTCTGTTTATCTTGTATCGTGGATTTCAATTTTTATGTGGGTAGCACTAGTAATAAAATGGATTAATACTGAATCATACGGTTCGAAAAGTATTTTTGGCATATTTACTCTAATAGTATTTTTATTGAGTTTTGGATTTAACGAAATGAATTTTGTAATAAATACATTTATATTGGCTTTATTATCCTACTATGTTTTAAAATACAAGAAGCAATTTAAAAATGAAATGTTAATTTTATATGTATTATTCATCGGTATTTGTTTATTTGTTTTTATGATACCCGGATCAAATACAAGAATTGGAATTTCGGGAATAAATACTAATCTAAAAAGTATCATTGATTCAATAAAAATTTCAGGCATTGCTATTACGAAAACTATCTTTCAATGGAGTTTTACAAATGCTGTATATATTCCTTGTATAATTCTGTCAACACTAATTTTAAACAAAATTTCCATAAAAAAAGAGATAGCCCCCTTTACAACAAAAGAGATTTCAATATTCCTGTTATTGTCAATACTAATTATTTATGCTGGATATACTTTTTTCTTGTTTTTCTCAACTTATTATAGAACAGACATTATAGTTTTCAGAGCATTAAATTATATTAACTGGGGATATCAAATTATTGTATTAATCATTTTACCAATTTTGTTAAGCAGAATTATGTCAAGTGTTTTAAAAAAACTATTACCTCATTTTCAAAAAATTTCATTTATACTAATAATTATTATCTCAATATTTGTAATATCAGGGGAAAACAATTTGAATAAAATCTTCGGAGAATACTATTCAGGTGATTATTCGTTTTTTAAAGAACAAATGAGAAAAAGATATGAAACTATTTATGAAGCCGAGAAAAATGAAATCTGGAAACTTGCTATTGTTGATGAATTAATTAACATCCCTCGTACTATATATGCTGTTCCCGACTTAGGATACGAAAATGAAAAGATGGAAAACAATATTAATTACTCTGCTTACTACACAAGATTTTTTGATATTGATGAAATCCGTTTAGTTAATGATACTACAACTATCTTAGACAAACTATTAGATTATGAATAGACAAAAATATATTATTACCATATATATTGTTTCATTTCTAATTATTATAATCCTAATGTATATTGTTAAGGAGATTAATCATAATGAAACGAAAGAAAATGAATTTAATACTCTAATTTCAATCAATAAAAATGGCAAGCTTAATTATAAAAAGATAGTTACGTCAGATGTAAACCTAATAAATAATAATATAGAAGAGCAATTATCCCAAATCAATATTGACTCAATCGATATATTTAAATATTTAAATTATGATTCTTCCAACAATTTCACAAAGCTAATAAAATTCACCTTGAACTCATTTATGCACTTAAAAATTTCTGTTGGAGATATTAAATTACCTAATGATTCTATTATTGAACTCGATTTGATAATTAAAAACTTCGATAATCTTCCCGTGACAATTATTTTCAGAAAAGAACAAGAAAGTTACAAAATAATCAATATAACTAATTTATATAAATATCTAGAATGTATAGATAATTATATTCCAAATAAATCAAAATAAAATTGATTCTTTTCAAATAATGATTATTAAATTTATTTGAGCAACTTTTTTCCTATAAATAGCAATAGAATTTCTCAGTTTTACTGGGTTCTAATAACCTAAATCTCAGATGAAACACTACTAATATTTAAAACTTAATTAACAAAATACTATTCACAAATTACTCTTTTGCCACATTACCTAAGTGCAATTTGAAAGAAATAAAACTGATTTATTTAAAAACCTTCATTTAGTAACTAGAAAATTTCCAATAACCAAAGCATCCAATCCACTCCTATAAAAAGTTGCAATCGCATCAGATGGAGTAAATACAATTGGTTCGTTATTGGTATTAAAACTTGTGTTGACCACAACCGGATGACCTGTTCTTTCTTTTAATAATGTTAAAAGCTTATGGTACAAAGGCTGATTTTTTTCATCTACAGTTTGAATTCTAGCAGTCCCGTCTGCATGCACAATCCCCGGAGTACAATCTTTTGCTAATGCTGTAGTACCGAAAGTAATATTCATAAAAGGAGCTCTATGTACCTTTCCTACAAAGTATTTTTTCGTGTCTTCTTCTGTAACAGAAGGACAAAATGGACGGAAATTTTCTCTAAATTTTATCTTTTTATTGATAATATCTTTAACATTTGGCATTGCAGGGTTGGCAAGAATACTGCGTGCTCCTAAAGCCCTTGGTCCAAATTCCATACGCCCTTGAAACCATCCTATTACTTTATTTTCTGCAATAAGTTGAGAAGCAATCTTAGCCGGATCATCAATTTTTTGATACTTTATTTGATTTTCATTTAATGTCTTCAATATTTGTTCATCGGAAAATTCCGGACCTAGTAATGCAGTTTCCATTGATAATGGTTTCTGTCCCTCAATCACAGAAGCAAACATTGCTGCCCCTAAAGAAATTCCGCTATCTCCTGAAGCCGGATGAACATATATATCGTCAATAAAATCTAAATCCATAATTTTTTGATTAGCCAAACAGTTAAGAGCTACTCCACCTGCAAGGCATATTTTTCGGATTCCTGTTTTTTTATAAAAATCTTTAACAATTTCTACAATCACATTCTCAAATTGTTTTTGAGCAGAGGCAGCGATATCAAAATATTTTTGGCTTATTTCCATATTACGCAAACGTCTTTTACCAAACATATCGGTCAATTTGCTGCTATACGCGATTTCTTGCCTTGTCGGTTGGGATTCTCCGGGTTTAATTGGTTTTAGAAATGACTCATCAAAAAACAATTCACCATCCTTAAAATTAAGCATTTCACTAAAATCATAAGTATCAGGATTACCATATGCTGCCATTCCCATCAACTTATACTCATCACTATCTCGTCTAAATCCACAAAACTGAGTTATTATTGAATAAAATATGCCCAATGAATTTGGACGAGAGTATCTTTTTATAGTATCAATTTTATCATCTCTACCTATTGTTAACTGAGTTGATACGCCATCACCCGAAGCGTCCATTGTAAGTATCATCGCCTCATCAAAACCGGAACCATAAAAAGCACTTGCAGCATGTGCATCATGATGATGCACAAAAACAAGTCGTGGACAATGCCCAAAATTATCTATCATATAGGCTCGTAAAATGTTCTCAAAAGTCTGTCCCCATGTAGAACCATGACATGCCAAAACATCAACGTCTTTAATTTCAATTCCGGCATACTCAAGGCATTTATATATTGACAATTCTGATAACTGTCCCGGCGAAAACTTAACTCTAGTTAGCCTCTCTTCTTCAATTGCAACAATTGTTTTACCATCTTTTATCAAACATGCTGAAACATCCTGATAACCAAGTCTTACACCACCATTTATTCCTAATATTATCATAATTATTTCCCGATATTAAAATATTTATCATAAGTAATCCGCGGAATGAAATGCAATTTCGACATTAAATAAACCGGAATTTTGAAAAATCTAATTGTATTATAAATAGTTTTATAATCTCTGAAAGTTTTTGGAGTGTAAGACATATACTCTTCAAAATCTTGTTTGCTTAATCCTAATCTTTTAATGCATAAATCTATGACAGTAGGGTCTTCGATTGCATAAACCGAGTGAGCTCTAGCAAGTGCTTCTTCTCTAGGCATTTGTCCCGATCTAACCAAGGCAGAATCGCTATTCATGTTCATATCAATATTAAACTTAGTACGATGCACATATTTTATCAAACTGTGATACAAATCATCATAATAGTGTGCTCCCGGATAAACCCAGTCTAGTTCCTCTGTAATCAATTTTGTTGCCCCTGCTCTATTATAATCCCAGTAATACATTGGAGTAAAAGTTTTTATTCCCTTAATTATTGAATAATATAAGAGTTCTTTTACTCCGAAATTAAAACCGGGATCATTCGGCTTCCATTTTCTCAAAGTAGTTTTTCCAAATTTTTTATGAACAGATTTTAAGTATTTTCCATCAAAAAACGACCAAGAAAGAGGTTTCACCCCTTCGGTGCGAAAAGACTGACCAATAAAAATGTACTTAATATTTTCTTTACATGCCACACCGTAAAGAGACGAAGCAATTCCAATATCGGTTCCCATATTTAAATCCGGTACTGAGGCTTTAAGAAAATCTATTTTTAACTCTTTTGCTTCTCGCCAATCACTTGTAATGGTTCTTAAATCTACTCCTAATTTTTTGACGGCTTTAATCATATTTTCACCGGCAACAGGATTATCAAAACCGTCATTAAAATGTACTGCTAACGGTCTAAGTCCCCAATGCTTTACTGCCAAATACAATAAATAAGTGCTGTCTCTCCCTCCACTTACTCCGATAACACAGTCATATTTCTTACTATTACCCTTAATTTTAATTTTATCTACAATTTTGTTAATAATAACTTGCCCTTTATCTCCATTTGGGAAAATCTTTACCATTTTATCGTGCATGTAACAAAAATTACAAACACCTTGCTCATCAAACTTTATTCCTGGCACTGTTGAATCTTGCACACAGCGAGTGCAAACCAAATATTTTTGATTCTTTCTGTGTCCATTAACAATTACCTCATCCATCATTATGAATTTTTAGGAAGATAACTTATTCCTTGTGAGCGTAAAAAATCTGAAATTTGAGTTCCTTTCATAGATTTTTGCGGAACATCGCTTATTACAACAATTAATTCTCCTGCAAATTCATTAAATTGCCCCTTAGTTAAAACTCCATTCTTATCAACAGCTATAGAACATCCAACCATTTTTTTCCCTTCATACGGACCTCCAACAATGTATCCAACAGATGTTGTACTAACAACTAACATATTAAATAACGAAGCTAATGAGCTTAATGGTTTTTCCCATTTATCCAGATAAGGATCCATTTCTTCGGTTATTGAATAATCAACGGTCCAGGACGAAGGCGATAACAGAATTTGTGCCCCCATTCTTCCAATTGTATGGCCAATAGACAATGCATCCTTATAATTATCAGCACAAATATTTATTCCAATTTTTCCGAATTTTGTATCTACCACTGATATACTCTGTCCAATTTCGTAATAAGGATGTTCAACCTCTAAAAGGTTTATTTTTGAGTGTTTCAGAATAATTTCACCATTATTGTCAATTAACAAGGCTGTATTATATAATTTGTTATTTTTTCTTTCGGTAAGACCTACACAAATATAAATAGTATATTGTTTTGCCAAATTGCAAAAAAAATCGCTATACTTTCCAGGAATAGGTAATGCTTCTGAATAAATAGAAGGATGAGTCCAGGCAAAATCAATTGTTTCTGGTAATATCACAATATCACAGGATTTCGCAGCAGCCTCTTTTACTAAAATTTCCGCTCTCGAAATATTGCGTTCGGGTTCACCACCTTCTACAAGTAATTGAGCCATTCCGATTTTAATTTTCACGGTCTTGTTTTTGATTAGCACAAAAATATAAAAACGAAAGCGTATTACATGATTAATAATAATAATTTTCATTTAGTTTTTTACTCTGAATAATAAATATCTTCTCATTACAATAATTTTATTAATTTTGTTTTATTAAGAAACATTTTGTGAGTAAAAGAATAATAGTTACCGGAGGAGCAGGATTTATTGGAAGCAATCTATGTGATTTTCTTTTAAGAAACAATCACGAAGTTGTATGTATTGATAATTTCGATGATTATTATTCGCCGGAAATAAAGCGTAGAAACATACTTCAGGCCATCTCCCATCCTTCATACAGTTTAATTGAGGAAGATATTAAAAACACAGCTAAAATTTCAAAAAAACTTAGTGGAAAGTACGATACAATTATTCATTTAGCTGCAAAAGCCGGAGTTAGGTATTCGTTGGAGTATCCTGTGGGCTATGAAGAAAGTAATGTAGTTGGAACAAAAATAATACTTGACTTAGCTGTAGGAATGGGCATAAAGCAATTCATATTTGCATCATCATCAAGCATATACGGTAACACTCCTGCTCCATTTAGAGAAGATTATACCAATCTGAATCCGATCAGTCCATATGCTCAAACTAAGTTGTTTTCCGAAAAAGCAGGCTATGAATTTTCTAAAAAAAATGATATTAATTTTATTTCACTTCGTTTTTTCTCAGTCTATGGACCACGTTTACGTCCCGATTTAGTAATGAATAAGATTGCAGGGAGCATTTTTAAGAATGAAAAGCTAAAGATTTTTGGAGACGGTAGTACTTCACGTGATTATACATATGTTGATGATATAATTGGCGGAATAATGAAAGCCGTTGATTACAAAGAATCAAAATTCGAAATATTTAATATTGGAAATGGAAACCCGATAAAACTGACTGATATTATTACTTACATTGAACAAGAAACCGGTAAAAAAGTGAATATCGAATTTGTTGATTCAATAAAGGGAGAATCAGAAATAACATGGGCAGACAATGATAAAGCAAAAAAAATACTAGGATTTGATCCAAAGACTGACATCCGTCAAGGAATAAAAAACTATTTGGAATGGTATAAAAATGGGTTGAAATGAGTGTTGAAAAAAAAACAATCTTACCAAAAAGCAATATAAGTCTGGGAAATTACCTTCGACTGATATGGGATTATCGTTTTTTCTCACACTCCCTTGCTGTGGGAGAAATAAAAAATAAATATGCAAGAAATATTACCGGTATTTTTCTTAGTGTAATACAAACCCTTATCGGTCTTGCAGTTTATTGGTTAATTTTTGGGATTGCAATTAAAATTGATACAGGCAACATACCATATCCTGTTTTTGCAATGCCAGGGATTATCGTTTGGCAGTTTTTCTCATATCTTGTTGGGAATAGTAGTGGAGCCTTAACAAATTCCGAACATCTGATAAACAAATTATATTTTCCACGAATAAACCTAACTCTTGCTAAGGTGCTTCCTGGATTAATTGATTTTGGCAGCGGCTTTATTGTCTTTATTGCCATTTTTCTAATTTTTGGAGTAAGCTTATCCATTTCGTGGTTAGCTATTCCATTAGTAGTTGTAGTTTTAATAATTTGTGGATTTGCACTTGGATTATGGACAAGCATTTTATCACTTTACATCCGCGATTTAAGTCAGATAATAATTCAGATTACGAACTTCCTTATTTTTGTTACCCCAGTATTTTATCCAGGAACAATTGTACCAGAAAATTTCAAATTCATTCTATATTTAAACCCTGTAGCTGGAGTGATTGAATATTTCAGAGCAATATTATTTGGCTCAAACCTGCCCGAAACTGGCTATTTTATAGGCTTTGGAATAATTTTAATTATGTTTATTAGTGCTATTATGGTTTACAAACGTATCGAAAAACAAATAACCGATTTGTTATGAAAAACGAAAAAGCCATAATAATAAAGGGATTAAGCAAAGAATACTTTAAAAAAGATTCTTCGCGAGTTGGTTTTTTTGATAAATTTAAGCAAAACAAATCCGGCCAATCATTTTTTGCACTCAAAGATATAAACCTCGAGATAAACAAAGGCGAAGTTATTGGAATTATCGGACCAAACGGTGCAGGTAAAAGCACATTATTAAAAATATTAGCTGAAGTTACCCCTCCAACAAGCGGAAGTGTAGAGATATTTGGAAAAGTGGCTTCGATATTGGAAATTGGAATTGGTTTTCAGCCTGAGTTATCGGGTTATGAGAATATCTTTTTGTCGGGAAAACTGTATGGGCTAACAAAAAAGCAAATTCTTGCCAAACTAGACAAAATTATCGAAATGTTTGGGTTTCCTGACTTTATAAACTCCGAAGTAAAGCATTACAGTTCTGGGATGTACATGAGGTTGGCTTTTTCGATAATTATCAACATAGAAGCAGACATTTATTTGTTTGATGAAGTTTTGAGTGTTGGGGATGCAGAGTTTCAAGAAAGGGCAATTGATGAGATTGAAAAGCTCAAACATGTTGGTTCAACTATTTTTATCGTCACACACACCCCTATAACTATACTGCGAATTTGTGATAAGATTTTACTGCTAAATAAGGGTACTCAAATATCATATTCAATACCAAATAAAGTACTTATAGAATATAAAAAACTTGTAAGTCAATTTAATACAAAGACAGTAGAATCAGAATATGATTTAAATGAAGAAAATCTTCGTTTTAAAAAAAATATTTTTAGCAATAATGAAGACTTTATTTTTGATTTGACTAGAGTAAAACTTTACAATATAAAAAGTATTGTTAAGGAATTATCTTGTAATGAAGACATTACATTGGACATTAATTTTCAATACAAATCCATTCAAAATGTGAAGTTAGTAGTTCTTATAAAAAATAAATTTGACAATGTATTGGTTTCATATCCCATAGACATTGAAAGTTCAGATTCAATAGCATATAGAAAATTGCAAATAATTATAACTTCAAATACGTTTAATGAAGCTGAATATATTATTGACATTTTGGTCATAAATGTCAATAATACAATAGAAGTTGGTTATCAGAATTTAATTAATGCCGAATTTTTCTCACCCTTTAAAGAAATTAAAAATTTGTCGGGATACATTAATTTACCTCTGAAAGTAGATATTAAGTATTTATAAATATTATGCATAAAATTTTAGGGTTTTATCACAAAAATAAGCTGCCGGTAGATGATAGAATTAGTATAGCTTTGAATCACTTCATGGCATATTCTTTTAATTCGAATATTAAGACTTTCAAAAACGACAACCTAACATTAGTCACATCGTCAAAAGACATAAACGAAGATTTATTTAAATCGAAAAATTATGTAATTTGGTATTCCGGAATTTTATTTCCTCAAATCTATCCCCAAAAATGTGAATTAAGTCCTGAACAGCAAAAAATTCAGTACGTTTTAAACGATTATGAAAAAAAAGGGGATAATGCAATTCTTGATTTTAATGGTAAATTTAACGTGTTTGTCCATTCACTTGTTAAAAATGAAGTAAAAATATATAATGATGAGTTTGGTTTTCATCCACTATTTTATTTTCAAGACGACAGTACAATTGTTTTCAGCAACGACTACGAATCTATATTAAAATTTGACAATAATCAAAAATACAATATTGATACAAATGCGATTATCGAATATTTATTGTTTGGAGCTCCTCAGAATAATAAAACTTTCTTTAACCAAATTAAAATGATGCCACCTGGATCGTTAATCACAATCAATAACAAAGGGTTAAATATTAAAAGGATTTTTAAACCATTAAAATTATCGACAAGTAGAAAAAAAATTGAGTATCTAGCATCAGAGTATTATAATACATTCAAAGAGCAACTGAATCTTGGATTAAAATGGTATCCTGAAATAGACATTACTTTAACCGGTGGAGCAGACACCCGTATGATTTTGGGAGCAATGGATTTCGAAGAACGTCAAAACCGAAATTTTGTTACTTTTGCAAGTACTTACGTAAACAATGATGAAAACCAAGATATTCTTATTTCGAAATTATTAGTAAATCATTACAACCTAAAGCATCAAGTCCAATACAACAATTTATATGCTATTGAGTTTCTAAATGAACAATATTTTAAAAAACTGTTGCACTATCGTGATATACTGGTTTCTGGATATCTAGGTTCAGAATCACTCCGTATGAAAGCCTCATTTCCAAATAATATTTCTGAAATTGTTAGATCTTTAATAACAAATGATGAAAAAATCTATAACTATTATTCTGATTTCTTATGCCCAATACCTCAGGAATTTGACTTTAAACAAAAATTAAATTTTGCATTAGATTATCTAAAAGAGTTTATAAATGAATCATTATTTGAAGGTATTTCATTAAATAATCTTAAACAAGAAATTTTAAAATCTTTTGATTTTATCAATATACCGTATTCAGAAGTATATTTTCTCAATCAGTTAATTTTCCGAAGTTTTTTTTCTCGACATTGTGAAGGGGCTAGAAGTAGTATGCTTATGCCATGCTATGTAACACAAAACTTATTTACGCCATTCACAGATACTAAATTGTTAAAAATCATCTGGAAAATTAGCCCTAACATGCTAAGTAGCGAAGAAAACAGTCTTACTTATTATATTTTTAAAAATCATTTACCAGAACTTAGTAAAATCCCAAGTAACTCTCATTTAGGTGATCATAATAATTTAATTTTACCAAAATTCTCCACAGGAAAACACACAATAAATAATATAACTGTCGATTATTCTGAATTCGAGATATTTTACAATTCTAAAAATTTCATGCATTTCGAAGATATATTTAAATTTGAAAATATAAATAAACATTTTATTGAAAATAATCATCCTAAAAACTATATATGGAAAGATCTATTCATTTGGTTAAATTACATAACTAATCTATAAAGCGATTAAATAACAAAATATAAGAAGAAAAAAAATGAGTATGACTCGTGACGATGGTAAAATAATGTTAAGATATCTGATTATACATACTATTAATTAATTATCCCCTGATTTTCCTATAGGAAAAGATAGCTAATCAATTAACATTCTATAAACTCAATGTCATTCAATATCAATGATTTATCCATTATTGAAATAATTTCCACCAACTTATCCCCGGAAAAAACCTCAAGTAGTTTCTTCAAAAAATAGAATGATTTCTTATCCGGAGCTTCTCTAAATATTTCTAGTTTATCTAACAATTCATTATAATTATCTCCTTTAAAAGTCCGTATCACCTTTTTTATAAGTTTTATTTGTTTGACTATTTCTTCCTTAAAATCTATCTTTGCACAAACTCTTTCTTCAGATTCGATTTTGTATTCAATTAATAATTTTAAAAAATCCTTGAATTGTAAAGCATTATAATATGATATTTCATCATTTATTTCTGGGTTGTAGACAGAAAGTTTTTTGTAAATCTCATCTATCTTCTTGGGTGACAATGTCCATAAAGCGTATTTCGAAGGGAAGTAATATTTATTAATCCAGATTCTACCTTTTAATTCTTTACTAAAATAATCAATTATTGATGGCAATTCTAAACAATTATCAATCATAGGTGTATAGCATGAGCTGAACTCTGTTTTTTGTTTTCTGCAAATATTTATAAACTCTTTAATATTGGTCAGCACATTTTCTAGTTTTGCCCCTTTTCTTATCGAAGAAAATAAATCTGAATTGAGACTATCAATAGAAACATTAATATCATATTTCCCATTGTTAAGAAGGTTTTTAATTTCAGGAGTAAATATCGTTCCGTTCGTTTGTATCGAAATTTTACAATTTGGATTAAGTGCTTTAAATAATGAAAGTACTTTATAATTCGCAGGTTCGAAAAATGGTTCACCTCCTAAAAAATATGCATATTTAACATGTGGAACAAATAATTTAAGTTGCTGAAAAAAAATATCATCATATACAAATTTTTTATTATTAACATCTTTTCTCATGTTTTGATTGCTAAAACACATTCTACATTGTATATTGCACTTATCAGAAAATCTGAATCCCAAAACAGAAGGATATTCATTATTTAAATATTTTTTATATGGTTCGTACCTAAGTGCACTTACACTATTGTAACTATAATGATTTATGTCATGTAAACATTGCAAGCAACCAACTTTTTTTAAATTTAGTCTTTTTACATTTCTTTCCATCTTGTTACGATTGATACTGCCCCAAATATCAATTATAGAATCTTTACTTAAATCTCCATAAGCTAAATTATTATTATTATGACAAGGATAAACTTTCCCATTAAACGAAAAATGCATTGCAGTACTTGGTGCAACACATACAGGAAAATTTTCTTGTCCACTTCTTATTCCTTTTAGATAATTCCTGATATTCCTTCTAATATTCATCTTTATTAATATTTTATGTGCTAAGATATAAACTATAAGAATAATATTAACAATAATTCACAGTTCATTCAAATTTGTCCAAATCGCCATTAAATTTATATCTTAAAAATCTAGAAATATATTATCAACATTAATACGTCCATTTATAGAATTAAATTCGAACTCCGTTATATAAAACACAATACCATATTAATAAAATACATATATTTGTTTTGATGAATTAAATTTGCTTAAGAAAATTCAATTTTGATAAACTTCAAAAAATATTGGCAAGCTTTAAGACTTTCAGAAGTAATTATGATGAGTGGGTTTTTTATTATTGGAAGTTTTTTTGCTATTGATGAATTCAACTACTCTACTTTGCTAAAATTCACAGGCTTGTCAATTTTAAGCATATTTATAGTTTTATCTGTTTACAGCTTTAATGCAGCAGCAGGCAAATCACAAGATATAAATAATTTAAGATTAAAAAACCTCAAGAATCTAAGTCCAAAAGTCTTTTACATTGTTTCTTTGATTTTTTCTCTTCTTTCTTTAATATTAAGTTATATACTAAACAAATATGCAATTTTGTTATGTTTAACTATAATTGTTTTATGGATATTTTATTCTAACCCAAAAAACGGCCTAAAACAAAAAGCTATATATGGAACACTTGTTCACTTTGTTGGACAAATATTACACTTTACAATAGCCTGGATAATTTTTTCGGCCTTCACATTAGAAACAATATTAATAGCTTTATTCTTTTCTATTGCATTTAGTTCCGGACACATTATGCACGAAATTATTGATTATGATGCAGATAAAAAATCAGGTGCAAACACAAATCCTATAAAATTCGGTTATAAGAATTCATATATTAGTATAGTTTTGCTGGTTATATTCAACAGTTTTTTTTGGGCATCTCTTTTTGCTTTTACAGTAATTGATTTTAATCCCTTTATAACCTTTTTCTTTCCTTCTATTTTACACTTACTAATTCTTATTTCGTTTATAAAAAGATATAAATCAAATATTTTCGTAATAAGATTTTTATACCGCATTGTATATTTTGTAGGTGGAATCTCTTACATTATCATAAAAGTAATTTCAGTTAATTGATCTCAATAAACTATAAATTTTTCTTCTGGAAATATTATATGACAATTGCTTATATTTGCAACTTCATATTAAGTCCTTGATTTTAGTTTAGGGATTTATAACTAGATTTTCAAGTTCATCTAAATGGCTAAAACAAAAATAGATATACTTTTAGTTTCAGTACCGGGAACAAACAATAATGGTGCAATCTGGAAACAAATCGAAAGAAGATTTCCATCAATAGGTATTTTGTCTTTAGCATCCTATATTCGAGAGCATGGATTTACCCCATATATTATTGATGGAACGCTTGAAGCTTTAAGTAATTCAGAAATAATCATTCGGATTAAGGAATTATTTAAACATCACCAAATACCAAATATTGGCTTCTCAATAACTACTCTTACATATTATGATACAAAAGAAATAATTGAAAATCTAATACATGAGTTATCAGAAACAAGAATTATAGTTGGAGGTGCTCATCCATCTGCCCTTCCAGAAGAATCATTAAATGATATTAATGCTTCAATAGTGGTACGTGGTGAAGGGGAAACACAGTTATTGGCTATATTACAAAACAAACCCCTTGAAGAAATAAAAGGGATATCCTACACAAGAAATAAAGAGATAATACACAATCAAAATGCTCCAAGAATTAAAAAGCTTGATGATTTACCAATACCTGCTTATGACCTTGTTCCTATGGGGCTCTCAAAGCCATTTATAGGACAATTTGTTGGATTAAAAAAAGTTGTGCCTTCGTCATTAATTCTCGCCTCAAGAGGTTGCATTGGAAATTGTACATTTTGTAGCAAATGTTTTGCACCTGGCGTTTCATTTAAAACTCCGGAGTACTTATTAAATGAAATATTATATTTGAAAAACAACTTTAACATCCAGCATTTCTTGTTCTACGATGACACGTTTACTTCAAATAAAAAACTAATTAATGAGTTCTGCCATAAAATAATTACACAAAATATAAATATTACTTGGACTTGTTCTTCAAGAGCAGATTGTGTAACTCCTGACTTATTATCAAAAATGAAACAGGCTGGTTGTATACAAGTACTGTATGGAATAGAGAGTTTCAATGATGAGGTGCTTACTTCAATAAACAAAAGAACTAATACAAAAAACAACATTGATGCTATTATTTGGACTAAAAAGTCTAATATTGTTGTGAGAGTTGCAATTATGATTGGAAATCCTTCAGACACAAAAAGTACAATTAATCATAATATTAAAATGTTGCAAAAACTACAACCTGATTTATTACAAGTTACAATCACAACCCCTTTACCAGGTTCTCAATTGTTTAGAGATAATTTAAAAGAAAATCTCATTCTTACTAAAGACTGGTCAAAATATGATGGAAACTACATGGTTTCTAAACATGAAACACTAACAGAAAAGGAGTTAAAAAAATATTATTACAAAACATATTACTGTTTTTATTTTAATTATCGTTTTTTATTGAGAAAATTGTTTTCTTTATCAACCTATAAAGGATTTAAAATTTATATACTTGGCTTATTTAGTTTTGTACCCGTATTTTGGAGCTGGAAAAAAAAACAATAATGAACGACCTAAACAACATATTCTGTTTATTAGTTTCACCCGTATTCAACCCTGGTAAGAAAAACCTTCTAATGATGGTTAGACAGAAAGATCCGCCATTAAATCTAGCTATGTTATCAGGTTGGATTAGGGAAAAAGGTTTTGACACCGCAATACTCGATTGCGGTGTTCAAGCAGAAACTCCTGAAGCTTTTAATAAAATTTTACATTCAATTTATGCAGAAAAAAAACATAAAAGTATATATGTTGGTTTTTATGTCTGTACTCCAACTGCACATCAATGTTATGATCTTTCAAAAATTGTTAGACAAATAATTCCCAACTGTACAATTTTGGCAGGAGGTCCTCACGCGACATTTCTACCAGAAGAAGTTATACTGCAATCAGAAGTTGATATTGTGGTAATGAATGAAGGTGAAATAACTCTAGAAGAAATTTTATCGCAAAAACCTCTCGAAACAATAAAAGGTATTGCGTATTTAAACAAAAAAGGAAATATTGTACAAACACTACCGAGAGAAAGAATAACAAATCTGGACAAATTGCCGATGCCAGCGTATGATTTATTAGAAATAAAAAAATATCGTCCTCCAATAGGATCGTTTATACGTTTACCATCATTTATTGTAAGTTTTTCCAGAGGGTGTAATAATAATTGTTTCTTCTGCACAAAGACTATTGGTAATGGAGGATTTCAAAAATCCCCTCAAAAAATATTTGAAGAAATTAACTACTTGAAAACCAATTTTGGAATAATTGACTTTGTCTTTGTTGATGATACCTTTACAGCATATAAAAATTCAGTTATTGAATTTTGCAATTTACTTATAACCAACAAAACAAATATTACTTGGCATTGCTATTCCAGAGTTGATACTATAGACAGAGAATTATTGAAAATAATGAAAGAATCTGGATGTCATCAAATTATGTACGGAATAGAAAGCTTTGACGATAACGTTTTAAAAACAATTAAAAAAAACATCACATCTGAACAGTCTATCAGTATTATAAAAATGACACAAGAATTCGGTATTTCTGTAAGGTTGTCGATGATGGTTGGTAATATTGGTGATAGTACTAAAGCATGTGAGTCGTCAATAAAAATGATTTTAAAACTTAAACCTGATTTTATAAATGTACTTATAGCCACGCCCGGTCCCGGAACACCTTTCTTCAAATGGGCAAAAAATCAAAACCGAATCAAAACTTATGATTGGTCAAAATATACAGGTGCAAGTGCAATTGTAGAATTAAATAATTTCTCAGAAAAACAAATATATAAATATTTTAGGAAATTTTGGGTATCATTCTACTTTCATCCAGCAATAATTCTCAAACATTTGAAAAAACTGACTAACAAAGTTGCATTATTCAATATCAAAGAAGCTATTATAAGAATTATTACATTTTGTTTACAAAGACATGAAAAATAATTATAGTCACTTAATGTCAGTAACGCTTTTTTATTAAAAAATTTAAAGGGCTCAAATTTGCTTGAGCAAAATGTCCACAATTACAACAATCAAGATCCTTACAACTAATTCTTTTGTTCATTTCTGCGTCAAAATGTAATACTGCCTGATTCCAATAGCAAGCATGTGTCTTGTGATCAGGGAACTCAAACCATTTGATTGCACTATTACTCATCAAAAAATATGACGGATATTCTTTTTTTATATGCCTAAATTCATTGATTACCTTTTTTCGAACATCTGGTGTAACATATAGAATATCTTTTTCTCTAATATGCGGTGATGGGGTATATACATCACAAGAAACACCAAGGTTCCCATTTTCTATTGATAATTTTACAACATATTCAAGATATTGCCAATTTGCTTGAGTAATTGTCATACTTAAAACCACCCTTTTATCGCCTCGATAATTCTGAAGCACTTTATCAAATGTCCCTGCACCTCTGATACTATCATTATGTTCTTTTGTCCCATCAATTGAAATAAATATTTTTAATTTCTTTAGCCTTTCATCTATTTTTATTGTACCATTTGAACAAATATCAATATATTTAAAGTGTTTTGATGCTTCTTCAATTATATCCATTCTTAAAGTTGGTTCACCACCAATCAATAATATTCTACGCACACCTTGCTTTCTAAGCTCTTTAAATTTATTCCTCCACTGATTTACACTAATCTCATCATGCTTAGGATTTTTATCAAACCTAAAGTGATAACAATGCTTACATCTTAAATTACAATCATTAGTGATATCAAATTCTGCAATATACTTTGTGCCTAACAGAGACCTCTTTGTTTCCAAAAATAAAATGTGTAACATTCTAATAAAACGGGATAATACGCTGCCCGGCCATTGCCTGAAATAATATGACATCCTTTTTTATTACAAAAATAATATTTTTTCAATTAAATACTGTTTATATCATAAAATCAAAATAATAACTAGATTCTTGATTAAAAATACACTAATCTTATTTCTACTAAGAATGAATGCTCTATAAAAGATTGCTTTAATAAACGTGCTTAAAAAAATATTATCTATTTTTGTTAACATAAATATATATAATTGTTATTGTGATAGAGAAAAAAAATAATATAAAATATAAACTGTTGAAATTATTAGTAATAGTATATTTTATATTTCCTCTACTAGCTCTCATTACTACATTTTATTATTTAAGTAAAGCTAATTATTATGGAAGTGTTTTAGTTGTAAACATGAATGATACAACTAAAATCAAATCCCTTAACGTTACAGGGTTAACACCCTTTTACAACATTATCGAAAGTCCAAATAAAAATGATTATTTTGATCATTCTTATCCAAGATTCTACAGTTCAATCTCATTTAAAAGTTCTTATGATGATGTGATTAATGTAAAAATATTATTGTCTAACGATACGGTAATATCTGATATTATTACAATTCAACCAAATGAAACTTTGATTTATAATTTTAATAAGCTCCCCAAATATAATAAATCAAGAAAACTCTTTGACCTATTTAAATTGTTATCAACCAATAAAACAGTTATAATCATCTGTACAATAATATTGATCGTTTTTTTAATTGCAATAACAATAATTATTAATAAATATTTAAAAACAGAGTTTGATAACCCCATTAGAAATCTAATTAATTCTAAATTAAGAATCTATATACTCAGTCTGTTTTTTCTATCTATATGCACATTTGCTTTTTGGAATTCACAAATAAATATAATTAATCAGGTAGTTCAAAAAATGGACGATTTAGTCCATATTGAATTAAATGTTGATCAAATAGATTATCAAACAATTTCGGTAAATTTTGCACAAAAAAACAAGCATAATATAAATGGGATACTTGATAGCTCAATAAATTACAAATTGAATTTTGACAAAAATAAATCACCTGTACGAAATAGCGAGGCGAGAAACAAGTTACATTATTTGTCAGGCATTCAGTGTTTACATAGATTTCCGGCTTATCCCTATTTTGTTGGCACAATTTATAAGATTTTCGACAATTCCCCATTATACATTAAATACTTTCAATTATTCCTCTTGATAGCCTCATTAAGTTTTTTACCACTTATTGGCTATGAAATTTGGAATTTAAAAGGACTTTGGGCAGGTTTAATTTCTATGCCATTTATGTTACTTCTTACAATTAAAACAATATTATATCTTACTCCTGATGTAGCAACGATTTCAATAAATATTTTAATATTATTTCAATATATTAGGTTTAGAAAAGATTTTAAATATCTCAATGCGATTTTATTAGGGGTTTTATTAGGTTTCAGTTTCTTAATTAAGAGCAGTCTGATGTTTTTTGTAATCTTTTTATTCTCTGATTTATTAATTAAAATTATAATCCACAAGGATTATTCGATTATAAAAAAAGGTATAGTACTTTTTACCACTTTTGTTCTGATTTGGGCTCCTTACAATATTTATGCTATAGTACAACACAAGAAAAACAAATATGAATCACGACTTTTGTTAAAAGACATTGAAAATGGTATTGATTATTGTGCAATTAACAAAAAAATGACGAATTGTGATTACGGAAGATATATTTATGAATTTTTATACCCACTAGATGGGTCAGACATTAATTCATTTAATGAAGTATTAAGTCCTGTGATTGAAAAAACACAAGCAATAGATATTAGGAATTGTGACAATTACTCATTAAAAACTATAAGGCTCGCTTTGTTAAAGATGAATTCAGAATTACCTGATTATTTTTTTATAATTTCAATCATACCTATTAATACAGGTTTGGATATGCATAACGAATATGTTACGGATGGAGGAATGCACCCTGAGTGGAGAATATATAAATCAAGTTTTTACCAGTCAGACAATATTAACAATAAGTCCTTCATCACATCAGTTATTAAATTTTATTCAAAATATCCTAACAAAATCTTTACTGTATCTTATTCTAAACTTAAAAAGATTTTTTCAGAGTTGTTTGTTTTCAAAATATTACCTCTTTTTATCTCACTTTTTATAATTATTAATCTATTAAATTTCAAACCAAGAAAATATGGGATTTTTATGGCTCTAATGCTTCTAATAATATTGTTAAGTTTTGTTAATCCAACAGTTGCAAATATTGCTACAATTATAACACTTTGCATACTATCATTTTCAAGAAAGATTATAAAAGAAATTAAACTCCCGATTGAGTTTACGTTTTTAATATTGAGTTTGGTATGTTTTACTGTTGTAACTTTTGCATTAGGTCGCTACTCTTTATATTACATATTTCCACTGTATTTAATAGTTTCCTACACTTTTATTTCGATAGTAATTGTAGTAAATATATCAATACAAAAATTTATCCATCGGTTAGGAAGATACTCTAAATAATTCGAGATATAATAAAATAATGTTAATTTCGCATTAAACAATAAATTCAACATTCTGACTAAAACACAAATAAATATTATCATTCCTGTATACAATGAAGAATCAACTATTTTTCAAGTTATAAAAAGCATAACAGAAACAATAAAGACATTGGATAATGACTTCAAAATCATTATTGTTGACGATTGCTCTACAGACGATACTGCAAATGAAATTAAGAGAGCAATGAATACATTTCGAAGTCAAGATATAATTATTGAGCGAAATGAAAAAAATCTCGGAAAAGGATTTTGCCTTAGGAAAGGGTTCTCTCATTGTCATTCCGGCATAATAATAATACAGGATGCCGATCTTGAGTATAGTCCTTCAGAATATTTTAAACTTATTGACCCAATTTTAAAAGACAAGGCAGATGTTGTATATGGCTCGAGATTTCAAGGATCAGAACCAAAAAGAGTATTGTATTACACTCATTTTATTGCTAACAGATTCTTTACAACATTTTCAAATATTCTCACAGGTTTGAATCTATCTGATATCGAAACATGTTATAAGTCATTTAAAACAGAATTATTGGAATTAATAGCTTTAAAAGAGAATCGTTTCGGATTTGAACCGGAAATAACTGCAAAGCTTAGCAGAATTAAAAATGTGAGATTTGTTGAAGTTGGAATATCTTATTATGGAAGAACGTATAATGAAGGAAAAAAAATAAAATTTAGTGATGCAATTAGAACACTTTATTGCATTTTTAAATATAATATTTGGTCAAGAAAATAATGAAAAGAATAAATTTTAACAAATTTAATAGTTTTTATAATTTACATGAGCTAGAAGCTAATGAGTTAATCACTAAAACACTACAATCAGGTAAATATATAAGGGACAAAAATACCGAAATCTTAGAACAAAACCTTTGCACTTTATGTAATCGCAAATTTGCACTTACCACAGCTTCATGCACAGATGCTATTTTCTTTGCACTTAAAACAGTTGGGATAAAAGCTGGAGATGAAGTCATTTTACCTTCATTTTCATATATCGCAAGTTTAAGCCCTATATTAATGTGTGGTGCAATCCCTGTTTTTGTTGATATAAAACCTGATTCATTAGATATGAATTTAGACATTGTTACTAATATTATAACTAAAAAAACAAAAGCGATAATTTTTGTTCAATTATTTGGCAATATCACAGATTTAAGCAAATTAAAAGAAATATGCGCAAATTCAAACATTTTTATAATTGAAGATTCTGCCCAATCAATAGGTTCAAAACTTAATGATATACCATGTGCATCTCAGGGAGACATTAGTTGTTTAAGCTTTGATCCGACAAAAATAGTTTCTGCCTATGGAACGGGAGGTGCAGTACTAACTAACAATGATACATACTATCACAAACTTCAAAAGCTTATACACCATGGACGAAATGAGCAAGGTGAATTTGACTTGCTGGGATATAATAGTAAAATTTCTGAAGTCAATGCTGCATTAATTAATCTACAGTTAAACCATCTTGATGAAATAATTACAGGTATAAGAGATATTGCAAAAAAATACATTCACAAATTAAATCGAATACCTGAAATACAGTTCGTAAAATCAAAATCCAATTGTATTTCAACATATCACAAGTTTGTAATAATTGCAGAAAAAAGAGACGAACTTAAGCACCATTTGAATAAAAACGGAATAGAAACGCGTATTCATTATACCCCTCTTCTGCATGAACAAAAACTTTTAAGAGATTTCAGACATATAACTCACGACCTATCTGCGAGTAAGGAGATTAAAAAGAAAGTACTTAGTTTACCTATATATCCCGGCTTAAAAAACAAAGAAATTGACTATATTTGTGATTGTATTATAAATTTTTACAAAATATGATAATTGTAGGTGCCGGTTCGGCTGGAAAAGAATCGTCGGGAATGCTGATGCAAGACTCAGATGAAGATTTTGTATTCTTTGACCAAAACTATATTGGCGATAAAATTTGGAACAAATACACTGTTATTACAAACATTGAAGTTTTAGAAAAAATACTTAAAGAAAATCCCTATTTCTGCGTTGCCATTGGTCAACCACGAAAGCGTGAAAAATTATTTAACTTATTAATCGAATCAAATGCAGTTCCAAAAAATTTAATATCTAAATCGGCAAATCTTTTGAGTTTTATTCCACAAAACGGAACTATTATTCAACCAGGAGTATGCATTTCTTATGATGTCTCTATAGGCAAATCATGTTTTATTCATGCAAATTCAGTAATAGGACACAAAGCAGAAATTGGTGATTTTGTAAACATTAGTCCTTTATGTTCAATTATTGGACCTTGTAAAATTGGTGATTATTCATACATCGGTGCAGGTAGCATTGTTATGCCAAATATGAGTTTAGGAAAAAACACCTTCATTACTCCCGGCAGCACTGTAAATAGAGATATCAAAGATTGTGAAACATTCTAAGTCAATAGATAAAGTTCTGATTTATTTCCCTGATACAGGAGGGTACAATTTTACACCTCCTTATGAAGTGCTTTTTCAAGTTAAAGCTTTACAAAATTCAGGTGTTGAAATTATTTTAGCAGATTCAAGAACTGATAATGTTAAAGAAATTATTGACCAAAACAAAGACAATCTACTACTGGTAATTATCTCAACCTTAATCAAATATACGTCCATTACAATAAGCCGTCAATATACTGATGGGCTTAAAATTGCAGAATATACAAAAAGAAATTCCGATGCTTGGACTTTATGGACAGGACTTGCAGCATCTATCCTAACAGATAAAATTATTGAAAAAAATTATAACAACTTCGTTCTAACAGGAATTTCTGACAATAAAATCAACGCATTTATTGAAAGTCTTAGAAACAAACAATCATTTAATTTAATACCATCATTGGTATACAAAGAAAATGGTCAAATAAATAAAAACGAAGACGATAAGTATTACAACTCTTTTAAAGATTATGGCAACTTTGATTTTAATAAAATTGATTTAAAACCATATATTCACAACCAAACGCTAGATTATATTGCATCTAATGGTTGTGTTAACTCTTGCAGTTTCTGTTCGGTGCCCAATATTTATTGCCAACATTGGAATCACAATAGCATTGAAAATATCTTGGCACATTTTGAGTACATTTTCGATAAATATCAGGAAATTAAAATTATCCACTTCAGAGATGACAATTTTTTAGTAAATAAATCTTTCATTCATGGATTATTGAAAACACTTGAGGAGAAAAACATTCGATTTATCTGGAGTGCGCAAACAAGTGTAAACATTCTAAAGAATTTTACAGAGAATGATTTAATAGCTTTACATAATTCCGGATGTAATAACATTTCAATTGGCGTTGAATCTGGAGACGATTATATTTTAGAGAAAGTAACAAAATCAAAAACAACGAAAACCGAGAGTATTGAACAGATAAAAAAACTTATTAAGTCCAATATTACAGTTTCTGTTACTAGCATTATTAGTTTCCCTTATAATAATGGTAGGGATTTTAATAAAACTCTGAGGTTTTTAATGAAATTAAAACTATTGTATCCAAATTTGAGTATTTACTGCACTGTCTTGCAACCTATTCCGGGAAGTGAAATATACAAAGAAATTTATGACTCAATAAAAGATTTTTCTGAAGACCTTCTCAACAATAATAAATGGACAAGCGTAAAAAAGAGACATAAACTTAAAAAATTTGAAAGCTTTTATTTTATTTTTGACAGAAAGGACTTTTACAAAAGCCTGCCTGAAGAATTAGGCAATGACCTAAAGATAATAAACAAATTTTTCAGCCCGTTAATAAAATTAAGATTTCGATGTAGGTGTACTAACTTGATGTGGGAATATGAAATAACAAAAAACAGAATTAGAAAAATCAAATATAAACACAATATAAACTCTGAATCTATTTTATCAGATGTAGGAATCAGGCACCTTACATCAAACTATAATTATGGGTTTAAAAGTAAATAATTTCTACTCAACTCCTATTTTCAAACATTCAAAATTACTTCTTAATTGCTCATCACTCATTAGATTAAGTTGTGTATAAACGAAATCTACCTTATAATATTTTTTAATTTCTTTAGCAAGATCAATCATTTTGTGTGCACCTATATTCTTAAGTACGAACTCGATTCTGCTCCACAATTCCTCATTTGATTTTATATTACGATTGAAGACTTTCTTCAAATCGTTAATTAATTTTTCAACACTTACATACTGTGATTTTTCTTCTCTCCTTTTGGCTTGTATTACAAAGTTTTTGATTCTGCTTATCATATCTTTATAAACATTTATATTATGATTGTATAAATCATTTCCACTTTCAAAAGATTGGCTTTCCAGAAAATCAACAAATCTAGTCAATTCGAAACTATTTAGTACCCATAAAGAATTAACCAAAGGGAAATAGACATCGCTATACCACAGTTTTGCATTTAATACATTTGCCAATTTCAAGACTCCTGGAAGTTCATATACATTATCTCTCATATTGCAAGATGTAATCCCTAACAAAACATTTTTTTTCTTACTATATGTAGCAAAATACTTCAAATTTTCCAGTAGTTTGTTGTAATCACCGTTTCGCCTGATTTCTTGATAAACTTTTGGATTTGCTGAATCGACAGAAACATTGATGTGGAAATTTCCAGACTCAAGCAGAGTTATTATTTTCTGATTTAAAATCGTTCCGTTTGTTTGAACAGATATTTTACATTTAGGATTTCTTTCAATTAGAAGATCCCAAATTTCATAATAAATATTATTAAGAAACGGTTCTCCCCCACTGAATTTGGCTTCCTTTAAATAAGGAATAATCTCGGACACTTGATTTACAAAATCTTTACCAAATATTGTGGCTTTTAAATTCTCGGAATTACAAGATTTTTGAATAGAAGATGATGAATATTCCGAACACATGACACACTCCAGATTGCATTCAGTGGCTATTTTAAAATCCAATATAATTGGGAAATCGTTATGAGTTTCAAAGTTTTCATAAAGTTTTGGATTAACAGATGAAAAGTTTTTGTTTAAATATGCTGGCAAACATTCATAACATCCATATGAAAAATCCGCTTTTGAAATCCTTTTTCTAATCTTTATAAGTTCTCCTGAATGCCATGCATCCAAAATTGACATTTGTGGAAAAACCCCCAATGACCAAGAATTATTATGACAGCAAACTGTAATATTTCCATCAGGTAAAAATCTGAGGCTTTTATAAGGGGCGAGACAAATAGGAAGACTGCGATTAAATTCGGGTCTAGTTTTATTATACTCTTTAACCAGCTTTTTCGGCAATATAAGATCGTTTCCAAACAAATTACTAAATATTAAATGCGATTATACACATATGATCTATTATTGTATCAATATCGTTCTGTTCAAATTCATTTTTTATCATTTCTTTACTCATTTTGTCGGCATAATTTAACAAAGCCTCTGAAATTAACATATCCGGTATTTTTAATACGACTAATTTCACTTTTTCCTGAACAAGTAATCTATTATTTTTAACCTCAGTTTCTGACAACTTTGCAATAAAAATATTAAAGATTTCTTTTCTTAAATCATTAATACTAATTTCGGATTTTATATTAACTTCAAAATTTTTAGTTTTGTCCAACCAGATTTGCAATAAATCAATAAGTGAACTGAACTTTTTGATATTTCCAGAAGCTAATTGAGAGGTTGTCGATTCAAAATTATAATTTTTGTAATAATTTATTACATCTTCCAATTCCTCCGATTTAAGAGACCATAATGCTTGATTCCATGGCTTAATAACAGTATTAAATGAGATATCCCAATCCTCGGAATTACATTTTGAGACAATTCCTGGAATATCTGAACTATTCATTTGCATCGGACATGCGGTAATTGTAAAAATACTTCCTCTATTTTTACAATATTCCGCAAATTTATATACATTAGCCATGGTCTTATTAAAATCTGCACCTTTTCTAATGCAATTATAATTTGCTGCTTCAAAACTATCCACAGAAACTGTTATATTGAACCGACCTCGTAACAAAATATCTTCTATCACTGAATTATAAACTGTTCCATTAGTCGTAACATTAATTGTAATTTTCGGATTAATCTCAATCATCTTCTTCCAAATTGGAAAATATGATTTAATCAAAAAAGGCTCTCCTCCCGTAAAAACAGCTACTTTTAAATTTGGCAAAAATTCCTCTAACTGAGAAATAAATCCATCGTCATAATGAAAGTTTTTATCAAGGGGATAAATATTTTTCTCCTTTTGAATACTTGAAGACAAACTTGCATCACACATTATACATGAGAGATTGCAAGTATTTTCAAGCGAAAAGTCCATTAAAGCCGGATAACCATTTTGTGCTTGCTCCAAAAAATCGAAAGAAAGCGCATTGACATTTGAAAAGTTTTCCGAATAAAATGCTGATGAACAAAAATTACACGATTTAGGAATATCAAAATTTCTCATTTGCTTTCTCATTGATTCCAGCTCTTTGCCAAACCATATTTCATGAAGAGTTTTGTTTTCAAGAAACTGATAATCAATGTGATGGCAACAAATCTGTACTCCTCCATTCCGGTGAAATCGTAAAGCGGTAAAAGGAGCATTGCAAAAGTAATTATGATTACGTTTTTCTCGTAACAAATTGTACTTCTTTTTCAGCCTTGATTTTTTAGAGTCAAACATTTAGATGTTATATTTACACAAAATTAACAATAAAATTCAAAATTTGAATTTATTAAATTTGCAACTATTAGTACAAAATAAAATCGTAAATTGCGTTAAATTTATTTAATGTTTTTTTCAAGCCCTAAATACTATTGTAAAGCTGCTGAATACTCACTGTTATTTCAACCATCGGGTGAAATTCTAACATGCCATTACAACCGTGGAAATATTTTAGGTATTTATCCAACAAATAATATTTCAGAAGTTTGGAATGGAAAAAAAAGAAAAGAACTAGTAAAATCTATCCGACAAGCGAAATTTAACAAGGGATGTTTTGCATGCAAAGAAACTTTGAATATGGGGTTAGAGCACTCTGCCGGAATAAACAAATACGATTATATTATTCCCAGCAAGAAAAAAATTCCAGTATCAATGGAGTTTCAACTTGATAATATCTGCAATCTAGAATGTGTAATGTGTTCTGGCGAATACTCATCCCAAATAAGAAAAAATAGAGAAAAAGGAGAACCATATATTAGCCCTTATGATGACGAATTTGTAAAACAATTAGACAATTACATCCCATATCTTAAACACGCAGCTTTCACGGGTGGAGAACCATTTTTATTTGATATTTATTACAAAATATGGGACAGAATAAAAATCCTAAATCCTGATTTACAAATATATGTTTCAACTAACGGAACAGTACTTAATGATAGAGTGAAAGAATATATAAATAAATTAAATTTCAATTTCGCAATATCTATCGATTCACTCAATAAAGAAAACTATGAGAGAATAAGAAAAAATGCAATAATGGAAAAGACTCTCGAGAACATTGAATTTTTTAATAATTATTGCAAAGAGAGAAAACAGGATTTCAATATTAAATGTCTAGTTACCCCACTAAATTATATCGATTTATCATATCTTTACAAATATTTCAATGATAAAAACATAAATATTATTCCTAAAATTGTAGAGATGCCAACTTTTGCTTCGATTAATAATTGTACTATCGAAGAATTAAATAATATAAATGAAAATCTTAAGCTATGTATTAGTAATATTAAAACAAGTGTTAATATTCAAAACAATAGAAGATTGAACGAAATAATATTAAAAGTTATGTTTTTAATGAATAATACTAATGAATTGAGATATGAATCAAATAGAGAACTCAAATATTTAATAAAAGAAAATATTAAAAAGAGTCTGATACAAAATCATAAGGAAATTGAAATTAATTACTTATTAAATAGACTTGACATAGTCATTAATTCTATTGAAAATGATAAGGATTTGAATGTTGCATTGAACAATCTGATGAAATTAAATATCGAAGCTATTATAAATGAACTAAGAAGAAACGATCTCACTAAATTTGTTTCGAGATTTAGGCAAACTAATCCAAATTGACAAAATGAAAATTAGTGTTCTAAATTTTAGTCTCCGCAAAACCGGTAGGACATCAAAGGTTTTTTATCCATTTATTAAAGGATTACAGAAATCTAAAGATAATAAAATAGAATTATATCACTTAACAGACTGGGAAATAAAGAACTGTCAAGGATGCAGTCATTGTTGGTTCATTGATCCTGGCAATTGCATAATTAACGACGATTTCTCTAAACAAATAAAAAATATTATCACCTCAGACCTAATTGTTTTTGCGAGTCCTATTTGGGTTGGAAATGGAACTCATTTGTTCAGAACTTTTGCTGAAAGGCTATTTGGAACAATAAAACCAGACTTCATTGAACATCCTAATCATATTTACGGGCATAACAACCTTCAAAATAGGCAAATTAAAACAATATTAATATCAACATGCGCTCTTCCTGGCTATCATAACTTTTCATCTCTTATTGAAAATATAAAATCTTTTGATTATTTATGTAATTTTAATTTTATTGGTAGCTTGCTAAAATCACAATCGCTTGAACTAGATATAATAGATAATACTTCAATGAAATATTTTACAGAAATTGTATACAATGCAGGTAGAAATGTATCTGACGAAAAGAAATTTAATATTTTCGCTTCATATCTTGAAACAAATTTTATCGAAATAAATAAATACATTACACTCGTAAATCAAAAATTTGATAGACAGACAGAGAGATAAACCTATTTATTTGTATATAAATTGCCAAATTTAGCCATTCGCACATAGTTTTTGAAACTAATAATAGTTTCTTCTTCTGCCTTAATTAATTCATCTTCCGTTAAATCATCAATAAAACAGGTTGGATCTTCCGCATAAATATTTCCGGTATAATAATAAGCCATAACTCGACAACCACCACAAGTAAATTTATATTTACATTTTCCACACTTACCTTCTAAATTCTTACGATCAGTTATTTTTTGAAACATTTCTGACTTATATAAAATATCATATAGATGCGTATCAAGCACATTACCCGCAATCACATGATCTAAAAACATCGGACACGGTGAAACACCTCCCTCGGCATTTATAGCATAATAAGCCCCAACCCAACAACCAACATTTGGATTAATTGGAACTTGATCCTTATTTAAATCCTGGCCCGAAACAGATTCATAAATATCCTGAGGTAAAAAATAAGGAGCATAACTTACCTGTCCATTAAAATATTTTCGTAAAACAGGATGAAAATAATCTCTAAGAGATTCTTTATCTATCATTAGATTATGTGCATTGCAACTTCTTGGAACAAATGGTATCCGATTATAAGGGAGTTTCAATTTCTTAATTCTATCAATAGTTTCTGTAAAACATTTTTTATTAAATTCTCCTATTGTTACACTTATGTTAACACGATATCCATATTTTTCAAGTTTTTCATAAATCTTCAATGCGTATTCAAAATCAATATTTCTTGTTTCTTTGTTATCACTATCAAAAGAATTAATCCCAAGAGAAATTATTATATTATTTCCGACAATATCTTTAATCCGTTTCAAAGTATCATCATTTAGCAATAGTCCATTAGAGGCCATTGCAATTGCATAACCTTTATTATTAGCATACGATAATAATTCCATCGAATCTGCTCGCGTTAAAAATTCACCTCCCGAAAATTCAATTAGTCTCGTTCCTAATTCATAAGCAGGATTTAAAATCTTTTCAATAATTACCTGATATGGCAAATCTATAAAATGCTTTGTACTACTCGAGCCTGTTGAACAGTACTTACATGACAAGTTACAATTCCTCGTAGTTTCAAAATAAAGTGTATTAAACTTATTTAACATTTTTTCTTTCAAAGATAAAAAAATTTTTAATTTTGGGAAATATGAAAAGTAGTATTCCAATAAAAATAATTAATTCATTACCATATTTGGAATCATTCTTATTTGTAGATGATTTAACTGAAGTAAATAATTCAACAATATGTGGGCATTATACTTTCAAAAAAAACGAATTTTTTGTTGATGCGCATTTTAAACACATTCAAGTTACGCCTGGTGTAATACTTGTCGAAATGATGGGTCAAATAGGACTTGTTTGTCATTTAGTATATCTTGAAAAACTTTACGAGAAAGAAACTATTTATCACCCTTTGTTAACCTATGTAGAAGCTAATTTTTTTCAAGAAGTAAAAATTGAAGACAAGTTAACCGTTAAGGGCGAAAAGATATACTTAAGAAAAGGAATTTTAAAATCAAAAGTTGAGTTATACAATTCAAAAAAAGAATTGTGTTCTACACTGACAGCTCAATTATTACTAAAAAAGGATTCTATAAATGGATAAGAGAGCTGTAATAACTGGTATGGGTGTTGTATCACCAAACGGGATAGGTATTAAAGAATTCCTTAATTCGCTTGTAAAATCAATATCTGGAATAAAAAAAGTTGAAGAACTTACCGAATCAAATTTCCGTTGTCAAATTGGAGGAATTTGTAAGATTGATGAACTGCTTTTGAAACAAAGGTTTCCCGTTCTAGATATCCCAATTATTAGCAGAAGCACGTTATTATTAGTGCAAGCCACTATTGAAGCTATTGAGAGCGCTAATCTAAAAATTGACACAGACTTATTTTTAAAACTGAATCCGGCAATAATTATTGGCTCGACTATCGGGCCTGCTGATTTATGGGGCGAAAAGATCATACCTTTAACCAATAAATCACAACATGTTAGACTTGGAAGCTATGCTTTTGAACAAATAATAAATTCCAGTCCGGCATCAATGTTATCAGGAATTTTAGGAACAACTAATAGAGTTATTTCAAGCTCTTTAGCTTGTGCGAGTTCTACAGAAGCAATCGCAGAATCATATAATCGCATTAAAAGAGGTGAAAGTAAATTGATAATTGCTGGGGGAGTTGAGCCTTATTCAAAGTATTATTGGGCTACAATGGATGCAATGAAAATTATCAATCCTAAACACAACGATGTCCCAGAAAAGGGTAGTCGACCAATGAGTGAATCTGCCAGAGGTTTTGTTCCTGCAGAAGCAAGTGGCATATTGATAATTGAAGAATATGAACATGCGATTAAAAGGAAAGCACCCATACTTGCTGAAATAGTTGGCGAAAATGTAAACTGCGGAGGACAGAAAAATGGGGGAAGCATGACTGCTTCAAATTATCGAGAATTAAAAAACTGCTTAAGTTCTGCAATTAAATCAGCCAATATTGTCCCTTCTAAAATTGATTTCATTTCGGGACATCTTACTGGGACAAAAGCAGACCCATTTGAAATAAAAGTTTGGAAAGAAGTTCTAAACTGCTCTGCAAAGGACTTCCCGCACATAAACTCAACTAAATCTCTTATCGGTCATAGCATTGGAGCTTGTGGAGCTGTTGAAACAATTGCAAGCATTTTACAAATGAATAATAATTTTATACATGCTTCTGTAAATTGCGAAGATATACATCCAGAAATTGAAAAGACAATATCAAAAGATAAGATTGCATTTAAGAGAATTGATAATATTGAAATTAATTACATTGCAAAAGCCAATTTCGGATTTGGAGATGTAAATGCATGTATAATCTTAAAAAAGTGCAATGAAAAATAGGGTTGTAATAACCGGTATTGGGATTGTATCTCCTATAGGAACTGGAATAAACAGTTTTAAAAATGCACTTTTTCAAGGACATTCAGGGATTAAGTTCATTGACGAACTTGCCAATTTAAATTTTGCATGTCAAGTTGGTGGAATTCCCGAAATTTCTTCTTCTCCATTTATAAATATTATCAATAATAATGAGTTAGCAGAAGCAGATACTGCAATAAAATATGCAGTTTTAGCAGGAATAGAAGCATGGAGTTCAGCTGGTTTTAAAATTCCAAGCAATAATTCAGTATTAACTAACAATAATACTGGAGCGATTATTGGTTCTTGCTATACAGGAACAGAGATTTTTGTCCGTAAAATGTATCCTCTTATTTGCAACGGCAACGTAAAAAAACTTGGCAGTCAAATCGTAGAGCATTGGATGCCAAGCGGATCTGCAGCAGCATTATCAAAGATTCTTGCCTTATCTAATCAGACAACATCTAATTCATCAGCATGCTCAACTAGTATAGAGTCAATAATAATGGCATACGAAAGAATTCAAAGCAAAAAAGCAAAAGTGATGCTTGCAGGAGGTACAGACCCGTACTCACCATATGCATGGGCAGGGTTTGATTCGATGCGTTTGTTATGTAGAAAATTTAATGAAAATCCCAAATCTGCAAGCCGACCTATGAGCAATAGTGCTGCCGGGTTTGTTCCTTCTTCAGGTGCCGGAGTATTAATTATTGAAGAATATGAACACGCAAAATCCAGAAAAGCTAATATTTTAGCAGAAATTATAGGTACAGCAATAAACTCCGGAGGACAAAGAAATGGAGGCAGCATGACTTCTCCAAATTCTCTTCAAGTAATTAATTGCATTACCAAAGCTTTAAATCAAGCAAATATTAGTGGAGAAGACATTAGTCTTATTTCAGGACATCTGACTGGGACAATGGCAGATAGCATTGAAGTTTCAAATTGGGCAAAAGCACTCAATTTAAAAGATAACTTTCCATACATAAACGCTCCAAAATCTATGCTCGGACACATGATAGGAGCGGCCGGAGCGGTTGAAACCATTGCTGCTGTTTTACAATTACATGAAGATTTTGTTCATCCAAGCATTAACTGCGAAGATTTGCATCCAGAAATTAAAAAAATATGGGACCAAAATAAAATCCCACATAATATTATTCATAATGCAGGACTAAAATATATTGCTAAAGCAGGTTTTGGATTTGGAGATGTAAATTCGTGCCTGATTTTAAAAAAGTTTGAGTAAATTTGTAAAAAATCTTTAACTATGGAAAGTATTAAACAACAAGTAATAAAAATCCTAAAAAAATACACTTTCAACAACGAAGTTTGGAATGGTTTTACCGATAACTCAAGTATAATAACCGACCTTAAAATAAATTCGGCTCGAATAGTCGATATTATTATTGATATCGAAGAGATTTACAATATCGAAATAACAGATGAAGAACTCGATAGTCTAACTTGTTTTAAAGATATTGTTGATTTAATTAACAAAAAAAACTAACTAAGTCTTTTCATGACTAAAGCCAACCCAACCCTAGACATCGCAATCCTTACACACAACCATAAGGATTTCATTAAGCAATGTCTAGAATCGGTTTTGTGTCAAAAAACAAACTATAGTTTTAGGATTATCGTTCTTGATGATTGTTCATATGATGGAACCTCAGAAATCTTAAATGATATTTCAATTACAAATCCTGAAATAATAGAACTAATTATTAACAAGCAAAATATTGGGCCATTAGAATCTGCAATAAAACTGGCGGCATACGTTAATGCAAAATATCTGTGTTTTCTCGATGGCGATGATTATTGGTACAACGAAAACAAAATTCAAACTCAACTCGATTTTTTAGAGAATAATCCTGATTATGCAGGCTGCTTTCACGATGCAAAAATTGTTCAGGCAAACCAAAGCGAAGATGCTCAATTTATGAAACGCACTCAAGATCAATGGAAAACTTATTCGCAATTCAATAAATATTCTAGTGACTTTATGCCATGGGCACTTATAGAAAGAAATATTATTCCAACTGCCTCGTTAATTTTCAGGAATAAAGATATTGTCGGATTTTTGAAAAAGTACTCCGCTTCGGAGTTTTCGTTAAGTTGGGCTTTGCATCTTGAAATAATCAAAGGTTCAAAATTCAAATATTTTAACGAAACTTGGTCAGTTTACAACGATCATCCGCAGGGAATTTCTAAGAAATATGATATTGTTGATTTTAAATTTAATAATATAAAAATTCTGGAGAGTTTGCTTTTAGACAAAGTATGGGATTATCACAAACCAGAGATTTATAAAAGCATCTGCAACGAATATCGTTTAATTTTAAAATCAAAAAAAGAGCTTTCTAAACCATTAAAAGATTACAAAAAATCGCTTAAAGAATACGAAAAGCACCTGAATTTGGCAAACAAAGCCGATTTGAAGCAATTAAAAGACGACTACTATTATGTGCGGGATAACGGGATGGTGGAATAAAAACGAGAAAATTGATCACGAATTGTTTTTTACAATGCGTGACACTCTTATTCATCGTGGTCCTGATGGCTTTGGATCCTATTTTTCATATGATGATAAATTTGCACTAGGACATCGCCGTCTGTCTTTTCTTGATTTAAGTGACGCTGCAACCCAACCTCTGTCAAACGAAGATAACAGCATTTGGCTTACGATAAATGGCGAAATATACAACTACAAAGAACTTCGCGAAATTCTGGAAACAAAAAATCATGTTTTTAAATCGCAAACGGACTCCGAAGTTATATTGCATGCTTACGAAGAATGGGGAACCGACATGATAAATATGCTAGAAGGTATGTTTGCATTTGGGTTGTGGGACGAAAAAAAACAAAAACTGATTCTTGCACGCGATAAATTCGGAATAAAGCCATTATACTATTATTTAAAAAACGAACAGATTATTTTCGGGTCAGAAATAAAAGCAATTGTAAAAAATCCGGAAGTACATCGCGAATTAAACTATACTGCAATTTGCGAATATTTTATATATAGGTATATACCTTCACCTAATACAATATTCGAAAATATCTTTAAAATAAAACCAGCCCATTTTATCGAAGTTGACTCAAATCTCAAAATAACAGCAACAGAATATTTTAAACTTTCGGTTGAAAATCAAAAATATAGTTGTAAAAAATTAGTTAAAGAAATTGATGAATTACTTCGCAAATCGGTTAAAATACATATTCGTTCAGATGTTCCAATTGGTTCATTTTTAAGTGGAGGTTACGACTCATCATCTATAGTAAAATATTTTTCGGAATTTGAAAAAGGTTTTAACACTTATACCATTGGATTTGAAGATTGGGAGAATTCTGAGCACAAATACGCAGAAATTGTTGCAAAAAAATACAATACGCATCATCACACAGAGATTTTGGACAGTACATCTTTGGACATTTTAAACGATTTAATGTATTATTATGATGAGCCGATTGCCGATATTTCGATAATTCCGACATATTTAGTTTCAAAACTTGCATCACAACATAACAAGGCTGTTTTGTCGGGCGAAGGTGCCGACGAACTTTTTGCCGGATACACCTGGCATCGTGAATATCTATGGCATATTACAAAAGCACAAATTAAAGATTCGAAAAAATGGAAATGGGATTTACCTATAAATAATTTCGATGTAGATAGTTATTCAAAAGCTATGGCAATGGGAAGTTTCGACATGGTAGAATTAAAAGAACTATTAAATCCTGAGCTCCAAAAATATATCCCAAAAGATTGCTCTGAATTTTATCGCCATTATTATGATGAAAGTACCGAAGTTCCAAAACGTTTTCAAATTATTGATATCAAATGTTTTATGGGCGAATTAGTTCTTCCAAAAATTGACAGAGCAAGCATGGCAAACTCTCTCGAAGTACGCGTACCATTTTTAAACAGCGAGATTTGCAATAAAATGCTTAGCTTAAAACCAGCAACGTATTTCGACAAGAAAAAACAGAAAGTAGTACTGCAAAAAATTCTTAAAAAAGATTTACCAAGTGAAATAATAAATCGTAAAAAACAAGGTTTTACCGGACCTGACAAATATTATATGGATTTTGATTGGTATCGTAAAAATCTAGAAAATTCTCAATTAGTTTCTAACGGAATTATAAACAAAACTGCTATTGATAATTATCTTGAAAACAAAGACCATTGGAGATTGTGGAAAATAGCAGTTTTGGAGAAATGGTTTAAAATATGGATAAAAACTGAAAATGATTAGAAATAAATCGAAAATATCAGCATCTTTACCCGATGAAGTTTTATCAGAATATTACGCTATAATCTCTGATAAGCTTTTATGTCGTGCTCCCTATACTTCATTATATTTCCATCCTGACGGTGAAGTCGGAGCTTGTTGTCTTAATAAAAATTCATTTTTCTATGGTAAATATCCCAGAAATAATATCGAAGAGATACTAAATTCAAATCGAAGAAAATTACATCAAGGTTATGTAAAATCAAATAATCTTATATTGGGATGTAATGTATGTCAAGAAAATTTGCTTGCCGGCAATTATTCAGGAGTTATGTCATTAGGATATAAAAATCAAAATTTAAAAAACCATATCACGAGAATTGATTTTGAACTTTCACATCAATGTAATTTAAATTGTATTATGTGCGAAAGAGACAAAGGAAATCCTGTTATGGTATATAATTCTAATTTCATTGAAGAAATACAGCCATTGCTCAAAAATATAGAATATGCTAATTTTATTGGAGGAGAGCCTTTTCTAATTAATATATATTATGATATATGGAATATTATAAACAAAATAAATCCCAAATGCATGATTAATGTGCAAACAAACGGCAGTATATTAAATGAAAGAGTAATAAATTTATTGAATAATAGAAATTTTTTGATAACCATATCTTTAGATTCTGTTAACAAAACGTCTTTTGAAAAAATAAGACGGAACGGAAATTTTAACACTGTAATTAAGAACTTTCATATTTTCAACCAAAATATGAACGGCAAATTGAAAACAATGCAAGTATCAGTTTGCCCTCTTACTGTGAATCGTTATGAAATTACTGAAATAATTGATTTTGCAAACACGAATTATTGTAATGTATTTTTTAATTATGTTGATAACCCTAAACATTTAAGCCTTAAATACCTATCTTCAGAAAAATTAAATGAAACAATAAATAACTATAAAAAATATATAAAAGATTATAAACTAGTTACTCCACATGCAAAAAACAATTTAGAAGCAATTAAAGGTTTACTAGAATTATTAGAAAAATGGAATAAAGATACTGTAAAACGTGAGCATGAGTCAATTGAGATTCAACGACAAGAGCTCGTCTCTATTTTTAGTAAAATCAGGGAAGAACAAAACAAAGAAATAATAAACGAATTACTATCAATACTTCCCAAAAACATTAAACTATCTAAACAAAAATACAAAGATGTCAAGTCAATGAACATTGACGAAAAACTGAATGAATTAAAAAAACGTAATTTAAAAAAGAAAGAAATCCTTATAATTGCACTTAGTTTTTTTGAATTTTATCAATTCGAAAATGATTTTTATGAATAAATTCGTTTTTGTAGTTTGTGGTGGAAGAGAGCATATCGAAGAGTTAAACTTTTCGATTAAATTTTTACGACATTTTTCTAAAAACGAAATCATTGTAATAACTGATAATAAACGAAATGAAATACCTGTTATGCACGACAATGTGATTCAGGTAAATACTCCCGAAGAATTTGACAATCATCAGGCAAGTATTTTTATTAAAACTGCAATAAATAGGTTTTTACCTAAAACACATAAATACTGCTATCTGGATGGAGATATCATTGCGATTACTGATAAAGTTGATAGCATTTTTGATCATTTTCTTGCACCTATTTCATTTGCAACAGATCACTGTGCTATTAATGAATTCTCACCACATGCTATGAATTGTAAATGTGTTGAAGAAAATCTTAAAGAGGAAGACAATTTTAATGCAAAGCTATCCGAGCTTTTTGGAAAAATAAACCTTACCGATCCACACATAAAAAAACAAACAGAAGAATTATTATCAATATTTGTAAGATATCGCAGGAATCCAATAAAATATGTATTCAAAAATACAAAATATTTATTACAGAGATATGTAATACCGATTAAATCATTCATATTTAATAATTACAAATTTCAAAAGAAAACTAAATGCTGGTATAACAATAACAACGATATAATTTTATTTGATTATCCCTATTATGAAAAAAAATTGTGGGGCACTGCAGGAATAAGATTTAATAAAGAAGAAAATACTTGGGAAAATAAAGAAGGAAAGAAATATGAATTTAAAGCTCCGTCATGTAATCATCTAACAGAATACCTAAAAAAGGAATATGCAGTAAATATCCCTAAAGATTGGCAACATTGGAACGGTGGTGTATTTCTATTTGATGATTCTTCGGCAGATTTCCTTAACTATTGGCACAATCAAACAATAAAAGAATTTTCAAATCCATATACAAAAACCCGGGATCAGGGAATTTTGGCTTTAACAGTCTGGAAATTCAGGTTAGAGAATCATCCCACAATTCCACAAGAATTTAACTGGATAACGGAATATGCAAATAACGATATTGTATGGCAAAAAGATTTTGGCTATACAAAAGATGGATTAAAAACTAGATTCTCTCCAAGCCTACTACATGTTTATCATGAATGGGGAAATAAGGATTGGAGTATATGGAAGTCCGTTAAAGAATTAGAAAAACAAATATTTACAGATTAATCAAACGTTCCAGAATTTCTCATTTTTTTGTTTCACACAAACTGCATCCGGGATAATTTGACTCGCTTCCAAGAATTTAATATAATCATTAATATCATCATCTTTGCCAACTAAATCCGGAGAAACAATACATATTGAAAATCCTAGTTTTTTCAATTCAAAGAAATTCTCTTTATTAATAGGACTCTTTTTAAAACAATCAACCCAAACCCATTTTGCCAATCCAACAAAATTTCTAACCGTTCCTAAACTCTCAAATTCAGAAAACCTAACTGCAAAATCTTTTATCTTGTATTCGATAAACTTGTTAATCATAGCAAAAGAACAGTCTAAAAAAAAGTAATCCTCTATATTATATTTTTTCAAAAGCTCAATTGCCATAAACTCAATCCCCTCACTTTTAGAATTTAATATTAATGTCGAATGATTATAATTTGACAGAAATTCCTCAAACAATTCGCCACCAATAAAAGGATCATGAGATAAAACAAGATGGTTTTTATAATCCCTAATATCTACCTCTACTCCATTAGCTACAACAATATTTTTTAAATCACTTACTGTATTTACTCTATGATTAATTATTTTCATCTTTTTTAATTTCAAAACAATATTTTAGCATTTTCAGTGAGAATTTAATTCTTGAAAAAACACCTTTATTCCATTTAGATTTGCCAAACTTCCTTTCCGGGAATAAAACTGAAATTCTCTCAAATTTATAAGATTTTTTTTGAGCCAAATAATAAAAAAATAAATCTAAACCCCAATGATAAGGGTACTTTTTCGCATTATTTATAAGTTCTCGATTAAACAAATTTGGCTGTGCATTAATTTCTTTTAAATCCTGATGCAGTATCAGTTTTACACAGAATTCCATTCCTGTGCTGAAAAAATTAGCAAAAGGAGTTCTCCCTATTCTATAACCTTTAACATAAATTAAATCATCTAAAGGTTTTGTTCTGCAAATTTCAATAGCCTTAGCAATATCCTTTGGATCTGCCTGTAAATCAGCATGTGTCCATCCCACCCAATTGCCTTTTGCTTTTTGAATACCCTGCATTATTCCGTAACCGTATCCTTGATTTTTACTAATCTCGACAACTTTAATGAATGAATAATTATCAGTATTCCTTTTTAAAAACTCAGCCGTCTTATCTGTCGAACCATTATTTACTACAATTAGTTCTGTTTCATCAGGATTTAATACTTCTTTATAAACATTAAAAACTTCAGCAAGGTTTTCAAATTCGTTATAACATGGCAATATTATCGAAAACTTAATCATTTTCTATTTCTAGCTTTATCCAACAAATTTTTAACATCAATAAAATCAGAATTCAATTTATACCCTTCCCACAAATAGTCCGACCATACATAAAATGCTTTATCAAATTTATTTTGTAACACATAATACATTACATGAGCTGCTGCAATTCCACTGTATTTTGATTTGTGTGCTATTCTTTTACAATATTTAAATGCCTCATCCGTATCATTTTCTGTTAACGACATAAAATCCACACTTAAAACCTCATCAGGAATAAACTTAATACATTTAAAGACTGTTCCTCCTGCTCCCGGGACATCATGAATATGTTTTACATACGGTCGGTGCAAATAAATTAAAATATGAACCCAGGGAGTAAGATAATGATCAAAATCTTGATGATAAACGAATGAGACATTAGGCATTAAAAAAGGATAAAATTCCGTAAGAATAGATTTTGTTACTTCTGGCGTTTTCATAGCATCAATAAGTAAAAACTCAATATTTTCGCCATGCCATCCAGAACTTATAATATCACGTCTGGTTTCTATTATATTTTTGAACTGCTTTATATTATTTTCATATTCGCCTATAAAATCATCCCCATCATTATATAGATTTTCGAGTTCAGTTCCTACAACATGCTGATTAAATACATGGTTCCATTTAAAAAGATCATAAACATAAATTTTCTTTCCAGGTTTTTGCAACTTTCCTCCAGCTTTTAAGCCTAGTGCCATTGATACTGTTGTTGCTCCTAACCAACAACCTAAATCTACTATCATTCCTTGTCCTGAAAAGACTTTAGAAGCATAATGGAATAAAAATTTCCTTTCATTTTCAGAAATCATCCCTTTTAGTTTAACTAATTCAGGGAACAATTCTCTATAATAATTCAAAATCTTCAAAAAAAATCCAAATTTTTTATATGGTTATTAAGTATTTTACTTATTGATTTTATAGTATTATCTCGTGAAAAATAACCTGAATAATCAGTAATAGAATCCTGTCTAAAACTTTTTGCCAAGCTGTCCAAATCCAATCTGAAACTATTTAAATCAAAATAAATTGGCAATTCATCATCGTTAGTCATTACTTCTAATATTATATCAAAATAATTTTTTAGAAAAACACTATCTAAACTAATTTCAGTTAAGTCCGAATCAATAATAAAATCTGATAACAAACTATCTAATCTATTGTACAAATAAGTATTTTGATATGGTAGAGTAAATTGAATATCAGTTCTGTCAGAATTCTTAATTTCTACATCACCTATGTTTTTTCCTGATAGGACAAATTCTGTTTTCCCATAAGTCATGAACACCAATGGATTTATATAATAATAAATCTTCATTCCTTTAGGATTGTCAATTATATCATATTCAAAGGATACTTCAGTATTTTTATTTATAATAGTTTGTACTTCGAATTCGTTAGCACAATATTCATTCTCTAGATATTTTACGACACTCGATCCCTTCATACCGGCAACTATTAAAGGAATAGAAATTTTCCCGACATAACCTGCAGGTATGCTAAGTTCTGCATAAGCATAAAAATTCCCGGCATATTTCTTATTAAAAGGAAACGAAAAAACTGCTCCTGGAGGCAATTCAAAATATAACTCTACATTTTCAAACATCTCATCATAATCAACATTAAATAAAGAGTTATCATCAATACTTGAATATAATTTTGCCATTCGTCCTGAATAAACGTAAATATAATTGTATTCATCATTATCAACTACCTTAATTAAAGGATTCGTAATTAAACTGGCATCTGCGCATAATTCGTCAAACGAGGCAATTTCATTTTTTCTGTTATAATAATAAACTCCGTAGTCAGGGTCAAGCATTTTCCATTTGCCATCAGAGTATACTTCAGTTACTACATGTCCTTCTAAACACCACGATCTTGCTTTAAATCCAAGTTTGATTAAGATATTAGTTAATACTGCTGATCTGAAACCACAAAGTCCACCACCCAGTGAATTAAGCATAACATATGGAGAATATGCCCAATTGTGCCTTGTAACGAGCTCATCATGCCAAGTAAAATCACAGACAAAACGAAATGCTTTCATTTCCAGCGGTTCGTTCTCATATTGATCCTTCATGTTTTTGACATACAAAACTATATTATCCTCATTGTTTAAATCTTTCCCATCAATAACCATTTTAAACTTTGCGGTTTTTTCGCCTAGATTAAAAATTTCTACAATTCTGTTTTCTGATGCTTGTAAAATAAATCTCTTCTCTTCTTCTTTTGTGCATCCAAAAAAAAGAAAAATGCAAACAAACAATATGTCTATAAAAAATGTTTTACTCATAATACTTCTGCCAGAAAATAAATTCCTGATATTCTTCCGGTGTCCCAATATGAACGTAATCCTCTAAAATTGTAAATTTAATACTTTTACCCAATCCAAGTAAATATTTCACAAAATGATCAAGACTTGGATTTTGAAGTTCATCAAAACTATCTAATAAATTTAAAATACTACAATCCGGTAAATAAAACATTCCAGCTAAACCAAAACCCGAATCAACTTTCTGTTTGATTAGGATTTTTGAAACAAATTCATTCTTTGTAAGGAAATAAGTATGTGCACTATCTTGTTTTTTTTGTAATAATGAAGGGATAAAACCAAAAATTACTATATCAGCATCACTCTTATTCTTTAAATCTTCATAATCAATAATTCCAAAACAATCATTAGAAGTAATTAAAAGGTCTTTTTTTATTGACAATTCGGAAACTGCCATTTTTAAACTTGCTGTCTGAGTGGGTGTTTGACTGTGTATATTAATAGATTTAAAGGAATCTCGAACAAATTCAAAACTGCAGTCATTAACCAATAACAAATTGTTATCACTATTAATCCTTGAAAGTACATACTCAAACATTGGCTTCCCAAATACATTTATTCCCGATTTGTTGACATTAGTTATCGCTTTCATTCTTTCACCGGTCCCGCACATCATCATACAAACCGGAGTCGAATTTTTTAAATTAAAATTCTTAAATACCCTTTGCCAATGCAATGCATCTTCCAACTGTTCGGGGAGTCCAATATGAACAAAATTCGTAATATCATATTTCAATATTATTAGACTATCATTTATCAAATAATTAAAAACAACACTCGGATAATACTCACCTGCAATTCTATTGTCATCTTCGATTAATCTCAATATTTTTTCTTTTAATATTGCACCTTCTTTAAAATAAAAAACTCCAACAGACAGAAATTCGTTCATCCAATCTCCTGTAAAACTGTTCTTTTCGCGAATTTCCACAACAGCATCACTAATTACCTTGCAAAACGCAGAGAAATTATTTTTATATAAATGTGGGTGAAATCCGTAATGAGTAAAGACCATGCCATCCGGATTTTTGTTTTCGATAAATAATTTCACATAATCAAATTTCCAATTCCAGATAATGTCATTATAAGAAATAAAATATGACTCATCCGGCTTTATCATTTCAAGAATACAATATACTGAAAATGCAGGTCCTTTCTTATGGTCCTTGATAAACATAATTTCAATATTATCTTGAATATTAAGATTTGAAAAATCATTTCTTTTTGATTCTGAAGCAATTACAATAACTCTAACATCTAATGGAAACCTACGAATTACATTTGATAACATTGTCTCTCCCAAAAAATCAATAAACGGCTTATATGTCCTATAGCCAGCATGAATGAATCTTTTTCCTTCACCTGCAGACGGAATAATCAAATTAAATTTCATTCAAAAGCTTTTTTATGGTTTCTTCTATTTTGTCACTACCATTAATTAAAAAAAGTGACCAACCCGATAAATAATCAGCGCCGGCATTACGACATTTTAATGCAATTTCCTTGGTCAAACCACCATCAACTTCAATCTTTATGTCATAATTATTTTTCTCAGCCTCTAATCTGAAGTCGGAAATTGTATTAATCACAGAGGGTATAAATGCCTGACCACCACGGCCGGGATAAACACCCATAATTTGGACATAATGTATTTGAAATTTTACCAAATAATTAAAAATCGTTGGCGAAAATCTCACATCAGGATTAAAAGCCAGACCGGGTGTAGATTTAAAACTAAGTACTTGTTTTATTGCTTGTTCTAAATCATTTTCCGACTTAAAACTCTCATAACTGAGATAAATTATATCTGCACCGCACTTACAATACTTTTCTATATGCGATATTTTGCCGGCATATTTTAAATGTGGAGAATCTACCATTAAATGGACATGAACGGACACATCAGAAAATTCAGATTTTAGATATTTTATTTTCTCTATTCCTGATATTTTTCTATTAATATAAACTCCATCTCCAACATCTACATGAAATCTCTTAATTCCCGCCTGATATACTCTTTTGGCTAAGCCTTTAGCAAATTCTTCATCCGGGACTTCGATCATCGAAGCAAGTAAAACTACATTACCTGCTTTTTTATTTTGTTCAGTGTACACATCATTTATGCATTTTTCTGCAATTTCAAAAATTATATAATCCGGCAAATCCAAAATAGGTTGATGAAAAAAGGTTTTTGAACACTCATCCAACACAGGAGAATTTAAAACAATTTTATGTGCTAAAAATAAATCTTTAATATTTACATTTAGACTATTGATATCTGTCAAATCTAATTCATGTAAGGAATTTATACTTTTAGCAAACGACGTTTTCCACTCTATTTGGGTTTTACCAAATTTTTTTGCAATATTTTCCGGTAATGATTTAACTATTTTTTCTAAGTATTGACCTGCAAAATTTATTCTCACACAAGAATTTTTAACAAATTCAGAAATATCAGAATTGCTTACAAACGATGTCCCATGAAGCACGTTTCCATAACCTCCTGCAGATATGCTCTGCTTATATATTTCGGACGATAGACTTGGAAAAACGTTTTTACTCTCTTTATGATGAACTGTTCCGAGTGCCGGGCCAACTAAAAACCCCAAATAATTAGCATTGATGTTTTTTATTAGCCTTCCCAATAAATCGAAAATACTTCGATAATTTTCGTTCTCCAACAAATCTGTTTTCTCTCCGGTATTCAATTCTATATCAACATATGAGGGAACGTTTCCCAGCCATTCCTCCAATCTTTTTTCTACTTGAGTAAAATCTTTTTTGTCAGAAATTAACAAACTTTCTATATCAAGACATACTGAAGAAATCATTCCTCTGGAAAAGACACTTCGTAGAAAACTTGCAGTATTGTTAGTATTATCATCCAATTTTGAAGAAGCGTGGTCAATTCCCAGTGACCATAGTGGAATATCTTTATCCGAATTCTCTGATAAGTACTTTATCAATATCCTTGAAACTGAATATGAGTAATCTGAAGGGTTCACTTTTAAATAACCAATTTGTTTGTCAAGAGCATTCTGGCTGGCTTGGATTCCAAATGCTGTATTTGACTCAGAACATGCACTTAAATATGCAGGAATATCAACACTGCTTTCACGCAAATCATATATAGTAAAAAATGGTATAGAACTATTTCCCCTAATAGACAGTGCAAAATAATAATCTGACAAGACAGATGGCAAATTTCTATAAAATCTTTTTAAACTAATATTGTTAAAAATGATTTTTTCAGAAAAATTTCGTAGCAACCAATTCCATATTAATAATTTCTCTTCTCGATTAGCATCTTTATAAAAACTTATGAATTGATCACTTGAAATGTCTTTACCAACAAAGGTTCCATCTACTAAATTTAATTTGTCATTAAAAACAGTTCTGGCATTTTTATTTGTATGCTCTTCAGATTCATACTTATAAAAATAATCTTTATTAATAATTTGTCCATTAAAATTATAATCTATGCAGTTACTCACAAGCAAATATCTTTGCCTTAACAATACATCAAAACCCGAATATTCGAAAATGCTTTTCCAAATAATAAGTTCTTCATCATTCTTAAAACGGTGTAAAAATTGGAATTTTGCACTATTCAAATGTTCATAAAAACAAATAGGATTTTTATTCTTAGTCAGTATAAGTTTCTGTTTTGTAGAAGCTTTTAATTCATCAACGAATGTTTGATTTGGTAACAAGAATAATTCAGATTCGGTAATTTCTTTTTTAATTTTAATGTAGTTAAAACCAGAATGTATTGGATGTTGACTGTATTCGGCAAAAACTCGTTTTAAATCATATATTTTAGTTGTAAATTTGCTTAATATAATTATCCTTATTTTTTTCTCATTAGCAAAAAACAATAACTTATAATTCTCATAAGCAGAAACAATATAATACTCCGGATCAGGTGAATATAACTTTGAGAAATCAAAATATTCTTTATTAAAACTATTGTTTCTGTTGCAAAAGTCAAATAACTCAGTAAATGACTTGTTTCTTGAGCATTCGGCTATTCCAAATAATTTTGATGCCTCAAAATCAAATCTGAGATAAAAATCAAGGCATTTTCTTAATTCATTCTCTACAGTTCTATCTCTTAAATCAGAAATTGAAAAATAATCACAGAACATTCCTGCTTTATCAAAGAAAGATTTTTTTGATTGAGATTTTATATACTTTTTTAATAAACTTCTACCAATATCTGAAGGAGCAAAGTAGTCAGTATTATCGAAAATATTAAAAAAAGAATGAAAATTATTCACACAATAATGCCTGAATGACGGTATATCGACAAGATTAAAGTATTTTTTGATTAATTCGGGATCTCTATAATTTGATGCTCTGTCAATTTTTCTTTTCAACAATTCGGCTGGTTCTGCCAATAATAATAAATTATAATCGATAAAGCCTTTCAATGATTTATCGTGTGAATAATGTCCTTCAAGAATAATGACCATATTCTCTTTCATCTCGAACTCTACTGCTCCACTACAAAAACCGCCATCTTCACGATTGTATAAATCATATAATTTGAAACTTTTACCAATTTCAAAATTAGAAGTGATGTTTTTAAGAAAACTCAAAGCTTTTGATAAATCCATATGTAAATGAGCTTCATATTCAAATTCAGCCTTTTCAATCATTAATTTATCAATTTCTTTTTCTCTCAAACTTCTCGGAAGCAATGTCCAATCCAATCGATAAATAAAATACGGAATGTTGTGTTTTTGTAATTCAGAAGCTAAACTATCAGCTAGAAAAGTTTTGCCAACCGCCGTGGGACCATCAATACCAATTATGTAAAAAGGCCTGGCAAATGTTATTTTAGATAATATTCTTTTTACTAGCATTACTACTTAACAAATAAAGCACTAATGTAATAAAATTATATAATACAATTCAAATTAATAAGAGAATCCACAGAAACATCTTTTATATAGCCAAACTTGCAATACCGTAGTATAAAAGAATGTTTAATCCATGACTTTTTTCTTTTTTAACAAATAGTAAATATTTTCTGCAATTAGTTTATAACCTTTGTCATTACAATGCTCAGAGCCTTTTTCGTAAGGTTCAAAATATTCTTTTTGCAAACTGCCTTTACTCTTAAAAATCGAATCATTATCAATAAATAATAAATTATATTTTAAAGATGTTTTCTTCCATATTTTACCAACACTATCAGCCCAAAACGAAATTTCTTCTGAATTTGGAGGAGGAACAATTGGATAATTCATACATATTACCTTATAGTTTTGCTTAATACAAATCTCAACAGCTTTTTCAATATCGCTTTCAATCCAGCAAAATATTTCAGACTGCTTAATATCTGCTGTCCTTTTTAGGTGATGAGGTAAAAAATAATATTGTTTAACACCATTTTGACTTTCTATTAAAAGTTCAAATAACTTATTAATCCCTAAACCAAATTCATTTTCTAATTTAGAATTATCAATATTTACTGACATTTCCTTTATCGAATTAATCATAAAGCTATTAACATATTCATTACTAATTACTTCCTCTTCATCAGTTATTTTAATTATTGCATCTGCTACAACATAAAGCATTTTGCTAAATTCACTTTCAGGTGGTGAAATACTTGAAAATAATTTCTTAGCTTCCGGAATATTATTCCTTGACAGAGATAACCAAACAATTGCAATATATATATCCGTTTGATTATTGATGTTTTGAAGGCTGCGATAGAAATTTTCAATACTATCAATATCATTATTAAATAATTCATTAATTAATGGCGCAATTTTATAATCGAAACCTTTTACTTCAATCAAACTATTTACATATGATGAAAGTATGTCTTTGCTAATTTCGATTCCCGACTTTTCTTTCAAATAAATAGCTTTTAAATATTTAAAGACATCCACATCAGGGTATTTACTTATAAAAGAATCCAGCTTAATAATTGTTTGAGGAACTATTGTTGTTTCTATATTTCCTGACATGTCACTATAAAAAGATTCACTATCAAATTCTTCAACACATTTATACAAAGCATTATAACTATCTATATCATTTTGATTTAATGACAATGCGAATGATAAAAAAATAAAAGCGTTTTCCCAATCACGCAAAGCGAGACAGTATCTACCTACATAATAATATCGTTTATATGCATCATCACCAAACTTTGAATATTTTAGAGATTCTGATAAAAAATTAAATGCAAAATCTTCTACTTTTTGTCTCGTATCACTACTTTCACCTTTATACTTAATATTGTAGCGAATTCTTTTGAACAATTTTACAATTCTGATTCTTTCAAAATATGTATTTGCATTATCAAAACCATAATAATTCCAAGAATTTGCCATTCCGAAAAGCATAATAACAATATCAGGATTACAAGAATTTAAATCCTCTTGCAGTTTTTCGATAGTCTGTGCAGTATTTTGAGCACATCGTCCCCTATTTATTACTATAACTTCTTTATTTGTATTTTCCTGTAAAACTCTTTGCAACTGAGCAGGATAATCATTTCCCTTTGTTGATCCAATACCATAAGTAAAGGAGTCTCCGATACAGAGAACAACTAGTTTATTATCATCATTATTTACATTAAACTTTGGTTGTTTTTCAGAATAAATTAGTCCGGCAATTCGTAAACCAATTTCCAGAACCAATAAAATTACTATTAACCAAAAAACCAATCCTAAAGCAAATACGCTAATATTTGTAAGAATTGATTTATAAATACTTACACCTTCTTTTTTTTGTTTTTTCTTTAAATTTCTAAAAACAATGAAAACAATTAAAATAAATATGATAGCGGCAAGGAAAAACAAAACATCTTTAAAAACAGGATTACTTAACTCAAATGTTATAATATAAATTAAACGTTTAAAAATATTGTCCCCATTATTAATATGTTCGCGAATAACAATTGTTTTTAAGTCATTATTATTTATTAAATCAAAATTTATGCAATTAAAACTCTTTCCTTTTTCATAAAAATCAAATTTTATACTTTTTACTTCTGAGGCTTCAATATCTCTTATCTCAATATTCCGATAGTATCCTTCAAGATAAACTTCACCTTGAACAGATTCAACTTTGTTTTCCGAGCCAAAAACACCTTTAGCTACCAAAACATAGTTTTGTATTTCATCAGTTTCAGGAATGATTTTGATTTTTCCGTAAATATTAACCTGCGAAGCGAAAATAAATGAAGCTATTACCCCAAAAACAATAAACGCTCCTGCGATAATAAATATATATTTTCTAAACTTTTTATTCATATTGCCCTACAAGTCTTATTATCCCATGATATTTTTTTATTGAATCTGTATATTGAACACTAATAGTCTCGAATGTGTATAAATTATCAAAATAATATACTAATGCTTTAGAAGGTTGGAAACTTCCATTTATCAAATCAGCTTTTATTTTTTTCCCATCTTTAGTCATTCCCATTACATTTGGGTAATCATCCTTCTGCGAATTTTCCAAAACTATCTGCATAATTCTCCAATTATTTGCTGTTGGATGAAGTTTGTTGATGTTCAATTCATATCCATTAAAATCATTTACATCAATAATTTTATCTATGCCATATTTAATGCAGTGTTTTTCTTCAGGAAAACCATTATATGGAATATAATACAATTTTGGATTTTCAAATATCAGTTTGTTATACAATCTCCAATAACTTATTTTTTCGTGTTGACCTTTCAAGCCATTTAAATTAATTTTTACCGTAAGTAAAGGACCTATAAAAATAAGTGATAAGAATAATATTTTAATAAAATGCTTAACTTTTACAGATTGAATATAATTATCTGATAAATTAAATACAAAAACCAAAACAATCATGCTGTTTGCAAAGCCCGCTACCATTAAATATCGATGTGGGATTAAATTTAAATTTGCTTTTATTAATTCAATAAAAGATAATTCCAACAAATTAGTTTTAAAGCCATAAATATGACTTATATCAACAGACTTAACAAAAAGAAAAATTGATAAATATGAAATCAATAAAGAACTTAAACAAAATACCGAAATTGTTATGTGCTTTCTCTTTAGTAAATTTAATAAAGAAAAAACTGAAATTAAAACAATCACAATTGCAGCTACTGAATTTACTATAAGATTAGCTGTATCATTATTTAAGTAAGTTAATCCTGATAATTGAGCAAATTTCCGCACAAATAAAAAGATTGAGATAGGAAAAATCTTTATTAAATCTATATTATCATACGAAAAAGCACTTTCATATTTAGTTCCCAATCCACTAAAATTATTACGATTCAATTCCTGCGAATATGTGACAGTCAAATAAAATTGTAATAAAATTAAAATAAGAATTCCCAAAAATACAAATCCGGTTTTTTTGTCTCTATTATAAATTAACTGATAAATAATTATTATTAAAATAAAAGGAATAAAAATTACAAATATTGGTTTTGATAAAGTAAACAGGACAAATAATAATAAAACAAGAAGTAATTTGGTTCTATTCACCTCCTGTTTCTTTAAGAATTGGAACAGCAATAAAAACATGATGGTTGCAATTGCAAAAGGAATTTCGAATAGAAAATTTGCAGAACTGAAAATGAATGGACTTACTGCAAATAAAATACTTAATACAAATCTGTATCTATCATCACTAATATATATCTTGAATGACTTTAAATTAAAAGATGCAAAAATAGCGGAAAATAATATAGCAACACTTATTTGTAATGCCTCCGGGAAATATTGCCGAAACCCCAATACCTTTAAAATTATTATAGAAACAAGGTTTTGAAATACATTTAAATATCCTGAATCAGGCGTAAATAAACAATCTAATACATTATTATTATAGGCTTTGACAAAAAATTTGGAAATATCATCTCTAAATCCTTCACCATATAAATATATTGATGACTTGAAAACAAATAATGATAAAATAAAAATAATTAGAAAACTCCACCAGAAAAAAGTATTCAATTTCAATTTTTTTGAAAAATAAGCAAGCAAAACAAAAGGGAAGAGCAATAATGCAAACACCACAACAAACGTAATAACTGAAATATTTAAATACTCTGACACATCTTTTGAAAACAAATAAAATACTAATGGAATTAATAAGGAAACAAAACCAATAACAACAATACTAATTTTTCCGTTCAAAATAATATTCCAAATATTACATATAGCTGATTTAATTCTAACTATGATGTTTTTATAATTTCTTTTAATGTACTTGAAAAACGAAATAAATAAAAATAAAATAAATCCTGATAAAACTACATATAAAATAGGTTTTATTAACTTTCTTATTTGAAACCCAAGCAATTTAAAAGTTTGGTTTGATTTGGAATACGATATTTTTTTAAAAAATCCTACTTTAGGATAAATTTCTTTTTTAATCTTGTATTTATTATTTTCCACTTGTACAATTGATGAAAAGCAAATTTTCTCATTATGTCCACCAATAATTAAAACAGCACTGAATTTTTCAGGTTGATCTGTAATAATGAAAATATCTTTTACATACCTATTTCTAATTTTGTAAGATTTTTCTGCATTATTTTTAACAAAATCTATTCTTCCACCCGAAGGGCTAGCCGAATAAATCTCATAAGTCTTGCTATTAACATTATAAATACAAATTTCTTCACAAATTCTCACATTTGAAAAGTACAAAATAAACGAAACAATCCCTGCTACCATTAACACACAAAATGACAATAATAATATTTTCAATTTCGTAACTTTCATTTTTTTCTAATTACTACATATAACCCAAGAGCAAACATTTTTTTCCATACAGTAATTAAAAACCTATCACAAACATTTAATAATTTTAATAAAAAGAATGGTAATGGTACATAAAGAGATTTTACATATTGTCCTCCGGAATTCACAAAAACCATACATTCTTCATATGATTTATAAGTAACTTGAAAATTTGGAAACTGGTTTTCAAATAATGTAGAATCTTCGAACAACAATCGTCCTACTGCATTATTGCCATCAATGTCAGTTTTTGCAATTCTATTAAACGAATAGTCTTTCAATAATGGATTAAGAGTATAATTTATTTGCTCGTGTTTTTTTATTGCCAAAAATACTTTTAATAATATAGATGAATAAGGCTCAATAACAATAATCCTCCCACCCGGTTTTAAAATTCGTAATGCTTCTTCAAAAAATAATTTTGGCTTATCTAAATGATGAATCACATTACTCATAATAATATAATCAAAACTGCAGTCATCAAATACTGAGTCCTCAGCATTGACATTTTTAATATCTAACCATTCTGATTCACAATAATCTGTAACAATAATATTGTAATCTTTGAGAAAAAAACTGCTTAAACCTGCTCCCGCTCCGAACTCTATGCCTTTTTCGTTTGCATCTATATTTTTTATAATAAATGAATATCTTTTCCTGATTAGATAATCAATATTACTATAAGCACCTTTTTCGAATAATGTGCGGCAATATCTAAAGCTTTTATCGTTCAAATTCTATAATTTTATCCCAACCACTCTATATTTTTCAGGTTGATTAATAATTCCTGTTTCATTTACAAATTTAATATTTTTAGCTTCGACAGGTTTCTTAATGTTAAAAACAATAAATTTATAGTATTCTCTAACGGGATAATCCGGTTTTATATATAAACTATCTCCATATATTGTAATCAAATTCAAATTAATATCGGGATGATGTTCACTAATTTCAGGGTTATTAATAACTATTACCGTGCTTACTTTTTGATTAGGTTTATAAATATAATCCGATACGCACGAATCTGTATCATAAATCATTTGTAAATCATCCGTTTGAATGTGTTGTTTTCTGTTAGGATAAAACACTATGGGAATATAAAAAGAAGAGTTCGCTATATTTCGTGACAATAAATACCATTCTTCGCTCCATTTTTCTGAATTTGCTTTTTTCCAAAATCTTAAATTAAACTTTGGGGTAACATGAAAAACAGAACTGTAAGTGATAATAAACAACAGAACTAGTAATTCCAACTTAAATGTCCTATTACTTAATTTAAACACTTTAAATTTTGATTTTACGTAATGCAGTATTAAAGGCAATACAGAAAAAGCTAAAACAGTATGAATCGCAATCGAATATCTTGAAAACATTATATTTCCATAAGTAATATACTCCCATAAAAAATTATAAGTAAAAACATATTTGTTTCCTGCAGGTAGTGTTCTAATCATTAGTATTGTTGACACAAAAGCTATAATATTTGCAGCAAAAAACCACATAGCCAATTTATTATTTATCCCCTTTTTATAGATTAAATATGCATACCAAAGTAAAAAACCAAACAGCAACACTCCAAAGACAAAAACTATATAGCCTAAAACACCTCCTAAAACATTAATAAATGGAAAAATCAAATACAAATATGACTTAACAAAATAAACAATCGAAAATCCTAATAACAAAATTGGGGATTTTTCATCCAAAGAAAAAGAAGCCACAGCCTCGGGATTTGACTGCATTTGTTTAAAAGAAAAGTAAATAAATATAATATGTATTAAACCAAACAATAAAACTGTTGCTAAATAAAATAAAGTAGGTGTTTTATACTTTTTCTTATTTATCAAATATATAACATAAACAAATATTACAGGTATAACTACCATCAAATGGACTTTAGAAAACACAAATAATCCGCTTACCAGCACTAGTAAAAGTAAATTTGCTTTTGTGGTAATTGTAAAATCTCTGAAAATGCAAATCAAAATAAAAATAACTCCATAATATGCAACATCTGTAACAGATAATGCATAATGCCTTGAAAGGGATAGAGTAAAAACCGAAAAAACAGCCATAAAAATAAAAAATCCGGATCTTAAATAATCATTCTCAATTAAAAACTGAAACCTCCTTTTAGTTAACAATGAAAAAATCCATGCATAAATAAACAGGGATATTATTGAAGTAATCGCAATTGAATCAGCCCCGTATTTATCGGTTAAAGATGCTAAAGAATATGAAATTCGCGGTATTAAAGCCAAATATCCGGTGTCGGGAATGAACAAATTACTAAAAAAACCATTACTTGAAGCTTTTACGATATAATCGTGAAAAAAACCATGAAAACCATAATTCCCTACAAAATCTTGAGGACACACGAAAAAGTACAATAAAATTACAATAATCCAGAAACTAAAAAATGAAAATAGTTTTTCAGTTTTAAAATATTTATTGAAAAATATTCCTACAACGGGAATCAATAATAAAACAAAAACAATTGTATTGATTGACCAAAAATTTGCAAAATATAACTCTTCAAATTTTATCCCAAATAACAATCTAATACCTGATAAAAGAAAGATTACAATTATAAAACTCAAAATTATTCTTTTCCACTCTTTCTTAACAATAAATACAATAACTTTAATTTTAATCCATAAATTATTAAAAAACTCAAATATTGAGCTATAAACTTTTTCAGTATAAATTAAAGAATAAATATAAATCAGAAAAAACAATGATAATAGTGCTAATTTGGACCAATTGTATTTTAGGAATAAATTAGCTTTTCCAATAAATGATAAATCTTCCGAATAAATTTTTAGCTTTTTTGAACTGATACGATTAAACTTACAATTATTCAGAGTTGAACCATTAGATTTCACTACAATATCCTTAACTGCGATATCGGATGAACTCTCAATGACTATCGAATTTAAATAACCATTAAATACATGTAAGCTGTCCTTATAAGTAAATGGAATTATTTTGTTTAATGGTGACAACCCAAATAATGCATTATTATTACGACCTGCACAAATCTCAACTTTTCCTCCAAAATTTATTCTATTAATATACAATCCAGTTAAAACTAATAATAGAATTATCATAAATCCGGAAAACATCCTGAACTTTTCAATCAAAGATTTTTTCACTTTAGTCATAATAATACATAATAGCTTTAAAAATACTAAATCTATAATTTGTAAAATTATAAATTATATTGTGCTATGCAAAGAAGAAATAAAATAGTATAGCTATAATGCAATGGAATTATATATAATAAAGTTTAAATAATTTTTAGAATTGGTTTTCAAAGCACTCCCTCTAAAAACAACCGGAAAAATCTCCTCTTAGCCGGGAATTGAATTGAACCATACCTGGGGGGGTACTTGTGCTGCTAAAGGTGTTGTCCTTGCGAACAAACCTGAGGATACTGAGATTGCTATAATCCCGGATCCGAGGAGAATTTTTGAGAAATTGAGAAATTATAGTATTTTCCGGTCATTAAATTTTTATTTACACAAAAATAACCTAATGGGCTCATAAAAACAATAATTCATTAGTTAATTTTTTCTTAAATTATAAATATTTGACGTTTCTGGAAATGAAAAATGCTTCGAATCAACAATAAGAGTAAATGACTACTATAATTATTACTTAATATTATTAATTCTATTATTCAATTTAAAAAATAATGCCGGCGTTACACCTGTATATTTTTTAAAAGCCGAATAAAATGTTGATTTACTCGTAAACCCAACTTCTGAGAACAAATGATCAATTGTGAAATTTGCATTGGTATTATTACAAATCATATAACAAGCTTCTTTTATTCGTAGCTCATTTATATAATCATTAAAGTTTTTTTCATAAACCGAGTTTATTATTTTTGAGAGATAAGAACGATTTGTTTGCAATTTTTCTGCAACTAACATCAGATTAAGATTTGCATCCAGATATGCCTTTTTATCAACCATTTCTTCTTCAATTCTTTTTAAAATTTCAGAGGCCACTTCATCTTTAATCACATTTCGTTCTATGTTTGATTTACTATCAGTTTTAAGATTTTCTATAGTCCTTAAAGCTAAATCTTTTCGCGCTCTGTTAAGCTTAGAATTTAATCTATAATAAATTATAAATGACACAATAATAATACACAAAATGGCTGATAAAACAAATATTAACCTCTTCTGATTATTTATTGTTCTGATCCTTTCATTTCGGCTTAATTTCATATTTGTAACTGCAAGTTGGATAGGTCTAAATGCTAATTCTATCTTACCATGAATTACCTCGTATGAATTTTTTTCAATGTTTAAACTATCTAAATATTCTTCAGAAATTAACCTGCATTTTACTGTCTCATCTAAATCTCCTGAAGTTAAACTTATTTCTGATTTTAATAAATAAATTTTGTTTAATAATTTATAGTCAATCTTGTTATAAGTTCCCAAACCTATTACCGAATCAAGGTAAATGCTTGCTTTTTCATAATTATTGTTTTCAATATTAATCTCGCCGGATTTTGTATAAATCAAAGAGAGCCAATAGACATCATTAATTAATCTTGCATGGTCCGCAGCATCTTCGAGCAATTCTGTCGAAGCCAAGGAATCTCCATTTTGCAAATAATATTCAACCATAAACATTTTCGAACGTATCTTATTCGAATTATATTCTATCCATGTATCTTCTCTAAATTTATTGACTACCGGATCATCACAGATAGTATAAGCTTTATCTAATATTCCAAATAAAAATTCAATTCTTGAATAATACCATTCAAGCATATCCAAATTCCCAAGCTCCAAATCCATAGAAGCCAGGTAATTATAGTTTTGAATTTTTAGTATCAATCTAGCTTTACCGGTAGTTTCAATTATTTGCACAGTCTCTAAAAAATAATATTTAGCCGAATCATATTCTTCTGCTTCCTGAAAAGATAATCCTATATTATTATAGATTAAAGTCTTTATCTCCGGTGTCATTTCTGAAATCATTAATTCAGGAATTTCCCTATAAATATAGATTGCTTCATTATATAATTCGTAATGATATAAAATATTACCAATATTTATGTAGAGATAGGTTTTATCAAATTCAAGATCAGGATTATTGGCTAAAATATCCATAGCTTTAAGAATGTAAGCCAAAGCTTTAAAATCATCTCTTTTTCTATATTGATAAACTTCAGATAAATAACTATATAATTGAACTAACCTGCTAAAATTTTTATCATCACTAAACTTTTTTTCTACTTTATTTGCAATGATAATAGCTGAGTCAGGATTATAAGTAAAATAGTATTCTAAAACCCCAAAAATAGAATCCGCATCACTATTTTTACGCTCATCTTGGTCATGACAAAAATCTGTTTTAAACTTATTTTCATTGCATGAGTAAAACGGAACAATAATGAATAATCCAACAAAACTAATGCAGATAAAGAATAAGACTAAGATTTTTTCTTTAATTATAGCGGATTTCATAATATAACAATATTTAACAATCTTGAATACAAATATAATAAATTCAACTATTAAAAAAGACTATAAATTAAAATCCTATAAAAAAAATTGCATTTTTATGTATTTTTAGTAAATTTGCTAATGATATTTGCATATGAAAAGTCTAAAGAAAATATTGTGGATTTATATAAGATTTGTTCAAAGAATATTAATTACAATATTTTTGACAATTACATATTTTGCAGTAATACCATTTAGCTGGTTATTCATGATATTTAATAAGCCTAAATATATTTTTAACAAATTTGAGATAAAAGAAAGCTATTGGAACACAATAAAACCAGTGCAAAATTCTGTTTCTGAACACAAAGAGCAATCATAAAATGAGAAAAATCGGATATATATTGAAAGAAATGTTTAAAATGATAAAAAAACACAAATTGAGTTTTTTAGCTCCGGTATTCATAATACTGGCATTATTGGCATTTCTGGTATATTATATTGGTCCGGCAGTAATCGTATCTTTTATTTATGCAGGAGTATAATTCTAAATCTGTAAGCAGCATATTGGATTTGCGCGGACAATCATGCCCGGATAATCTTCCTAAAATTTTATTGAATCTAGAAGGACTTAATCCGGGAGAAGTTTTAGAAATTATCCTTGATGACTTAGTAGCACTGGACATAATTCCTGATGCAATTAAAGAAGAGCCGGATTTTAAAATTGTAGGATACAAAAAAAGTGAACATAATATTCATCTATTTATCGAAGTAATATAATGTTTGAAAATACGAGAATTTGCAAACAGTGTATAATGCCTGAAAATAAGCCTGAAGTTTTTTTAAACGACGAAGGTATTTGTAATATATGTTTGGCTCACAATTTTGTTAAAAAGAACGATACAATTCAAAAACCTCTTGAAAGTGATTTGATTAAAATCCTAGATAAATACAGAGGCAAAAAGAAATATGATTGTATGGTAATGTGTAGCGGAGGTAAAGACAGTACTTCAGCATTATATTACATGAAAAAAAGATATAATCTCAATGTACTGGCTTTCATGTTTGACCATGGATTTGAAAGTGAAGATGCAATAAATAATGTAAATAGAGCCGTTGAAATACTAGGAATAGATTTAATTTTCCATAAATCATCTTTTATGAAACCCATGTTTGAAAAGATGATTACTTCAGGGACAAAAGCAGTTATTTGTCACACATGTTCTATTTGGTATATGGAATTGGCTTTTGATGTTGCGGCAAGATATGATATACCTATTATTATTGCAGGTTGGACAAAAGGACAATCGACAAAACAGGAAATCATGTCAAAATGCGGTTGTAATGTCCATGATGCTGAATTTAAATCAATGGCAAACAGCACAAGAGAATTTTTAATGAATGAACTTAAC
>JAKQEK010000310.1 GCA_029558535.1 Bacteroidota bacterium | reverse complement strand
GTGGTTTAAAATTCCTCGTTATATTTTGGAATTAAATCTTCGTATGTAACATTAAGATTAAAAAAATCAATCATTTGATCCTGTGTTACATCAATCCCTGTTGTAAACGGATAACCCAATATTTCCGCATTATCAAACGGAGGATCACCAACAACTTTATAAACCTTCATATTCCAATCGGAAAACCTTTTATCCTTCTTTGCCGTGTCTAAAATTGTCTGCAAGAATTTAAGATGAAGATCCTGTGATTTTCTGTGTCTTTCGTGTCCTCTTTTTTGTTCTAATGCGTAATAAACCTTTTTGTTGTAATCAAATATGAACCCGTCAAGATCACCCGTTGTCATATCCCTGCGGCATAAATGGTTTATGAACGGCAATACCTCGCCTTTAAAATAATTCATCATTTGCCGTGCCTTGACAAACATCTTATATTCATCTTTCTTTGCCATATTATTCACCCCTTTCTATTCTTCCTTTGATGATTGATTCATAATTCGTTTTGTCAATTTCGTAACCTATGCACCGTCTTTTCATATTTTTCGATGCCACCAATGTTGTTCCTGTCCCTGCAAAAGGTTCAACAATCAGATCACCTGGTTTTGTGAATTTGTCAATGATCCATTCAAATTTTCCCAAAGACTGCCCCCAATTCAAATTATGCATATCTCTTTCATCATAATTGAATGGTTTTGATTCTTTGATATTGTCCTCTAATGTTTCTTCGATCTTTTTGAACGGTAATTTTTGAAATATCAAAACGGGTTTCCACGTTGCAATAAGGTTTCTTCCCATTGCTATTGGTTTTGATGTGAAATCCAATTTGAAAATCCAATAATATTTAAGTGAATTTGGTAATTGAAAAATACGGTCTAAATTCTGGTGGTTTGCGTATGTTACCAAAAATGCGGATGGTTTCAAAATGCGGTCAGCAATTGCAAACATATCCGCCCATAAATCAATATATTCAATCGGATATGGTGGATCTGTTATAATTGCATCAACGGAATTATTTTCAATCGTCTTTGCCCCTTCCCTGAAATCTTCAAAAAATATTTTTACGTTTTCATCCTGATATTCCAATGAAGCCTGTTCAAATTGTTTTATTTTTTCCTCTTTTTTCTCC
>JAKQEK010000304.1 GCA_029558535.1 Bacteroidota bacterium | reverse complement strand
TTATAGTGTTATCGATCAAGGGTATGCATATTTAGCATTATTACTTAACAATAAAGCTGACTTTATTTTAGAATACAATGAAAATCTTAATGAAACATTAAAAAAAGATACCATTGATTGGTCACAATCAAAAGTTATATTTATCTCACCTTTGTTTACGACATATCAAAAGCAATCAATAAATTTTAAAGACCTTCCTATCGAATTATGGGAAATTCGCAAATATAATAACAATTCAATTTCTTATACCAAATTACAAACTTCAGGCGCTAGCGAAAGCATAAAAACTATATCTAATGCAAATAAAAAAAATGATATTGTTGGAAATGAAATTCAAACTTACACAGAAGACGATCACTTATCTAAGGGTAGTGAAGAAATTTTAGAATTATACGATAAATACAAAAATGCAATTCTTAATTTAGGTGACGTTGATGTTCAACCGAAAAAAAAGTACATAGCTTTTATAAATTCAACGAATTTTGTCGACATTCAAATCCAAAAAAAATCACTTAAATTTCATATTAACCTTAAGATAAACGAGCTCAACGATAGTCAAAATATTGCCAGAGACGTTTCAGAAATCGGCCATTTTGGCAATGGTGATTACGAAATACAAACCGATAATGATGATAATTTCGATTACATATTAAGTTTAATAAAACAGTCGTACAAAAAAAATTAAAATTAATTATCAAATATCAGCATTTATGAGGTTAAAATGGCTAAAAGAATCTATATAAAGCTTGAGTCTGAAAATTATCGTTGTTTCTTAAAATTTCAGATTAAAGAAGATTGTGAATCAAAAGAAAAAATTGATGAAATGGTAAATGACTTAAATAATTTTTTCGATTTTAAAGTCACTCAAATTTATCATTTATTGCCCGATGGCAGACCTTTTAATTACTACGCAATTAGCAACTGCAATAATTTACCTTCCGACAAAGACTTAATGAGTACTTATGCATTCAACGTTAACGCTGATTTCTGCGATAGGCTTTATATAATTAATAAAGACCAACACACTCAATGTAAAGGCGAGGAAATGCAAAAATTATTTTCAAAATACTTTTATTCATTTAATAAAGGTGAGAAAATAATATCCGTAAAATTTTTTAAAAGCATGGGAGTAAATTTTAAATCTAGAAAAAATAAAACTTTCAGTGGATATCACGGATTACCTCATAGCAACGCTTATGATTCTGACATTGAAAAAATACTTGGTGAAGAGTTAAAAAAATCTAACATTGATTTTATAACACAACAGCCTATCCATTCTACCACATTCCCTTTTAGCGACTCAATTACATTAACCATAGCTGATTTTTTTATTGAAAAATGCAAACTTGTTATTTACTGTGATGGCTTTCAATATCATTACAATAAAGAATCGGTTATTAAAGACCGCTCACAAGATAGAATATTACAATATCTCGGATATAGAGTCTTAAGATATACAGGATCAGAAATAGTTGGCAATATAGGAAAATGTGTAACCGAAATAAAAGATTTTATACAAAAATTTACTCCACGAACTTAATAAATATAACTCATGTAAAAGAACTAACTAATATGGCTTGCTAGTCCGACGGCGCGCTCGCTGGGCGCTCGCACCGCCGTCAGAAAAACGTTTAACTGCTCATTAAGCAACCAATTCCATACTTCTTCTTGTTTTATTATAATTTCTGGTATATTAAACAAGAGCCAGGCCCCCCATCGGACAACACGCGAATGGGCGCTGCGTCGCCGCCGCCCGGCAGCGGCTCCTCGGGTTTCGCCCGCGCGAGCCCCGCGCTTTTTGCGAAAAAGGTTTTAACGCATCAAAAACATCCCTGTAAATCAGGACCGCCGCTTCGAAAAACACCCACAGCGCAAAAAGCGCTGCGGGCCCTGTGGCCCTGGCTCGGCCATGCGGGCTCAACCAAATTCGGCCGCCCTCAAAAACGCAAGCGTTTTTGGGGCGCCCGAACTTCGCCAACGCGCGGGGCGTTGTGCGAAAGCCGCCCGAAGGACCGTTAGGCTGATTTTGATAAATTCCAACCTTAAAAGTGATTGATTCAAGTTTTATTCATCCCAGGCACTTGCGCGCCTGTAAATCACGTCGCCTCGCCTCAATGTGCTTCAAGCAAATAGCTCGCCAGCCGCATATTCAACTACGATATCTATATAAATTGTAGTAATGCAAACGCCCGGCCGCTTGCGTTATCATAATTCAGCTAATTGGTGAAAAAACTTTAATCATAATTTAGTACGCGCTCGCTA
>JAKQEK010000295.1 GCA_029558535.1 Bacteroidota bacterium | reverse complement strand
GCATACAGATGATACAGCCTCCGGAACGCTGGAACTGGAAAAAGCGAATGTGGAATGGTTCCTGAGCATTGATGCCAATACATTGCCCGAAGAAGTAAAAAAAGAAGGCAAAAGAACTTTTCGTACCCTGACGATCGATGGGGATGCTTTTGAGTTCAGCGAAGGATTTACCGAGTTGCACACACGATCTTATGAAGAAATAATTGCCGGCCGCGGCTTCCCTATATCGGAGACGAAGAAGGCGATCGAAGTGGTGAGCAAGATACGTGGAAGCAAAAGCTGATGACCATTTCGTTCCGTTCTTAGTTATAATCGTCCGTACCATTTCCTTATCCTGTTATTCATGGTTTTATTTCTATATACATTCAGCATCAACCGTGCCCGGACATCCGGTATGTTTTATGATGAACTGATCCGGCGCAGTGATGGTAAGAACCTGCAGGTGGTGGATATTGCAAGGCATGAGCTGACAGAAGTAACAGCACTTATTAATAAGGCCGGACTGCTGGTGTTTGATAATTCCATCATCCTCTCCATGGGTAAGGCCAGGATAATATCCCGGAATTTTTATGCCAATAAAGACAAAACGAATGAGTATTATAAAGAGGTATGGAACCTGGTGAACAGGGCAGACAAACCGGTTTTCCTGATGCATCCGTCTTCTGACCTGCATGCGGTTAATTTTGGACTGGAGAGAGAGCTTTACCTGGAAATGCTGAAAAAAATAACAGGAATTTTCTGGCCCTATTATCAATGCCCGCTCGAAAGAACGGATGCGAATGACCGTTACCCCTTTACCTCCCTGGCACCTTTTAACATCAGCAAACAGGAAGTGATCAATATCTGGGATGAAATACAAGCCCATATTCCTATCAGTATTGACTTCCCTCATTGCCTTGGCCAGGATGAACTGAATCAAAGATCCCGGAAAAAAGTATGGGATATTATTATTCCCGGTGTTTCCTATAAAACAAGGCAAATGGCGCAGGAGAGTGCCGAAAAAGCCGGCCTGAATGTGGCGCCTTATGTAGGATATTCCCGCTGGCTGATAGTAGCGCCCTATCTTTTATATAATAAAGTGCTGCCAAAGAAAACCAGTACAATTGTCTACCAGAAAAAATCATTCCGGCTGTACCGGTATATGATCTCCTTGTCTGCTGTATCTTTTACCTGCGGCAGCGAATTAAAATTCTTTGTGCGGAAATTTTTAGAGGTACCGGCTTTCCGGTCTGCCATGCTGGCTTACCCCAGTAATAATTTCCGGGATTATGGTTTTGAGGACGGCGTTCATTACCTGCACACTTTTCCTGAGGAGACAGGCGAAAAAGCGCAATACCTGCTGAAGAATAAACCGGTAGCGGAGAAGCTGGTGCAAAATGCCTGGGAACTGGTGGCCCGCCAGCATGTGGCCACAGAAAGAGTAAACCAGGTGCTTAGCTGCCTGCATTTTTTTATGCAGGGCAAATTAAAGACTGCAGGATATCATGAGGGCCGGTTTGAAATTGTTTCTTAAATAGTAGTTCACAGATGTAGGGATAAGATATTCTTAGGATTGCAACTTTTATTCTAAAATATTTCGTTTAACTATTTTAAAGAATTTCCTTGTGAAAATCGCAGTTATTGGCAATTATGCCACACAGTTTTTAGTTAAGGAATTAAACAAGCGGTTAAAAAGGACTTTTCCAGATTTAATATTATATGAGGCTGAATATAACACAGCTGATTTTGAGTTTTTGAATTCCGATTCTAACTTTTTTCTTTTTGCACCTGAATTTATTATATGGCATGAGTCAACTTTGGGATTGCGTGATTTGTTTTATCAAACAAAAGTTGAGAGTAGGAAAAATTTTGCCGATGAATATGTAAGCAGAATTGCTTCATATTTACAAATAATTCAATCTAAATTACCCTCAACTAAGATTTTGTTTCCAAACCATAGCCTATTGTATTGTGACAATATATTTGGAAGTTACTACTCAAAAGTTGAAACTTCTTGGCAATTTCAGATAGAGAAGATTAATTACTTGCTAAATAATGAGTCATTGAAAAATGATTCAATTTATTTATTAAATAGCTTGCCGGTCAATTTTGATTTTCCCGTTACTGATTATACACAGGTAGTTAATGCTGAATTACATTTTACGCCACAATATCTAGAATGGTTGTCTAACTCAATCAACAAAGTTATTTTATCGTCACACGGAAAATTTAAAAAATGTATTGTATTAGATTTAGACAATACATTATGGGGAGGAGTCATTGGTGATGATGGGTTGGATGGTATTCAGATTGGTGCATTGGGAATCGGCAAAGCTTTTTCTAGATTTCAAAAGTGGTTAAAAGAGTTAAAGAATAGAGGAATTATCCTTGCGGTATGTTCTAAGAATCAGGACGATATTGCGAAATCTCCCTTTTTATATCACTCAGAAATGGTTTTGAGGTTAGAGGATATTGCGGTATTTGTAGCGAATTGGGAAAGTAAAGCGGACAATATTAACCTAATTCAAAAAATACTGAATATTGGATTTGACTCAATGGTCTTTATTGATGACAATCCTGCGGAAAGGGAAATTGTAAAAACACATATTCCTGATATTTATGTTCCAGATATTCCAACAGACCCGTCAGATTATCTTAATTTTTTGATCGCTGAGAATCTATTTGAGACTACAAGTTTTTCAGAAAACGATTCTGAACGAACAAAGCAGTATCAAGAAGAGGCTAAACGAACAGAACTATCAAGGTCAATCACTAATATGGCAGACTATCTGGATTCTCTAGAGATGGAAGCTCGGATTGGTCCATTTAAGGAAGTAGATTATGAGCGGATTGCCCAGTTAACTCAGCGGTCAAATCAGTTTAATCTAAGAACAATTCGATATTCGGTGTCGGATATTGAAAATATTTCAAAAAATAAAGAATACTTGACAGCATCAGTCGAATTAAAAGACAAGTTTGGGAGTTATGGATTAATAAGCATAGTAATCATCCGGTTAAAAGAGAATCAAACGGCAGAAATTGATACATGGATAATGTCTTGTCGAGTGCTTAAACGTACTGTTGAAAATTTCTTAATGAACTACATAGTAAAAATGCTTGAACAAATTGGCATTATTAAACTATCAGGAGAATATATACCAACATTGAAAAATAAACTTGTAGCTGATTTGCTTGATAATTTAGGAATGAGAAGTGAAGGTGATAATCTTTTTTCGATAAACTTAGAGGATTATAAATTATTAAATAGTCATATAAATTATGGAAATTACAATAAATGATTTGTTGCCCATTTTTAGAGAGATACTTGAAGATGACCACTTGGAAATATCTCACGAAACAACTGCGGATGATGTAAGGGGGTGGGACTCTTTAAACCATATTTATCTAGTTGTGGGGATTGAAAAAAAATTCAAAAAAAAATTTACATCACTTCAAATTCAAAGCTGGAAATGTGTTGGAGATATAATTACTGACTTAAATAGGTAATATAAGATGCTTTTTAATAGTATTACGTTTATCATTTTTTTACCTATAGTTTTTTTGCTTTACTGGTTCGTATTCTCTAAGACCAAAAAGTCACAAAATACATTACTCGTGTTATCGAGTTTTGTTTTCTATATGTTTTGGGATTGGAGATTTTCTCTCCTTTTACTATTCTCCGTATTATTTAATTACTATTTCGCAATACTAATTGAGTCGAGTGAATTACATAAAAAACGACTGTTTTACTTACAATTTTGTGTTGTTGTGAATATTTTGGTGCTTTGCTTTTTTAAATACTTTAATTTTTTTATAGGCTCAATTACTACATTGTTATCTAATATTGGTTTGAATATTGATACATGGACTTTGAATATTATTCTACCAATCGGAATATCTTTTTATACTTTCCATGGTTTATCGTACATCCTTGATATTTATTATGGGAAAATTGGCACACACAGAAATATTATTGACTATACACTTTTTGTTTCTTATTTTCCTCTTTTAGTTGCAGGTCCTATAGAGAGAGCTACTCATTTGCTGCCCCAATTAAAGATTAAAAGATCTTTTAACTATCAACAGAGTATTCGGGGACTTGAATTAATGATTTGGGGTTTTTTTAAGAAACTGGTAATAGCAGATTCGTTATCACCGGTAGTTGCTGATATTTTTTCCAATGCAAATGCATATAATTCATCTGCTTTAATTATAGGATCATTGGCATTTGCTTTCCAAGTTTATGGTGATTTTAGCGGGTATACTGATATCGCAAGAGGAATTTCGAAATTGTTTGGTATAGAATTACTTTTAAATTTTAATTTTCCATACCTCTCAAGGAATATTCCAGAATTTTGGAGCCGTTGGCATATTAGTTTATCTTCTTGGTTGAATGATTATGTATTTATGCCGATCGCTTTGAAATACCGTCAGTTTGGAAAGAACGGTATTTTCATTGCTGTTTTGATGACTTTTGCAATTTCAGGTCTCTGGCATGGAGCTGCATGGCATTTTATTGCCTGGGGTATTTATCACGGTCTCTTATATTTCCCTTTTATCTATACTGGCCGTGGGCTTCGGTCTATCTTCGGAAAGGCAAATAAAGAACATTCAATTTCTGATATACCTTCAATTATTTTTACGTTTATACTTGTACTCTTTGGCTATATCCTATTTAGATCTGATAATCTAAACGTTGCGTGGACTTATATTAGTAATATATTTTCAAATTCTCCCTTCGAAATCCCAAATTTTAATGGTAAGATTAGGTTGCTCATAACTCTATTTTTTATAACTGTTATGCTTATTTCTGAAAGCCTTACTAAGAAGGAAGATAATCCTTTAACATATTATATTTTACAAGTTAAGTTTAGGGTATTGCGTTGGCTTATATATTCAATTTTACTGTTGATTATTGGAATGTATATGAATAATAATGTATCATCCTTTATTTATTTTCAGTTTTGAGTATGAGAAAATTTATTATCAATATTCTAAGTTTTAGTCTTTTCTTCTTAATATTTTATGCAGTTGGAATTGTATTGTTGGGCAAACTTCTTCCATCCGAATTAAGACCAAATTTAAAAAATATAGCTCCTGATTATGGGTCAACATATTCAATGATATCAGATTTAAAGAAAGAAAAAAACGTTGACATTCTGGTTTTAGGGGCATCTGATGCCTATAGAGGTTACGATCCAAGGATTTTTAACTCATATGGATATAAGATATTCAATTTAGGTAGCAGTAGCCAAACACCACTGCAAACAAAGATATTGTTGGAAAATTATTTTCATAAATTACAACCTAAAATTGTAATCTATGAAGTTTCACCTGTTTGTTTTTCTTTAGATGGGATTGAATCTTCTATGGATCTTATTTTAAATAAAGTGGATAATAGGATTGCTCTCAGATTACTTCTGAAAACTCCTGATATTATGTTGATTAACTCTTATATTTATTCAATTATTGTTGATAAATTATTTCCAATTAAATCCACTAAAGATTTTTTCTATACTTCAAATGAAAAATATATTACGAATGGATATGTTGAAACTAAATTGAAATTTAATCAAAAGGGTAAAGTTGATACGGTTAAGTGGATTCCTAACCCCAGGCAGGTAGATGAATTTCGTCGGATTTGTAGGTTTTTTGTTGATAAAGAGGTGTCATATATACTTGTAAATGCAAATAATATTACCGACCGAGGTTTTTCCAACAAAAATGATGCGTATAATCTTTTTCGTTCAAATGGAACTTTTATCAATATGGAGAACAGATTAATATTAAGCGATAGTTTGCATTTTTTTGATAATAGCCATTTAAATCAGAATGGGGTTGGTGAATTCAATAGATATTTAATAGATAACGTGTTGTGCTATTAACAAATGTTGAAAAATAAAGTTACAATGATATGAATAAAAAGATGTTGTGCGATTGTCTTAGTTAGTGACTAAACTCTCTAAAACAAATGCACAACATCAAAACAAATTTCGGTAGATTTTACCGTATATGCAAAGAGTTCTTTGAAGAAGAAGCTGACAGCAAAGGGAATCTTCAATTTTACCCTAAAGTGCCTGCCATGGCTGACCTTGAGGTAATTTCATTGGCATGTATGATGGAAGCGCTGGGAATTGACTCAGAAAATCTTTTGTGGAGTAAATTAAAAAAAGATTACCCTGGATTGTTTTCACATCTTATTTGCCGAACCCGTTTTAACCGAAGACGAAGGAGGCTTCAACCCTATATTGTAAAGGTTCAGGATAAGGTATCATCCCGGTTGGAAAATCAAAGTCAATCTATGGTGATTGATTCTATACCTGTCCCCGTTGTTAAGATGGCAAGAGAAAAGACGTATAAGGCGTTTAGGAAAAGTTATGATACCGCACCTGCCAAAGGCTATAGTGCAGTGAATAAAGGATGGTTCATCGGGTATAAACTTCATGTTGTAATTTTTGACAACGGGGTTGTTCAGCAAAGTGGAGTTACTAAGGGCAATGTTCACGATATTAATTATCTTAAAGGAATCTCCAAATTACCGGCCAGAAAGCAATTGCTGGGAGACAGGGCATACCGATCAAACCCTTTACAGATGGATCTTTTTGACAAGTTCAAGGTGAAATTGAGGGTGCCTTTTAGAGTAAACCAACATGACTATAAAAAGCACCCTAAAAAATATAAGTCTAAAAGACAAATGGTTGAAACATTCTTTGCCCAAATGTGTGATCAGCTGAATCTTAAAAGAAACTATGCAAAATCGTATGATGGTCTGTTAACCAGATTGACATCGAAACTGTCTTCAATGTCAATTCTACATTGGATTAATCATTTGAATGGAAAAAAATTAGCTCAAATCAAACATGCTTTGAGTTTTTAATAGCACAACACGTTAAGTTTAATATTTTATAATACTTTTTTTTGCAGATTGGCTTCTCACTTCTTTTTGATTTTTGATATGGTCTTGCCAACTGATTTTGACGGCTTGTCCATATCTTTTACAGCAAAAGCAACCGCTTCTTTAACCAGGGCTTTCACTTTGGGGTTTCTGTAATCTTTCGGCTGCTTTATGTCCAGGTGTCTTATCAGGTTTCCGGTTCCTGTCAGAAGTTTATCAGGGTCTTTCAAAAGTGTTCCTTTGTTAAATCCCAGGTTCAAATGATTTGTATAGATCGGCAACATACAAAATGCATCAGAGAGTTTATCCGATACAGAAAAGACCGCTGTCAGGGCATGAGTATGATACAATAGCTCGTTATTGTCAGGGTATAATTCTAAGATGTATTCTCTTAGATCTTTAAACAGGTCAATAACGTTTTGCTCTTTAAAGTCCAGCAAGAATTGAAAGTCAGGATGAATGGGTCTTGGAGTTTTCATCTTGCCGTATTGTCGTATTGCATTCCGCAGACCAGGTTTCCTTCAGTGTCTAAAAACTTGGCAATGAAACCAACGTATGGAATAGCTGTCTTTGGCATTACAACTTGTCCGCCATTGTTTTTTACTTTTTCAATAGTTTCGTCAATGTTCTCAACACCTATTGTACATTCCATACCAATGACTTTGTCCGGCACCGGTGAATACTTTCTTGATTGCATAGCTCCGATCAATTCGCCGTTTTCTGATTTGTCTGATCTGATTTGTAAAAAATCGCCTGGTCCGTAAGAATTAAATCCCCAATCAAAAACTCCATCGTAAAATTTTTTAGCCCGTTCAATGTCGTCAATATGGATGGCGAAATGAGTGAGTTTGTTACTCATACTTTTTATTTTAGTTGTTAGTTACTTACCTATTAAAACTCCGGTTATTTTTGTTTAAATACTGCTTCAAAAGTGCCATTGGGCTGTACGGATGTAAAACTTTTAGGTATGTCATCTTTCATTTGAAATGTGATTCTATATCCTTGCTGGCCTTTTACAGTAAATATATTTTCAGAAAGGGGAAGAAGTTCACTGTCTGCCTGGCCCGGAACGATAGCTAAAAGTTTATCATCACGGATTTCCAGCTTCATGTCGAGGTTAAAGGCAACCAATGTATATACACCTGAATATCTCTTTAAATAATCAACGGAAGGGTGAAATGTAGTTGACCGGGTAACAGCGTTTAGTTTTTCAGAAGTTGAGGCATCATTATTTATCTGCAAAGCCTTTTTATAATTTGTGATAGCATTGATCGTATCTTTTTGTGCTAAATAATAATTCCCATACGAATCATACACCGTACTGCTGTTGGGATACCATTCAATGTTCAGTTCAAATAATGCTTTTGCTTTATTGTGATGCCTTTTCCCTAATGCATCGTATGCTAAATAGTTGATGAAAGTTTCGGGTGCTGAATTTTTATACCCCATCTTCTCTGAAACACCTGCATAGTGTGTTTTCAATTTTGAAGCAAGGAGGCCTGTCGAGTCGGCAAAATCCCTTTCAGACAAGTCTAAGTGATAAAAGTCAAAAATAAACCGCAATCCATCGTACTCACATAGCAGCGGAACCGTGTTGTGCCTTTCTGCCTCATAATACTTATGAGCATGGAGCAGCCCATTGGTATTCGATTTCAACAAATCATTTAGTTTGAAAATGGAACGAATATGCTGCGTGGCTGCAGAATTGTCTTTTTTCAGCTGTGACAGGGTCATTCCCCCGGGCAGCGTATTAGCTGTTCCGATAAACAGCCTTTTGCCATTCATATTTTGTTTGGGTAATTGGGCAATGCTGTTGTTCAGAAACTTTTCGTTATTGTACCACATACTCGGGTCAATAGCGATATAGCCATTAAATAACTGGGGTGATTTCGTGAGAATATCTATCGCCGTGAGTCCGCCTAATGAATGTCCTGCCAGTAATTTATACGGGGCCGTATTATAATTCTTGTCTATATACGGTATTAATTCAGATGAAAGAAAGTCTGTAAATGGATTTGGTTTCTTCCAATCATCAGAAGGAACTAAATCTCTTAACCGGTTTGTGTTTTCAATAGCAACCACGATCATTTCCGGTAGTACACCATTTCCGTTGGCCTGGCTAAGTTGCTGAATGATGCCAACTGTCGAATAAAAATGAGCATCCCCGTCTAACAGGTACAATACAGGATATCGTTTACCGGGACCTGCCATTTGAGAAGTAATGCCTGGTGAATAAACCCAGATCTTTCTTTTTTCATTTAATACTTTGGAATAAAGGGTTTCTTTTTTACCAATGGTAATAGTTTCATCATTTTGTGCAACTGCACAAAAGGCGAACAGAGATAAAACTGAGAATAGAACTATTTTTTTCATGACCAGGTTAGCTTTTGTTTTCTTCAACGTATTCAAGTATATCAGCAGGCTGGCAATTAAGGACCTTGCAAATTGCTTCCAGTGTACTGAACCGGATAGCTTTTGCTTTTCCTGTTTTCAGGATAGAAAGGTTAGACAGCGTTAAACCCACTTTTTCGGAAAGCTCATTTAACGACATCTTTCGCTTTGCCATCATCACATCCAGGTTTACAATGATTGGCATAGCTTATACAGTTAAATCGTTTTCGTTTTGGATTTCCACACCTTTTTTGAAAATGGTGGCAATAATATAGATCACCGCCCCCATTAAAATAAATGCCTGGCTGTCTGCCCAAAATTGGTTTAACCCGTTGGTTGCAAAACCGTGATGCATTAAGTTTTTAGTTAGCTGCCTGGCAATGTAACTTAACAGCCCGATTGAAAGGGTGAAATAGCTAATTTGAGAAATTTGTTTTGCAACAAAAACACTAAACGGTTTTGACAAATCCATTTTGTGCATAAGCCTGATAACGATGTAAAACAGGAAGGCTTTTAAAATTGAAATGATCAGAATAAAGCTATAGATGCCGAAGAAAGCTAATCGGCTATCTTTATACATTTCAGTTAAATCCAGTTTTTGATAAAGATTTGGGAGAAGTTCAGGCTTAAACAGGCTGAAAAAGAAATTTACAATCAAACCTCCTGCTTCAATGGACAAGCCGACAAAAATGAGCCAGGCGACAGCATATAAGCCCCAAAATATGAAGTTGTTTGTTTTTGACATCATTGAAAAAATTTAAAATGGTGGAGCAAAAATAATAAATATTTATCGATAAACAATAAATATGTACTGAAAAATAGAAAATATTTTATCAGCCCTAAAAATCAGGGAGATAGCACGCCAGGACAAAATCCGGAAGGTATGTTTAGCGGTATTTAATGAGGAGAGTGTACGGGTGAGCTTATAAAAAACCTGGCAAAAGCCAGGTTTTTACACCGTTCATGTTGACGGCCGTACTTCTTTGCCGATCTGTATTTGCTTATTTTGACTTATGGGCTTCCATGTCAATTTCAATTAATTGACCTTTAACTGCAAGTCCTTTTACTTCGAGCCAGGTCCCTGTTGGAAATTGCTTTTTGTAAATTGAATTGCGGAAGCCGGATACTTTTATAAATTCATCCATATTGGTGGTGTAAATATTCTCTGCCACCACATCGTCATATGTGTAGCCATAATGGGTTAAGATTTTTTCCAGGTCACTGTAACAATTTTTCATTTGTTGTTCCATATTCCCCGGTGCAACAATTACTCCGTTGTCGTCCATACTTACGGCACCGGATATTTTTAAGTCGTCGCCGATTTTCACCGCATGTGAATAGCCGTACTCTTTTTCAAGTTTTGGACGCAGGTTAAAATATACGGCCGTGTCAACTGCTGTTGCTTTTACTTCCTTATCTACAGTCGTTTTGGAAGTATCAGCATTGTTACAACTGCTTAGCATTGATAAGCCAATTAAAAGCCCTGAAGCTAACAGAGAAATCTTTGTCATTGTTATTGTTGTTTTGGTGATTTGATATTTAAGATCTTTTAGTATGCCGCACAACAGAAGGGCTTGCTGCTGTGTTGGTATTTTTTTAATGTCTAGCCCGGAACCGCTGCCTGGCTTTTGCTAAAGTTAAATATTAAGAACTAATCCCGGTAGCTATTGGAGGGCTTTATTTATCGAGCCGCAGTACAACAGAATTACCGATGTTGATTACTCCAATTTGCAACTCCACTATAGGATACCAATGTTAGCGGCTGTATTGTTGCTCCAGTAGCTTCAAAATTTCTTCCTTGCTTTTACTTAGTAATTCAATATGATAAATTGATGAGTCTATTGGAGTAGTACAGTTTTCCTTTAAAAAATCATGAATAACCTTGTCTTGATTAATCATTATCATAGAAACAGCCCAAAGCCTCCAGTCATAAAACCAATAAGGACTTTTTTTATCCATCGTGTTTAAAGTTGCCTTATATAATGTTGTAGCCTTTTGGAAAGATATTTTTGCTTGAATTGTGTCTTGATATAATTGTTGTAAAATACCTGCTTGAAAATGTAAGTCCGCAGAATCTGGCTTAAATTTAAGCAAATGTCCTATTGT
>JAKQEK010000290.1 GCA_029558535.1 Bacteroidota bacterium | reverse complement strand
TGAGGGATTCGAGGCACGAGAATCGTCTCGAAGCCACCGGCCCGAAAACGCTGAAATCTATAATTCTGTTGGTCAACTTATAAAATCGCTGCAAATTTCAAATAATTTGACTGTGATAAATGTTAAGGATTTTGCAAGTGGCATTTATCAAATTAAGATAACTGATGGAGATGGAAATGTAATTGTAAGGAGTTTTGAAAAGCAGTGATGGGATAATTTTTGTTGTCCTAGAATCAAAGATTTGGGACAAAACCACAAGACAGAGTCTTGCGGGAGCGGCGTTCTGCCCAAAAACCCGTTATTGCAGCTATACTCATTGAAAATTCTCCTTTACCCGAAAATATAATGGAATTGGTCGAAAGTTCCGATTATTTGCAAAACGGACACAAAAAGCAAATTAGACGGGTGCAATCAGGGACAAGTCCACGACTTGAATTTGAATACGAAATTGCCGATATAAAACAGGAAATTTCAAAAATCGAATCAAATTTAATTAATCATGCCATAGACAATGATTCTGTTCCTGAAGTAAGAGAAACTGTGATAAATTATTTGATAAACGATGCAGAAGAAAACAGCATTAATTATGTTAACAGATACAATTTGCAACTGGCACAAACAGAACTTACTGAGGCACAAAACACTTTGAATGATCTTAGAATATATGCTTCGGGTTTACCAAACGAAGATATGGCATCAGAAATTCAGAGATTCTGCGATGTGCAGGATATTTATATTTCGATATTGCAGGATACTGTTTTTGATAATGCATTACTCGTACAAAATCAGGAATTCTTAAGAGAAGCAGCCCTTGATTTTTCTCCATTGTATTCGGGAAAAGCACAAACTCTTTACGAATTGGCAACAGACTCTGTGTTTATAGAATATACTCCATTACCTTATGAGGAAATGTTACCAAGAAATGCAATTATCGAGCAGGAAGAAGACATTTTTATGGCTGATTTAAATATTTATCCTAATCCCACAAGAGACAAGCTATATATAGAGTATAACTTCATGTCATATTCCGAAGAAGGCAACGAGGATTTATTGAAAACTCTCGGATACGAAAAGAAAAGTGAATGTGCGAGTGGTGAGATAAGTATTTATACAATAGACGGAAAACTTATCATCAGCAAAACCCTTGAACAACAAAGCGGGATAGAAAGCATTGATATGAAGGATTATCCTCCGGCAAGCTATTTAATAAAAATTACCGACTGCTACGGATTTACTAAAGAACAGAAATTCGTAAAACAATAATAAAAAATCCGGAGCAATCCGGATTTTTGTTAAATTTGTATTAATAGATTAAATAAATGAAGAAAATTGCCATATACTTTGTTTTAACATTTGTTTGCTCAGCAGGATTTTCACAAAACGTCTTTAATAGAATTGTTGAGGATACTGCAGCACATATTGTGAATTCTGTTATTGTTCTTGATACAGGATATGTTTTTTTAAGTGGTACTAGAAATATTTATAACATACGTAGTTTTGCTCTGACTTATGTTAATGAACTTGGCGAGAAACAATGGAAAAAAATATATGGAGATGAGCAAAATGAAACCTGGGAAGGACTAAGTGGCAATTTAAAAATAAAAAATGATGATTCATATCTTGCTGGGACAATTATTAATTCGATTGAAAATAATTGGGGGATATTCTTAACAAGATTTAATGCTTATGATTACAGCACATATAATCACTATACATTTTTGAATGACACAATATGGAAAAAAGCTTTTAATCAAGTTTTTAGTGAAAATAAAAACTATTATATAGTAGGTCAAATTTTCAATTATGAATATGAAAAATACAGATTATTACTTCTTAAAGCTGATAGCATTGGCAATATCTTGTGGAATAAATCGTTTGGGAGCGTATATGAATCAGGTGATAAAGTTATATTCTCAAATAATGAATTGCTAATTGGTGGTGAAACTAAAAGTTTTCCAGGAGTATCATCTCCATATCAGAAGTGGTACCTACTTAAAACCGACACTGCCGGTAATATAATATGGGAGCGGGCTTATGGGCGTAGCAATTATAATAATGGAGCTGTAAAAGGTTTAATAGAAACAGCCGATTCCAACTACCTTGCCTGCGGCTCATATCCTGTTGCACGTTATGGCGGAGGTGGTGGCGTATATCTTTGGGATGGTTGCCTGCGTAAAATTGATACTGATGGGAATCTTATCTGGGAAAGGGAATATCGAGATTATCATTTGAGTCATACTGGTGATATTTATCTACATAATTCTATATCAGACCTAATAAAAATAGATAATTTCTTCTATATTTTAGGCTCAAATTATGATTGCATATCATGGAAAAACAGAGCATATTTAGCAAAATTGAATGCAAAAGGAGAAATCCTTTGGAAAAAGGATTATTATGCAATAGATACAAGTTCATTTAGTCAATATTTAGTGTCATTTAAACCAACAAGTGACAATGGCTTTATTTTAGCCGGTTATGGCAATGAATATGATTTGTTTGGATACGATCCTCCTCAGCAAGCCTGGCTTGTAAAAACTGATAGTTTAGGTTTAGATGGTTTATGCTACACAGCACCGCCGGAACTTAACATTGATATTATTTTGCCCACAACAGTAAATTGCAGCGACACAATTACAGTATATGCTTATATTGCAGGTAAATCTGCTCCTTATACAATTGAAACAAGTATTGGACAGCTTATAGACAGTATATACTATCCACCAACTTTCGTTCCTGTTGAGATTGGTCTTACACATGTTAACCTTGAATGGGACAACTCAACTTATTTTGAGGAAACTATAACCGAAGCCACACTAAGCAATCATGAATGGGGTCAATGTATTGCAAAACCTGTTGAGTTTTATACACCGCATACGTCAGGCAGCCAACAAATTAGCATTACCGTTACCGATGCCTACGGCGAAAGTAAAACAATTACAAAAGAGGTTTTTGTAAATGATAATTGTGGAAGTAGGATTGGTGAAGAAGTTGTAAATCCAATAAGTTTATACCCAAATCCGGCTGTGGATAATTTGTATTTGGATATGTCGGGGACTTCGAGACAATTCTCCCTATGGTCGAATCCCTCAGTCCCCTTGGAACACGAATATAATGTGGCTGAGGGATTCGAGGCACGAGAATCGTCTCGAAGCCACCGGCCCGAAAACGCTGAAATCTATAATTCTGTTGGTCAACTTGTAAAAACAATCCAAATTTCAAATAATTTGACTGTGATAAATATTAAGGATTTTGCGAGTGGGGTTTATCAAATCAAGATTACTGATGGAGATGGAAATGTTTTGGTGAGGAGTTTTGAGAAGCAGTAGTGTAAGTGATTTTGCAAAACCACAAGACATAGTCTTGCGGTAGCGAAAAAAAAATATTTGAAAATCTTTCACAACGTGCAATTGTAGGGTTGATTCATGTTTGGTGAGCGGTGTCGAACCATGAATCAACCCTACATAATTGCCGTTGCTTTACATTATAGGATTTTGGAATTTGTTTTTTGTTTTTTGGAATTTTTACCGGGTTTTGGCGTGTATTTTTGCCAGGTCACCGAGCAAGGTCGAGGTGGCAAAAATCATGACAAAACCCCCATGATATAATCTAAAAATACAATTCAAAACCAAAATTCTTAAGATGATTTAAATTAAACCGTCTTCCTGTATCTCCACACAGCAAACGACATTACTGTAATTCCAAATATTATCAATGCAATAAACTCATTAAGCAAATCGGAAATTGTCGAGCCTTTTAAAATAACCGAACGTAGTATCCTCATGAAATAATATACAGGATTAACCTTATTTACCGACTGTGCCCAATCGGGCATACTTTCAACAGATGTAAAAATCCCACTCATTAGAATTATTATCAGAAAAAAGAAAAATATTGTAAACATTGCCTGTTGTTGGGTTGCTGCGAAATCTGAAATTAGCAAACCCATTCCTATTCCGGCAAATAAATATATAAGAGTAAAAACAAATAAGGTCAATACCGAACCTGCAAATGGCAAATTAAACAGTAACATACCTATACTTAAACCCAAAGTCAACTCAAATATTCCAATTATCATAAAAGGTAACATTTTACCAATAAGAAACTGCCATTTGTGTATCGGAGTAACATTTATCTGCTCAATAGTACCTCTTTCTTTTTCCTTAACCAAATTAAGCGATGTTAGAAAAATACTTATCATACTTATTAAAATAACCAAAATCCCCGGAAGCATGAAATGTTTAAAATTCAATTCTTCGTTATACCAATATCGCGACTTTACATTTATACTAGCAGGCAATAAACCTGGATTTATTGCGGTTTTTTCAACCAGCTCCTCTTTTATAAAACCTGATAAAATCTGATTAACATATATATTTATTAGTCCGGCACTTTGACCGTCTATTGCATTAATATTCATTTGCAGATTTACAGGGGCACCGCTCCTGATATCTTTTTCAAAATTAGCTGGTATAATTAATACCGATTTGGTTTCATCTTTTAAAATATCATCTTCAATAAGTGAATAATTATACTCCTGATAATTTACTTTAAAGAATGGAGAGGCATTAAATTTAGCTATAAGATGTCTTGAAAAATCGGAATGGTCAATATCAACAATAGTTATATTAGTGTTTTTCAATTCCAATGTAGCGGCATAAACAAGAATAAGCGTCTGTACAAAAGGCATAAAAAAGATTATCGGAATCATCATCCTGTCCCGAAATATCTGTTTAAATTCTTTCCTTAATATAATCAATACTGTCCTCATACTATTCCAATCGTGTTTTAAATTTTAACACACTTAACGCAATTAATCCGACTGTAATACTTATTAAAATCAACACTTCGTTTATTATATAATCAAGCCCTAATCCCTTAAGCATAATGCTTTTAATTATTATCAAAAAGTATTTTGCAGGAACAATATAACTCAAATATTGAAGAATTACAGGCATATTTTCAATCGGAAAAATAAAACCCGACAACAACATTGTTGGCAACATTAATCCTAAAATAGATATAAACATTGCCGTCTGCTGAGTTTTTACCACAGTTGAAACCAGCAAACCAAGACTCAAAGCGAGCAGAATAAAAAGAAAACTTGATAACAACAACAGCACCCAACTTCCATTGACAGGAACTCCAAAAACTACATTGCCGATAACAAGAATACTTATGACATTAACTATTGATAAAACAGCATATGGTGTTAATTTACCAAGAATTATCTGAATAGGTTTCAATGGTGACACAAGCAAGATTTCCATAGTACCGTTTTCTTTTTCCCTTGCTATCGAAATAGAACTCATAAGAGCAGTTATCAGCATTAATATCAGTGCCATAGTTCCCGGGACAAACATATAAGCGCTGTGAAGGTTTTCATTAAACCACATTCTGGGTTCAGTACTTACAAGAGCCGGAGTTCCGGTTTGAATTTTCTCATGACTATATTTATTTAAAATAACAGAGATATAACTATTTATAAGATTTGCAAGATTCGGATCTGAAGCGTCCAAAAGTATTTGAACATCTGCCGAACGATATTTCCCAAGATCATTAGCAAAATTGTCAGCAAAAACCACAACAGCTTTGATTTCATTTGCTCTAAAACCGGATTCTGCTTCTTCATAGTTACGATATTCCCTCACAACGTTAAAATCAACCGCCGCATCAAGTCTGGCTGTAATCTCTTCTGTAACATTATCGTGTGACATATCAATAATACCAATTTTGGCATCCTTAACTTCGTTTTTGATAACATAACCAAAAATCAGAATTTGAAATATGGGTATCAGGAACAATATTAACATCGTCCGGGTGTCGCGTATAATATGTAAAAACTCCTTCAGAAGGAATCCTGAAAATCGTTTCATTTTATTGTTATTACAAAATTTATTGCCATAATTTATTCTATTTTCCTCTTGCTATTTTAACAAATACTTCATCCATATTTTTTGATTGAAATCTTGCTTTTAACTCATCCGGTGTACCAATTGCATCTATCCTACCCTCAGCCATAATACAAACTCTGTCGCAATATTCAGCTTCATCAAGATAATGAGTTGTAACAAAAACTGTTATACCAGATTCAACTGCTTCATAAATCAAATCCCAAAACTGACGTCTTGTTATTGGATCAACTCCGCTAGTTGGCTCATCAAGAAAAACTATTTGAGGTTTATGAAAAATTGCTACAGAAAATGCAATTTTTTGTTTCCATCCCAAAGGTAAGTCTCTGACAAATTTATTTTTCAATTCATCAATGCCAAGCTTTTGTACCAAATCCTCAAAGCGTGTTTTTATTTCACTCCTCTTTAAACCATAAATTCCGGCATAAAACTCAATATTCTCCTTAACTGTCAAATCTTCGTACAGTGAGAATCCCTGACTCATATAACCAATATTTTTACGTATTTCGTGTCGTTTCTTATAGACATCATAACCTGCGACCATTACCTTACCAGAAGTTGGAAATAGTAGTCCACACAAAATTTTTATTGCAGTTGTTTTTCCGGCTCCGTTTGCCCCAAGAAATCCGAAAATTTCCGACTTTTTAACCTCAAAACATAGATTATCATTAGCGGTAAAGTCACCAAATTTCTTCACCAAATTTTCAACTTCTATGATGTTTTCCCTGTACATTAATTTTTGTTTTGTCTAATGATATAATCAATAAAGCAGTCTTCAATTCCGGCATTGATAATACTGACTTTGGCATCTGTAATATTATTTTTTATCAAATAATTTGTAATTTGTTCAACAGAATGGTTTCCATCGTTAAAAACAACGTGTATATTTTGTCCAAAGCTATTTACAGATTTAGCGTCCTCCATATTTCTCAGGACTTTTAATGAAGCCGGGATATTAACTGTTTTAACCGCAAAAATTGTTGAAGAAAATCTTTCGACAATTTGCTTTGGAGTTCCTGATTCGACAACTTTACCGTCAAACAACAGCGACACTTGGTCACACAAAACAGCTTCTTCCATATATGGAGTTGACACTAAAATTGTTATACCGTAATTTCTTATTTCGCCTAGCATTTCCCAGAACTCTCGCCTCGAAACCGCATCAACTCCGGTTGTGGGCTCGTCAAGAATAAGTATTTCGGGTTTATGAATTAGTGCACACGACAGAGCAAGTTTTTGTTTCATACCACCTGACAATTTGCCTGCTCTACGATTTTTGAATGGCTCAATATGAGAATAAATATTCTTTATCAAATGATAGTTTTCTTTTATGCTTGTACCAAATACTCCTGCAAAGAATCTCAAATTTTCTTCAACACTCAGGTCCTGATACAATGAAAACTTTCCCGGCATATAACCTAATTTAAGTCTTAACTTTTTATATTCTTTTATAGGGTCAAGCCCTCCGATACTAATTTCTCCACTATCAGGTACAAGCAGACTCGTAATAACTCGCATCAGTGTCGTTTTTCCGGCTCCATCAGGTCCTATCAACCCACAAAAACCATTTTTCTCAACGCTCAGGCAAACATTGTCCAAAGCTTTGACATCTCCATAGCTCTTATATAAATTATTTATTTCTATTTCTGCCATTAGTACTAATTAGTTTAGTTGAAATAGACTTCCCCTGGCATTCCAATTTTTATTTTGCCATCATTGACAACCCGAATTTTTACTGCATAAACCAAACTAACCCTCTCCTTTTTCGTTTGAATAATTTTAGGTGTAAATTCTGCTTCCGAAGATATCCATGTTACTGTTCCCTCATATACGTGATTTTCATTTGCAGATTTATCAATTTCTATCTGCACTTTCTGACCGATTTTTATTTCATCAAGCTGATCTCCACTGACATAAGCCCTCAAAATAATTTCGTTCATATCCGCAATTTTGTAAAGTGGTTTACCTGCATTTACCAACTCGAACTGCTGAACATATTTATCCAATACAATTCCATTGACCGGATTAACTATATATGCACGCTTTATCTGGTCATCAACTTGTGCTATACTCGAATTTACTGCTTCTATCTCTGCAAACAGTGACGCATTTTGAGATTTTACACTAGCTTTTTGCTTTTCCAAAATGTTTATTTGTCCTACAATATCATCAAGTTGTTTTTGTGTTGCTACCTGTGATTGCAATAATTTCTCAACTCTTGCTCTTTCTTTTTCCAGAGTTTTTATCTGTTCGTCTATTACTGCAACCTGTGACACAATATTGCTAAAATTAGTCTCAATTGCAGCTTTTTTCGACATCAATTGCTTTTTCTGATAATACAACTGAACAGTATCAACTATTCCGACTAAATCTCCACTTGTCAGTTCATCGCCTTCGTTAATATTAAATTCAAGTAGTTTTCCATTTACTTCATCAGAAATCAAGGTTTCGTCAGCTTCAAAATTTCCATAAGCGTCTGCTTTATCGGAATTTCTATTGCATGAAAACACCATCATGCTAAGTAAAACTATCACAATCAAAATATTCTCTTTCATAGCTTTATATATTTTGTAATTAACATCATTATTCTCCATATATTTCACCCTTTATTAGATTGTATTTAACCACAGCTTCTGCCATCATTAATTGGTGTAATTCAATAGTAAGTCTCTGTGCATTTTCATCGTTTAAAGCATTTAAGTAATCCGACGATTTTAATACACCTTCGTTCATCTGAATTAAATATGCCTTTGTTATGCTCTCTCTTAATTCCAGCAATTCCTGATCATTTTCAGATAATCTTTTTATTTTTTCTATTTTCTGTAATTGAGCCTCTAGAAGAGCATTTTGATGCAACATATAATTGTCCTGAGCATTTTCAATGAGTAAAGACTTAACCTCAAGCAACTGAATTTCATATTTTGATTTATTCCATTCCCATGGTGTCCAGACCAACTTTGCACCAACAATTGCAAAAGGCTCAAAATCATTACTAAGCATATTTAAACCAGGGCGACCATATCCCGCCTGTGCAAAAGCAAAAACTTTTGGCATTCGTGATGTATATATTATGCTTTGCCCAGCCATTATTTGTTGTTTCTGAGATTCAAAATATGATAGTTCCGGACGCCGTACTTCTTTACCCGGAGTGATTTCCGGCGTGGGAGTTAAAAAAGTTATATTCCGATCGAATTCAGTTCCGCAATATACCGACAATAATTTCACAAAATAGACTATTTCGTATTCAAGCTCAGTAATATTCTGTTCTAGAATCATTTTTTCGGCTAACAAAACATCTATCTGTGACTGCATTACAATATTATTTGACTTTGCAACAACAAGATCACTGATAACATTTTGAAGCTGATCACTTTTCATTTCAAGTATCTCCAATTGCTTTTGCATTGACAATGCGCCAAAATAAATACTTACGAGTTTCTCCTTGTGTGCAAATATCTCAGCTTCAATCTGACTTAAGCCTGCAATAACAGCAGCCCTTTCAAGTTCTTTTTTTGCCGACACTAATCCACCGTCCCAAATTGTCTGACTAAATTCTGCAAATATTTTATACTGGTCCTTGCTAATATCAGGAAAAAACCCGGCAAACATAGGATTATCAATATCAATATGTGTAACCTCTGTCTGCCAGTTGAACTGAGCATTTAATTTTAAAGAAGGATAATACGATATCGAAGATATTTTGTTATTCAATTCTTCGGTTTGATGCAGCAGTTCTGCTTTGTTAAGCAATGGATAATTACGTTCAGCCATTATAAGACAAGTATCCAGCCTCAAAGATTGCTGTGCTGCAACCACAAATGGCAGGTAAAATATAATGTAAATTAAAATCTTCTTCATATCAGGCTTTTATTGAATTAATAACAAAGTTGGCAACTACAGTCTTTCTTTCCTCAAGAAATTTCTCATAATTGTAACCAAAATCAGACATAATTTCCTTTATTACAGGTCTTCCAATGTATGGAAAAACAGATAGTGACACAATATTAATCATAAGGTGTTTTACATCCACATCCTGACGAATTATTCCTGCTTCTTTTTCATTCTCAAGCTGGAGGATCAAGTTTTTGAACCTATTGTTGAATTCTAATTTTGCAACAAGTTTTTTCATTAAAGTCGGATTACGCGATATTTCATTAAAGAAAAATATCGGGAAACGCCTGTTCTTATATAACAACTCCTGATGCTTTGTTAAAAACAATTCTATTTTCTGAAAAATAGTCCCATCTTCTTCAAAAGCCTTAATAAACCCGGAAAATATCCTTTCGGCGACTATTAAAAAAACCTTTTCGAACAACAGATCTTTACTGCGAAAATAATAATGCAAAAGAGCTTTGTTAATTCCGGCCTTATCAGCTATTTGCTGCATACGTGCACCATCAAAACCACTTTCTTCAAAAACATCCGCAGCGGCTTCAATTATTCTCTGTTCAGCATTTAATTCTTCAATATTATCCATATAGTTTAACTTTTTAGTTTATCTATTTGGTTTAACCAATTGGTCAAAGATATATGTTTTATTAATACGAACCAAATATTTATTGATTTTTTTTTGTGAATTTTTAATTTTTACAAATTCATCCTATGTTTTATGATTAAAATAATTTTCGTATTTATTCGTTAAATTTGCATAGTTTTGATAAAAATTATTATTCAATGATGGAAACCATTGTGTGGGTAGGTTTTTCGCAGAGTATTTTTGCAGCAATACTTATAGCAGCGAAAAAAAACATCCAGATTCAGGATAAAATCCTGTCGGCATGGTTGTTTTTGCTCGCAATTGAATTCTTAACCTGTGCGATTGATATACATTTCTGGAATACACCATTGTTGTCATCAACATTTTTACTGTTTAATCCGGCATTTTTTCTATATATAAAATCCTTAACTAAACCGGAATTTAAACTTAAATATATACATCTACTTCACCTTGCTCCTTTCCTGATATTTGAATCAATGGTTTATATTTTAAAGGAAAAATTGAATCTGGACAATTTTTTTGTGTCTGACTCAAACCAATGGTTCAGGTTTACTTTCTCTATTGCCTCCATCATTTCGTGGATTATTTATAACTTTTTAAGCTCAAAGATGGTATTTTACCACAGAAAAAAGCTGGAAAATGAGTTTTCAAATATTGAAAGTAACCGAAACTTGAAATGGATACTTTTTCTGGTTGTGTTTTATAATTTATATTGTGGTGCTGCAATTTTGGTAGGTGTAGTTATTGTAAGTGTGCCGGAAACAACAATCACTCAATATATTTTCAATTATTCGGCATTACTTCTATTAATATACATTTTAGGTTTCTATGGACTTCGCCAACAAAAAATATTTTATCCTGAAATTGAAATTCCAACAAGAAAACAAAAGTATCAAAACTCATTACTGACTGACAGACGTAAAACTATAATTAAAAATGCTGTCTTAAAATATATTGAAACTGAAAAAGCCTATCTAAATCCTGATTTAAATATGTCTGTACTTAGCGAAAAGCTGCAAATACCAAAACACAACATAACAGAAGTTCTGAATGTTGAACTTGGTAAAAACTTTTTCAGACTGATTAATGAATACAGAATTGAAGAAGTGAAAAAGCAACTCTCCGATCCTAAAAACAATTACTCAATCGAAGCCATAGGTTACGAGTGCGGTTTTAACAGCAAATCGGCATTTTTTACGGTATTCAAGAATCTTACAGGTATGACTCCTAATATGTATAAGGAGAGATATGGGAATTAATCATAAAATTAAATCTGGAATAATGAAACCGCTTCTAATAATCATATTATTCTTACCTCTGCTAATTAAGGCTCAAACAGATACAGTAAGACAAAAAAAACTTGAAGCAGTTATACAATACTCTATTCAATGTCCTTTATATTCGGTAAACACACCAGCCGATCTGGCACTGCCTCAGGATACTAAATATAGAAGCAGGATTGGTTTAGGCACAAAATATTATCCTTTCAAAAGATGGTATGCATCTAACATAATCTCGTTTTCGCAGGAAGGAGGCGGGACATTACAGCAAAGAACTAATGCAAATTATTTAAAAAACTCTATTTTGTGGGGATATAGCTCATCACATGCAAGGCTGATTATATTTAATATATTTTGTGGGATAGACATGAACTTGCTTCTTAACGCAAAACTGAAGTATTCATATAGCAATGACAGTGAAAATGTTTCAGATTATTTTCATAAATTTAATCTTAGCTTCCCTTTTGGTTTTGGTTTAAAAACAAAGTTATTTAATGATATCTATTTTAATTGTGATTTTTTTGTTAGCATGAGTCCTTATTCAATAAGTAAAGAGCCTTATATAAGAACTGCACAGATCATATACCCTGCTTTTCAATTTGGGATATCAAAATTTATAAAATAACGGTATAATGAAGAATCTATTAGTAATACTGATTATCATTTTAATCTCATTTGTATCCTGCAAAAAGGAAGATCCTCCGCTAAGTTTAGATTCTAAAATTGAACGGATTGCAAAATCTCATATAATATTTGGCAGAACTCCCGGCATAGCTATTGGCATATACCATGATGGAGTGATAACTCAATACTTCTATGGAACAAGAAATTTATCAACAGGACAAACAATAGACGAATTTACAATGTTCGAAATTTGCTCTATTACGAAAACCTTTACAGCTTTACTATTTGCAGATTTTGTTATAAAAAACGAAATTCCCTTAAACGATACTATTGATGACTATTTCCCGGAAGATTTCAATATTCCTAATAAAGATGGGAAGTATGTTCAATTCCTACATCTGCTAAACCACACTTCTGGAATTCCCAGAGAACCGGATTTACCTAATTTGCAAGCATTCGCTGTTTTTAATGAAAATGACTTAAAAAACTACCTTAGCACCTTACAACTGACTACAACACCCGGCTCGAATTATGAATATTCAAATTTAGGTATGGGACTAATTGGCTATCTACTGGAAAGAATTTCAGGAAAGACATATAGTGAACTTTTACAAGAGAGAATATTTACACCTCTGGGAATGACTCAGACTGTTTGTTCAGAAACTGATTTCATCACTGATAACAATGCACAGGGATACTTTGGGAGCAACGAAACTGATATGTATATCTGGTCACCTGTTTTTGCTGCTGCAGGCACTATAAAATCAAATTTGCATGATATGATGATTTACCTGATTGAAAATATTGAATATGAAAATTCAATTTTAAAAGAACCTTTAATCCTGACTAAACAAAGAACATTTTCAGTTAACGAAAATCTGTATTTAGGATTAGGCTGGCATCTTACAATAGATGGTAAAGGGGATGAAATCTACTGGCATAACGGAGGTACAAAAGGTTTTTCGTCTTTTATCGCATACAATAATTCAACAAAGGATGGTGTGGTTGTTCTTATAAACTCATATTGTACGGGAGAACAAAATAATATTGGAATAGAAATTCTGAACTTATTAAAAGAATATTAATTCGATAAACTTGTTTCCAAAAATATATTTTTAATTTTTAATAATTATTCATGATTTTTTATATAAATTTGTGTCAATAATTCAACCGAAAGCACTTTGCTTATACTTAAAAATAATTGATATGAGAAAATTACTACTTTTAATCACGATTTCCTGCTTGAGTTTACTTTCATTTGCACAGGAAGAAATAGATGTTGATATCGAAACTTTAAAAGAGAAAGTTGAACAAGGTAGTGCCGAATCACAGGGAAAACTTGGGTACTGTTATCTTACAGGTACAAATGTTGAAAAAGATATTAAAGAAGCATTTAAAATATTAACCGCCGGAGCAAAAGGAGGCGATGCATTAGCACAGTATTATCTTGGACAATGTTACTTTAACGGAACCGGAACAAAACAAAGCTATTCCAAAGCATTGCAGTGGTCTGAAAAAGCAGCAGAACAAGGATTCGATAAAGCTTATAGCCTGCTTGGATATTGTTATTATAACGGCAAAGGAACGCCAAAAGATGGTAAAGCAGCAGTAAAATGGTTAAAAAAGGCTATTGAAAACGAAAAAGACATCGAATCATTCTATTATTTAGCTTGCTGTTATAATGACGGAACAGGAATTTTGAAAAACGAGGCAAAAGCTGTTGAGTATTTTACCTATGCAGCCGAAAATGGTCATGTAAATGCACAGGCACAACTTGCTTATGCATACAGATATGGTAAAGGCGTTACTCAGAATTCGGCTAAAGCAGCTGAATTATATACAGCAATTGCTGAAAAGGGTGATAAAGATGCTCAATATTTTTTAGCAACTTGTTACGAAAACGGTGATGGTGTTGCTCAAAGTAATTCAAAAGCATTTGAATGGTATTTGAAAGCAGCAGAACAAGGAAATATAGAGGCTCAGAATACAGTTGGTGAATATTACGAAAAAGGAATTGGAACAACTCAGAATTATGACAAAGCTTTTGAATGGTACACAAAAGCAGCAGGTGCAGCAAATGTAAAAGCACAAAACAATTTAGGTAATTGTTACTATTATGGTTACGGTGTAAAAACAGATTATCGCAAAGCTATTGAGATGTATAATAAGGCTGCCCTTACAAAAATGCCTGAAGCTTTACATAATTTAGCAATTTGTAATTCGAAAGGACAGGGCGTAAAACTAAATATGCGACGTTCTGCAGAACTTCTTTTCGAAGCAGCACAAGCAGGATATGCCCCATCGCAAAACTTACTGGGAACATATTATCTCGAAGGTACAGGAGTTGAAAAAGACCTCAAAAAAGCCACAACATGGTTTACTATCGCAGCCGAACAGGGGAATGCAGACGCACAGTATAATCTCGGGAAATGCTATAAAAACGGATTAGGCGTACAGAAAGATCAGGTACAAGCTAAACAATGGATGAACAAAGCCGCTGATCAAGGTCATGAACAAGCTTCAAAAGAAGTTAAAAAAATTGACTGATAAGAAAACGATTCGCTACATATCTAATAAATTATCATTTCATAAATACTCCTAATTACTTGCGATAAAATTGATTGAGCAGTATTATGCGACATTCAATAACTCCACATTTTAAAATCTGAACCAATAAAACTTGTTCAGCTTTTAAAAAGTTGACTACCTTAAAGAATTAAGAGCAGTAAATTTGTTTTAAGATTTATTGCAAATGAAAAACCTTTTTTTATTGTCATTATTATTGTTGAGTTTTCAGATTTTTACTCAGGAAGATATTGATACAAATTTCGAAATATCTGAAGAACAACCAAAATTTCAATTAAACGGATTTACAAGAGGTTCGGTTTTCGGAGGCTCGGAGAGTTTTGACATTGCAAATGCTTTTGGTGAATTTGGTATCAAAACAAAATATACCGGAAACAATGCAAGTTTTTTTGCCGATCTACGCGTACGAGATGGTATCTTTTTCGGAAATCATCAAACTATATTAAATCTTAAAGAAGCCTATGCTGAATTTATTGGAAATCATATTGACATTTCACTTGGTAACAGAATAATAAAATACGGAAAAGCAACAGGTTTTAATCCCACCGACAACGTATGTCCAAAAAACTATTTTTTCATAAGTTCAGATATTGAGGACATGGATATGTCAAATTTTATGTTCAAAACAAATATAAAACCTGTTAATGCGGTTAATATTGAGCTTATTCTCCTACCCTTCTTCAAGCCATCGGTATATCGCTACGATTTATTTGATATGGGCGATAATGCATCATTTATAGATATGTCGCTGCCTTCGATAAATTTCGAAAATATGAGCTATTCAGCACGAATCAACACTGCATTAAGCGGAATAGACTTTTCACTGATGTTTTTTCAAGGTTACGATCCATATTATGCTTTTGATATTAAAAATATCGAAATGGCACCTATAATAAATATAATTTATCAGCCCGCATTTTATAAAAAAACTGCTGCAGGATTTGACTTCAGTATTCCGGTAAAATCATGGCTTATAAGCGGTGAGGCTGCCTATAATCATACAACAAATTACAAAGACAATATATATACCCCAAATCCGGATTTACATTATGTAATGGGACTGGAAAAAGATATCTGGGGAATAAAAGTTATTGCAGAATATAACGGCAGATACGTTTTTGACTTTACAAAACTCAAAGCCCCAAGTATGCCTACTGATTTCTCGGATACTGCACAATTGATAAATTATATGAACGAAACTGTAATTTACGAATCGGCAAAATATACCAGAAGGATTTTCGAACAATATTATCAAATGAATCATGCAATAATGATATCATTACATCGCAGTTGGTTATGGGAAACACTTTCAACAGATTTAAGTTTTCTTTACAGCTTTAGCACCGAAGAAAAACTTCTAAGAGGAAATATTACATGGAAAGCAAATGACGAGTTGAGCATATCAGGTGGAGGTCAAATAATGACTGGACCAGCAAATACAATATATAACACTTCGGGCAAAGTTTTAAGCGGAGTCTGGATAGGAATCAAGTACAGTTTTTAAAAATACTCTTATGATAAAAAATAAGTATTACTCAAATTTATACACTTTATACACTTTAGACACTCTAGACACTCTAGGCACTCTAGGCACTTTAGGCACTTTAGACACTTTAGACACTTAAAAACATGATAAACAAACTTTTAAACAAACCATACCGATACTTTTTAATAGTAATTCCAGTACTATTATTTGTTGGATTTCTTATTCCTTTGCGTAATGCGAAAATAAATCCAGATTTAACAAGATATTTGCCTCAGGATACTGAATCGAAGCTTAATCTAGAAAAAATTGAAGAAACATTCGGACATAATGATCCTATTATTATAATTTTCGAATCTGACGACATACTAAATAAAAGCAGCCTGGAAAAGATAAGTGCGATACAAGACTCGCTTACAGATTCTCCTGTTTTTTCAGACGTAATATCAATATTTGCAACAAAAAATATCAGAGGTGACGAAGGTTTTATGCTCGTTGACCCTGCAATAAAAAGCATACCGGAAAATGATAAAGAAAAAGAAGAACTTCGTCAAGAAATTAAAAACAATCCATTAGCATACAAATTATTGATTTCCGAAGACTTCCGTTATGCTGTAATGATAATCAATCCTGAAAAAGGTCATAGTGATTCCGAAATAGTATCAAAAACAAAAGAAACAATCAATAAAATCTGGGGCAGCGAAAAATATTATATGTCGGGAATGTTATATCTGCGTGAAGAAATTCAACAAAAAGCCATGCGGGATCTGATGATTCTGATGCCACTTGCTTTACTGGTAATGATTTTATTCCTTTATTTTTCATTCCGCGAAAAACGAGGTGTTGTATTGCCTATGCTTGTAGTTATAATTTCAACAGGCGTATCGATGGGACTAATGCCACTACTTGGTTACGAATTCAGTATAATAGCTGTACTGGTACCTATACTTATGATATCAGTAGCAAACAACTATGGAGTACACATTGTATCAAAATATCAGGAACTAAATGCTGCCAATCCAAACGACAATATGGATGCTTTAGTAACCAAAAGTATGAAAAGTGTCGCAAATCCGGTATTGCTTACAGGTTTAACGACAATTGCCGGAGTACTTGGACTTATCGTTCATATAATGCTTCCTGCAAAGCAAACAGGGATAGTTTGCTCAATCGGAATTGCTCTTGCATTAATTCTCAGTCTCTACTTTTTGCCGGCGATTCTTATCGGAATGAAAAAGGGGAAAATCAACAAAAGTTTTAAAGAAAATGCTAAAACATTTATTGACAAACTACTTGTTAAAGCAGCACACATAAGTGTTAACAAGCCAAAGAATGTCATTATTATTTTTTCTTTGATATTTGCAATTTCAGTTATAGGAATATTTCGTCTAAATGTGAGCATTAACAACGAAAAAATGATGTCAAAATCTCATGACATCAGAAAATCAACAAAGATTATTAACGAACATTTCGGAGGAACTAAATACATTTCAGTTTTATTCGAAGGTGATATTAAAGATCCGGCAGTAATTAGCGAAATGGATGAACTTGAGCAATTACTGAAGAGTAAAAAGCAGACTGGAAGTGTAAACTCCCTATCAAGCATTATTAAAATAATGAGCAAGGCACTTAATGATGTTGATGACGTGGCATACAATAAAATACCCGATTCGCGTGAGGCAATTGCACAATATATCGAATTTTATAATATGTCCGGTGATCCCGAAGATTTTGAAAAATTTGTTGATTTTAATTACACCCAAGCTGTTGTAAGTGTACAATTTAGAGCTGAAAACATTAAGGAATTCAATTCTATTATCCTAGAAATACAACAGTTCTGCGACAAGTCTGAATATGCTAAATATCAAGCTGGAATCAGTATTGTCGAAAAGGATATGGCAATGTCAATTATAAATGGACAAATATATTCCCTTGCCTTGGCAATGATAACGATAATAATATTGCTATGGATAATTTTCAAATCGTTCAGAACAGGTTTGCTGGGAACTGTTCCACTAATATTTACAATCACTTGTAATTTTGGCCTTATGGGTTGGGCAGGAATAGAACTGGATATTGCTACTTCTTTGCTGTCATCCATAGCTATTGGTATAGGCGTTGATTATACTATACACCTTTTCTGGAGAATAAAATCAGAAATTGAAAACGGAAAAAATATTACAGAAGCAATAAATATCTGTCTAACAACAACAGGACGCGGAATAGCAATAAACGCAATATCAGTAATACTGGGATTTTCAGTATTATTTTTATCAGGAATACTAATACTTAAAACATTTGCTTTTCTGATAATATTTTCTCTATTGTTATGCCTTATTTGTGCTTTAGTGCTGGTACCATCTATTTTAAAAATTTACCCGAATATTATTGCAAAAAAAAACTAAAAATAATTTATAATTTAAAAATGCTAATATGAAAAAACTAATTATTTTGATTTACACCTTAACTTTTTTAAGTATGAGTCTGCTAAATGCTCAGGACGCAAAAGAAATAGTGAATAACAGCACAAAGGCAATTATGTCAGATGCTATGGAAATGACATCAACTCTAAAAATCTACGACAACAAAGGTAATGTTAGAACAAGACAAGTGAAGAACACTACAAAGAAATTTGGTGATGCAACAAAGACAATGATAAAATTTCTATCTCCTGCTGATGTTCAGGGTACAGGAATGTTAATTTATGATTATGAAGAAAAAGATGATGATATGTGGGTATATTTACCATCTCTTAAAAAGACGAGAAGAATTGTAAGCAGTGAAAAATCTTCAAGTTTTATGGGATCAGAATTCTCCAATTCGGATATGAGCAAGCCCAAAATGTCTGACTATGAATATAAATTACTTGGCACTGAAACAATAAATGGTAAAGAATATTATAAAATCGAGAGTACATGTAAATCTCCCGAAATTGAAACTTCTGAAAATTTTAAACGTAAAATTGCCTATATCGAAAAAGTAACTTATTTACCTTATAAGACCGAAACTTATGATAAAGATAACAAACTTATCAAAACTATTACAATGACCGATTACAGAAAACAAACCAATGGCAAATATATGGCTTATAAAATGGTCGCCGAGAATAATAAAAATGGGAGAAAATCAGAAATAATAATTACTAGTTTTGTAACAACTTCTTCACTTGAAGAAAACTATTTTAGTACAAGTAATTTAGAAAAATAGCGTATTATGAGAATTGCATTTTTGAATATATTGATATTTATGCTTTTTGTAAATATTACAAATGCCCAGACACTGACTGTAAAAATCTCAGGAATAAAAAATACAAAAGGAAAAATAAAGCTTGCTATTTTTACATCTGAAAATGAGTTTAAAAATGAAACTCCGCGTTTTGAAAAAATCATAACAAAAAATAATATCGTAAACGGATGTATATCTGTAAGTTACAACGACATACCTAAGGGAAAATACGGTATTGCCATACTTGATGATGAGAATAATAACGGAATAATGGATTATTCTTTCTTTATACCCACAGAAGGATTTGGTTTTTCAGATTATTTTCATAGTGGATTATGCAAACCCAAATTTGAAGATTTTAGCTTCAGTTTAGGAAATGAAGATAAAACAATCAAAATTGTTTTAAAGTATATGTAACGAATAAACTTCTATAGCATTATTTACAATTTTGTAAATTTATTCAAAAAACTCTGATTGCTAGTGTTAATTTCAATGAAATACAATCCGCTTTTCAAATCTGAAATACTAATATTCTCTGATATACTTGTCATCCCTGATTTAACAATTTTTCCTGTAATATCAGTAACAGTATATTTATAATCCCCCTCTATTCCTGTAATTCTTAAGAAATCACTTGCCGGATTTGGAAATACAGAAAGTTGATTCTTATCGAATACTTCACAGCCAGTTCCAATCCATCCCTCAAACCATCTGTAGGTTCTGTCCATAATTTCATTTCTTGTGTCTTCATTTGCAATTTGTTCCAAACCAAAAGCAAGATAAACAATTCTTGCACTTCCTTTATATGCACGTAAACCTCCGGCTTTACCACTTGGATATAAAAATATTTCTGTCGAATTTGTATACTTTTTTATTGCATCTGGATCAAAAACACCGTCATACGCATCAATTAGAGTTGATGGTGGAATATATCCAAAAATAGAATCAGTATTAACTGAATGAAATGAGTTATTGGCAGCATCTCCGTCATTCAAGTACAAAGCAGATAAGTAATTCTGATAAAAGGTTTTATGTGTAATAGAGCCTGAAGTTGCGCCTGAAGCCATAATATCTCTTCCAAAATCCTGTCCTGCTACAAAGAGATTTCCTCCATTATCAATAAATTCCCTTAGTGCAACTACTTGTCCCAAAGTAAGAACAGGAGTTGTTCCACCAATATTGAAATACAAACTACTTACATTTTCAAGAACTCCGAATTCGACAGCCTGTTCAAATGCATAACCGGGAATTGCCCCAACAGTTTCGCAACCCGCATTCAATAAGCCGTCTTTATAATAATGCTCAAATTCATAACTGCTTATTCCTGTATTTGTTCCCGACCCGTTGACAATCAAATTCTGCACTCCGGAAACAACAAATACTTCACAAACCTTCTCTTCCAATGCAGGAAAATCTGTACTTTGCAAAGTCAAAACACATTTTGCAACTCCGGAAGTTTCGCCTGGAACAACAATTATCTGCGCATTCACAATTTCATTAGCATCGAGTAATATTTCTGTACTTTCAATATATGTATTTTCATCATATACAAAACTGACACTCCAATCGACGGGAGCCTCATAACTAAGATTTAAAACAAATTCCTGTTCAGCATCATAGCCATTTATAATAGTAAATAAAAATTCAGAAGTTTCAGAATCCTGTCCTACTGCAATAGGAAATTCTGTAAATAATCTGGCATAATCAGGATTTACCTCGCCATCACTAAAGCCATCAATTAGAGGAACAGTAACTCCGGTAACTATTTCCTGATGCGATTCGGTAATAAAAGCCACTATTTCGCAATTTTCGGCTACCCATTCTTCAGGCATAGTATATAAATATGTCTTGTTAACAACTGTTCCTGATTCAATTTCAGTTATCTCATCTCCCCATTGATCTGTTATCAAATGACGTAATATATGCTTATGGTTATATGTGCTACTTGCACCTGCCTGATATGCAATAACGTTACTTTCTGTAACAGCGATCTGAAAAAAGTTAGAGCTTACACCAAATGGCAGATTGCCAACATAATAAGCTTCTACAGTTACACTGAGTTCTCTTGTCTCTTCATTAAAATCAGTTGTTACACCAAGATTGACATAAGATTCTTGTGCTAGAATCTGTTGAGAAGCCTCTGCCCAATCACCTCGACTTAATGCAGTACCTCCGCTTGTTGACAAGTCAGAAAAAAAATGTCTGTTTACCGTTCCTGATGGATAACCCTCGAGATTTGTCTGACCTGCAAGACTATTTCCGAATGCTGTTCTAAAATCAGGTTGTCCTTCGTCAGGAATAGCAAAACTTCCCTGATGAACGGCAATAACTGAAACCTTACCCGGATTTCCTGTAAGAATAGATTCTGCTACTGCGTGTCCCTGCGGGCAATAAGGACATTTCATTCCTGTATATTCTTCCAGAACTACAGCTTTTAACTGTGGACTTGTAACAACAAACTCCTGAGTATATGCACAAACGACTACTGCAAATATCAAACTTGCAGTTAAAAAAGATTTCTTTCTCATAAACAAAATTTAAATTTTATCAAATGGCTTATTAAACGCAATTTCTTCAATTTCTTTTCTTACTCTAGGAAGAATTTCCATTTTGTAAATATCTAAAGGCAAATTGCCGGGCAATCCGCCATATCCAAATGCAATCATTGTTACAGGTTCGAGTGAATCCGGAATATTCAGTTCTTCTCTGGCTCTATCAACGTCAAAACCTCCCATAGTATGTAATGATATTCCAAGCGACTGAGCCATAATTGACATATTTCCAACCGCTAAACCTAAATCATGCCATGCATGTTTATATTTTTCACCCGTATGTTCATATTTAACCCTTACCATCGTAATCATCAAAACCGGGGCAGCCTTTGCCCATGCCTGATTAAATTCCGCCATTAAGCCCAGTAATGTCTCATATAGCTCAGGATTTTTTTCTTTATCGGCATATATAAAACGCCATGGCTGACCATTGTAAGATGAAGCAGCCCAACGACCAGCATCGAAAATTTTATTAATATCTTCTTCACTGATTTGCTTATCGAAAAAACCTCGCGGGCTTCTTCTGGCTTTTATTAATTCCAACATGTCCATAATAACCTATTTTAGATTAATTTTTCAAATGTATATAAATATTTTGTTTATGATTCTTTTTGTTGATAAGTTTTGATGTGCATTACTTAAACAGAATTATAGATTAAAATTGTTTATCAAGCTTAATCTTGGCATTTTCCTTTACAAAAAAAGTCGAAGCAGCTCCTAAAATCATTAGAATACCGGCAAAATAAATTGAATTTATAGGATTATCATTAAACCAGTATTTAAGCATCAATCCACTGAAAACACCGTTTACAATCTGGGGTATTGTAATAGACATATTAAAAAGTCCCATAAAAACGCCCATTTTCTTTGCAGGAATTGAACTTGCCAGCATAGCATAAGGCATTGCCAGAATACTGCCCCAGGCAATTCCGACTCCTATCATAGGAATCCAAAGAAGATTTGCCGATGGGATTACAGCAAAAGACAAAAATGATAATCCTCCAATACTCAAAGCTATTGCATGGGTCATTTTCCTTCCCACTTTTGCAGCAATTTTTGGTAAACTGAGTGCAATGACAGCAGAAACGCCATTGTATATACCGAAAAGAATTCCTACCCAATCGCCTGCCTCCTGATATGCAGGTAGTGAGGGATCTGTTACATTAAAGAATTCTCTTGCAACAGCCGGAGTGGTATATACCCACATAGAAAATAAAGCAAACCATGAAAAAAATTGTACAACCAAAAGCTGAAGCATTGTTACCGGTATTTTGAATTTCTTTTTTTCTTTAACTTCTTCAGTGTCTGTTTCATAAAATTCTGGTGGATACTCCTTTGTGGTTACCACTGTCCAAATTATTGTAGAAATAAGAACAACTGCACCGGTGTAAAACGACCATATTACATTTGGCGGGACAATACCTTTGTCTGCTTCGTTTGATACGCCAAGCCAATTAGAAAGTATATAAGGTAACCAAGAACCAATGACTGCACCTATTCCGATAAGCAAAGTCTGCATCGAAAAGCCAAGAGTGTGCTGTTCTTCAGGTAATTTATCTCCAACCAAAGCACGAAATGGCTCCATCGAAATATTAATTGATGCATCCATTATCATCAGCAAACCACCACCTATGAACATAGGTGCAATGTAGCCTGCAAACTGAGGAGCATTTGGCATCAAAATCAGTGCTGTAGCTGTCAGAATTGCTCCGGCAAGAAAATACGGTCTTCTCCGGCCTAACCGATTCCATGTTTTATCACTAAAATGTCCGATAATCGGCTGTATTATCATTCCTGTTATAGGAGCTACAAGCCAAAACCATGACAAATGATGTACATCAGCACCAAAAGTCTGCAATATTCTTGAAGCGTTGGCATTTTGTAACGCAAATCCAAACTGAATTCCTAAAAAACCGAAACTCATGTTCCAGATTTGCCAAAAGCTTAATCTTGGTTTGGTTTTTATTTTTTCCATTGTTCAGTTAAAATAACAGATACTTTTTTATCAATAATCACTACTTACCTCTTCTATGACATAATTTAGTTTAATTCTTTAATATTTTGCCCGATACCCAAGTTTTATCAGAACTTAAACGATAAAAATAAACACCTGACTTAAATTTGCTTATATCATAAACTAACTTATTACGTCCTTGATTAACATAAAGCTTTTCTTCAATAATTACTTGTCCCGAAATATTATAAAGTTTGAAATAATATTCTCCGGATTTTGTCGAACTAAATTCAACATTTACATTATTGTCAACAGGATTTGGAAAAACACATGTATTGTAAACATCTCCAATAATACCGGGTATTAAATCATTATTTGAAGTTGTATCAATATATAAATCAGGAGTATCTAATCGCATGTCAGTATAAATATGATATTCGCCCGGCAAGAAATCAAAGCTAAAATTTTGATTTTCAGTTTGATACGAATCAATAAATATACTGTCCCCTGTAAAATAATCATACCAATATCCATCATGAGAAAACTCCGGCCACACTGATTGCGACTCAACATTAAAATTACCCAAAACTACGACTTGCATTTCGGCATTAACATAACCGTCATCCCACAATCTGATTCGTTTATCATAAGCAGATGTACTCATTTCATAATTTGAGGTGCGGAAAATATTGTAAGATTTACGCAAGTTGATTAAAGCAGAATAGACTTTGTACAAGTATATTCTTTCATAAACACCCATATAATCCCACCTTGGAGGTTTCTTGTCTGTTCGTGTAACACCAGGTTGATCTACTGCAGGCCAGTTGATTGAATAGTCAAAGCCCCTCTCTCCGAATTGCCACATCATCTTTGGTCCCGGAACTGTAAAGAAAAACGCTGCAATCAGTTCCATTCTTTTTAAAGCAGTTTTAAGATCGCGAGTTGAATAAACGGTATCGCCTTCCACAACAGCCATATTTCCATAAGTCAGGCATTTATACATTAATCTTTCTTCATCATGACTTTCCATGTAGCCTACAAGATTGTGCTGTCCCAGATTATTTCCCTGATAATGTTGATACGAAACTCCCCACTTAAAATCTGCATTATCTGTCCAACCCATTCCTGCCTGAGCATACTGCTCGTTGGCAGACATTCCGCACCACAACATAAATCCATGGTCTGAAAGGGCTTTTTCTTCCCAAAACGAAGCCAAATGTTCCAAAATTATGTATGTGCCCGGATGTTTATTCCATAGTCTGGTTCCCATTGCTTTAAGATTATCAACACGAACGACATCATAATTTCCCCATGCTCCCACATCTGTCCAATTAATATCTCCATTCTCATCATATCCGACAGTAACATTATTAGTAAACCCTTTGGATAAATCAAGGCGATAACCATCAACATGGTATTCGTTTACCCAATAAGATAAGACCGAATCAACAAATTGTTGCGTAAGTGCACTCTCATGATTAAAATCATTATGATAACCGTATGGATGAGGTATCAATTCATTGAACCATGGATTCTGCCAGGTAGGTCTATTTCTTTCCTTGTTATAATAAAGTCTTGCCATTGGATTCTGACCGGAAGCATGATTCAATACTACATCAAGTATAACAGCAATTCCATTTTGATGACAGGCATCAATAAATCCCTTCAACATGTCTGAAGTCCCGTAACATTTATCCGGAGCAAAGAAAAATGCAGGCATGTACCCCCAACTGTCATTGCCATCATACTCATTTACAGGCATAAGTTCAATCGCATTTATACCAAGGTCGGCAAGATATTGTATTGAATCCATTACAGTTTTATAGCTATGCCATGTGTGCCAGTCTCGCACCAACATTTCGTAAATAACAAGATCTCGATTATCCGGCTTCTCAAAGTCCGTAACCTGCCATTGGTATTCATCCTGACTTGTTTTAAACACTCCAACCATTTCGCTTGCTTTTCCGGTAGGATATGCAATAAGATTAGGATAAATAACCTGATGTATCTCCACATCATTATAATGGTCTAAAAGCTTCTGAGAATATGGATCGGCAATATTTATATCAAAATCTACCAAATACTGAAATCTATATTCGGTTTCAGGATCAAGATTCTCAAGACGATACCACCATCTTTGACCGTCAGGAGTTCGTTTGCATTGGTATTCAGGCTCAATTGCCCAATCGTTAAAATCCCCAATCATATAAACCCTGTTTTTCCACGGAGCATGAAGACAAAATATTACATTATTCTCATCAATTATATTAATTCCATCAATAATCCCAACCGGAAGGGCTTCAACAACCACATCCTCCTGAACAAGATAAAACAAACTGTCGGTAACAGTATAATTGCCACTTTGATAGACAAATTTAATCCAATGTTTTCCAAGACTACCAGAAACAATATTTAATGTATGCTCATCGCTATAGGACTGTGAAATTAGATTTCCATCATGAAAGACATTTATCATTCCAATTGATTTAGCCAAAACTGTAACTTGAAAATTTTCGGCCTGATTTGTAATCATCGGGAATTTAACGGGCGCTATAAAACGAGCCTGCAAAGTTGCAGTCCACAAAGGAATTACAAAATCGCTGCCGTCAGCATTTTTCCCGGCAAGAGTTCCGTCAGCATTACGAAACACAAAACACATATCGGTTACCGTTTCGCTTTGATGAATGGCGTAAAAATTTTTCGGATAAAACCTGAATTTATGAATATTATTCCCAAGATTTTCCATGTATAATATCGAATCTTTTTCACCCCAGGCAGCAACCTTATGTTCCCAGTCGTTGTTGTTGATACTCAAAGATGTGATAACTCCTGTATGTGCAAAAACCGAATCAACGTCCAGCAATGCACCATTCCCCAAACCAGCATCATAATATATTGTAACGGTGTCATAAATTGTGGGGAATTCGGGTTCCCATGTTAAAACCTGAGATCTAAGACTTACAGATAAGGTAAATATCAATAAGCCTGTAAAAAATAATTTGTATTTAATCATCGTAATAGCTTAATTATGTGTAATAATAATTCTTTCAGTGTGCGAAATGTAATTATCCAAGGCAAGTTGAATCATATAAATTCCATCTTCCATATTTTCGGTATAATATGTATTGCTATACCAACCTGCAGATTGTTTCCCAATAAAATCATCAACTATCAATCTGCCAACAGCATCAAAAATGCGTATTCTAACTTCTGAACCAGTGTTAACAATTTTGTATTTAATATCAAATTGTTCGGTAGAAGGATTTGGATAAATAAATGTATTATCACTTAAAGTCATTATTTCTTCGATTGAAGCATCGTGAATATCTAGTGTGATTGCCGGGAAAAGAGGTCCTTCCGGATTCGATCCCTGAATTACCTGTGGATTACCAAGAATGTCCACAATAAAAATATCCTTACATAAACCATCGCGACCGGTTGAGGTTCCGTCTGAATTTCTGAATACCAGCCCCATTGTGTATGGCATACCGCCAAGATTCACAGCCCATGGCATAGACGGCACTGCGGATGTTTCGCCCATTTCTGTGCTTACATCTTCACTGCTGAAATAATCCTCAATAATAAATTCTATGGAATAAACTCCATTCCCAAGTGTTTGCATGATTCCAACATTATCATCCTGAGCCACCTCGCCCCAATTCCCAACTACATGCTGCCACACCTGAGATTGAAAAGGAGTAATTTGTGAATAACAAAAAATCTCATTTTGAGATGCACTACTACAATCACGCTGTTCAGCATTTATTGCACAAGTACACAAGCCCAAATGAGCATATACTTTCGCCCAGGTAGCAGGGTAAGAACCACCACCACCTAAACTACACTCAGGAGCTTCCATTAACTTGGTATCTAGTGTTATTTTGCAATATGTTCTGCCTGTCCATGGAATTTGTGCATAAACCATGATAGAACAAATAAATATTGATATAACTAATAAATTTATTTTTTTCATAAGCTTAGTTTATTATTAATTTAAAATTCGATTTCTGATTTTCAGACTTCAAGTTTAGGGTATAAATACCTTTGGCAAAATTGCTGATATCTATTTCCGAAGTCTTTGAGCTATTATGTCTGAACTGTAATAATATTTTACCGGTCATATCAATTATAGAAATAATTATATCTTCATCAGAATCAATCATCAAGATTTCTGATACCGGATTAGGATAAATATCAACTTTCCCAATATTTTCTTCTTCAATATTAAGAACATAAATAATTTTTGTTTCTGAATCTGATGAACATTGATTGGTTACAGTAAGCTTAACCGGATATTGTCCCAATGCAGGATATGTATAACTAACATTTGCATTGGAAGTATTGTCAGTAATATTATCTCCATTAAAATCCCATGCATAAGTTTCGGCATTCAGTGATAAATCTTCAAAATCTACTGTAGTGCCAGAACTTATAGTATATGAAAAATCTGCAACAGGATAATCAACAAAATTGACATTAACAACATCAAAACCGGTACAACCATTATTATCAGTTACAGTTACCGAATATGTTCCGTCAATTGCTACTGTTAATGTATTTTCAGAGGATTCGTCATTCCAAGAATACAATTCAAATTCACCTGCATCTAGAATAACCTCCACATCCGAACAAACTGTCTGATCCGTTCCCAGCTCAACATAAGGTAAAGAATATAAACCAATATTAATTGTATCAGAAGCAATACAACCAAAATTATCTATTGCCGTAAACCATATTTCACTAGCCTCACTTACACTTATAGCAGGTGTATGAGCTCCGGTACTCCACAGAATGCTACTGACAGGGCTTTGAATAAAGTCAGTTGTAACAGCGTTGTAACTTGACACTGGAGGATTTACAGTTAAATCTATGTAAAAATCTTCCCCACTAATAGGATGCTGAGCTACCAGACTACCATCTGCATTTCTGAATACGAGGTTTATTCCCAAAACATCTGCTGAAACATTATATCCAAAATATGATAATGGGTTAATGCTAATAGACCATAAATATTCTGATACATTAGTCATCAAACCAACTCCATCATCTTCGCCCCAATTACCGATTACATAATCCCATGATGAGCCACCTTGAATTGTAACTCCGGCATGCATATATACTTCTTCAAACCCTTGAAGCCCTTCATATTCTGTAGAATTAAAATAAATCACAATCGTATCACCATAAGGAGCAATAACCAATCCACTGTTTACAAAAACCGCACTACCTCCACAAATATTGAAATCATCTTGAGGATTTATATTAAAAACACATCCGTTTGAGTCGTCTGTAGATGCAGTTGCTGATAATTTATCAGATGAATAATAATCATTGTTCAAAGTATAAATATCATAATAGTAATCTGTATTATTTGTAAGTCCGGAATGAATAAAACTATTTGCTGAGCCTTTGTATATAACAATAGCGTCATCAATAATACTTCCGGTATTATAAACGGTACCCTGCTCAGGAACTCCGCTTATTAAAGAGCCGATTTTTCCAAGAATAATTACATTCACAAACTCTGAAGCCGCTGTCCATTCAAGATTAATACGAGTTCCATCCAACATATTAGCCAAAAATTCATCACATGCAGGTAACGGATTGACATTAACAGTATAAACAGCATTCAAAATATCAGTATCAACCCAGTTTTCATCATTTGCATAGAACCACTGTCCCAATGGTGTATTTCGAACCCTGCCGGCATAATAATACGAACCTGCTATTTGGGGAATTTCAATCAATGAATGTACTCGTTTGTTTTCGCCTTCTCCGTCCTCATACCATTCTGCATTGAACCATGTCCAGTCTTCAGGGTCATCCTGCAATATACCAAAACCAATTTGTGCACCATCCCATTCCAACTGACCTATCTCCATATTTATCCAATACATATTATTATCTCCTAAATAATTTTGCAGGTTTTCAGTTGTTAGCAAATGTGAGTAAATCACAACACTCTCGTCAACAGCAGTAATTACTAAGATATTGCTTGTCAAATCAACACTACCATTCAATTCAACTCCCGATACTGTAATGCTGAAGTTTTCTATATCTGTATCGAAATTTGTACCGTCAAATTCAAGGACTACAACAGCATTGGTAGGCGTAACGTACAGCACTTCTGCAATGCTTAATCCGACAGGAAAATTATTCAAACTAAAATTTCCTGCATCGAGACTTGCATCAGCAAAATAATCATCAATAACTTGAATATTTATTTCCATCCCGTCAAGATTTTCTTCAGTCAATTCAGATGAAGGGGTTGCAGTAATTATACCACCCGAAGTATATGTAAATGTTGCTATATAATTTTGACCATCATTATTTCTATAATGTACGTGGTTATCACCATTTAGAGCTTCATAATAAACTTCAAAATAATAAGCAGTCTCTTCTGCACCTGACAACAAATTAATGTCAATTTCATCAGGAGCATCATTCCACCACAATTGGTCAGTATTTTCTCCCGATGCCCAATCCGAATAATATGGTAAGTCAACCTGAATAAATTCAGGAGGCGTATCTCCCTGTTTATATATTCGGTAATTCATCGTTGCAGTTAAAATATCTCCGTTAACATCTTTCCATGTAAATACCTGACCAGACTTAAAATATAGCGACATTGACGAATTAAAGCTTCCGAAGTCATGACCATCAAAATCAACTTCATCATACCATGTATCCGATGCACCACCTTCCCACATTGAAACTTTTGCAAGATAAATCCCATCGTGCAAAACATCTGCAAAAATTGTCATGTCATTTGACGTAAGTTCAATGTTATTTGTCAATTCATTTCCTGAAATAGTCACAGAGAAATTATCAATCTGACTAAGAATTAATCCGCCAGTATATGCTAAAGTTAATGTAGCTTCAGTTTCTGAAACATATTGCAACTGGTCTATTGATAGACCTGTTGGTTCATTGTTTAATTCAAAATTCAGAGGGTCCAAAACTGCATCAACAAATGTTTCATTAGTTAATTCCAAAACAATTGATAATCCGTCCAGCACAGTTGAATTCATTGCTATAGATGGAGTAGCAAATAGAATCGGGTCAGAACCAAGAACTGTATAAGAATAATTATCTCCAGAATTATTATTGCCGTCCAATGTCGCAAAATCGGGATATTGACTGACAAAGCTTAATGGCATTGTAGAACTTAATGCATAATACTCTACTGTTGTTCCTACTATCTGTGCCGGTATGATACCTGAATAAGTTAAAGATTCACCTGTAGTTTCAAGAATAAAAGAACTAACCCATTCATCTGTTGTATAACGAATATATACTGATTCCTGCGGAGATGTTTCGGCGTTCAAACTTATACTTACTGTGACATCACCTGTTCCGGCAGTCAGATTATCATCACTTACAGAAATTATCTGTATCGGAGCAGCATCTGTTTCAATAATTACAAATTTGCGATTCCACCATGTTTCATCGCCTTCGAGCCTGAAAGTATAAAACTTACCTGCGGAAAACGTCTTTACAAAATCTGCAGGAGAATCGCCCGAATTGCTTCCACGCATCTGACCTTCTGAGGTATTGACTATCGGATTATAGGAATCCGTAGCGTTGCCCCATTGTAAAACCCAGTCTCCGTCCTGATCAACCTTAAAACCGGCGTCAACAACTTCGTCAACAACTTCTATGGTTGCTGCATAATAACCATAATATAACGCCATTAGATTGTCGGTACTCCATTCGTTAAAGTCACCTCTTAAATATTGAGCATTAAGTGTTACAACTATTAACAGACCCGAAAACAACAGTAAAATTTTATTATTCATAATTCTAAATTTTGTGCAAAATACAATAATACTTAAAATTCTAATACAAAACAAAGTTGGAAATATGTAAATGAGATTTCTCACTCCGAACCCTGTCTTTGAAGTGGTGAGAAATGTCATTTATAGATTTCTCACTTCGTTCGAAATGACGCTATCGCGTAGGGGATTGTGGTCGGCAACTTAAAAAGACCAGTTATAAATCATTGTTAATGTCGCCGACCACTATACCAAAACATGAAAGTCATTTCGAACTCTGACGGAGGAAGAGGGAGAAATCTTAAAAATTAGGTATAAAACAGATTTCTCACTTCGTTCGAAATGACGCTGTCGCGTGGGGTCAGTGAATATACGATAACTACTTTTGAGCAACCAAACTAATACCTTCGGAATAGGACAATGCTTTATTTCCACAAAAAGCCACCGGGAAAGCATCTTCAAAATCTTCTCGTGCAAGACTTAAATAGTATGATGTTTGAGCTTCATCATCATGCTGATAAATATAATATCTATAATAACTACTATATTTTTTCTCTATGACATCTGTGTATCCTTTTAATTCGGGAGAATTGATCTCTATCTGAGTAGCAGCTGATTTTATTTGTATCATAAAAATCACCGGTCCATCTATTGAAGCTCCATCGTTACTCTGTTCTTCTTTTTGCTTTTTCTTTTGATCTTTTTCAAAATTTCGTTGAGCTTCTTTTTCGTTTTTTTCCCGTTGACGATTGACAACACGTTTATCCTTGTTTGTCAACTCCGATTCATCAGTAACATTAACCGTACGCCCAATATTCATTAAACTAAAATGTACATATTTTTTGGGATTAAATTGGATATCAAATAATAGCTTTCGTAAATTTTCTGCTGCCTGCTCAATTTCATTTGCAAATTTATCGTCCTGTATCAACTGTCCCAATGAGCCCTCACCTCTGTTAACTTTATCCATAACAGCATTAAAACTTTCTATAGCTTTATTTGCTTCTATAATAGTCTTGGAAATATCTAGTGCTACCAGAGTATCGGAGAATGTTGAAAGATTATCGAAAATATTAGACAGATGTTCAGCATTATCTCTTAAAGTCAATGTTAAATATTCAACATTTGCAAGTATCCTACCAATTTTCCCTGATTCCTTTTTCAACAAGGTATCAACACTATAGGCTGAACTTTCGAGATATGCCATTGTAGCTTTAATACTGGCAAAACTTTTTTCAAGATTATCACGGGTTTCGTCATTGAAAATATATGAGATAACTGCAATAGCCTTCGAGATTTCAACCATCAATTCTTCGGCCTTTTGCTTAACAGGTAACATTTGCACGCTTACCTGATCTTTAAGACTTTGTTCAACCTCTCCTATTAAAGTATCTCCCGGAGAATGGTAAGTAGATTTACCTCCAAAAATCAATTCAATGCCTTTTGAACCCATCAAGTCCATGCTGTAAATCCTGGCAATTGTAGAATCTGGCAACAAAAAGTCTTTTGAAATGTCAATTTTAATTAATAGTCTGCAATTATCTTTTGGCAAAAATGTAATTTCCGAAACCTTTCCAATCTGATAACCATTTACAGTTACAGGACTTGATTCATTAAGTCCTTCGATTCTATCATAATAAATAAAATACACGTTTGTTTTAGTAAAAAGCGAAGTCCCTTTAAGAAACTCAAAACCCCAATAGGAAGCAAATAGAATTGCTATACCTAATAATCCATATAATATGTATCTTGTCTTGGCTTTCTTCATTTATTTTTCACCTCACTCCTCGCCTGATTGACCGGTATTCTGACACCATTTTTCAAGGCGACAATAAAACTATCCGGATAATCCTTAATAACCTTTTTATGGAGTTCAACTATTTTGTTATAATCAGAATCTGCCCCGATAGTATATTTATAAACTCCGTCCTGCAAATATACATCAACATTTTGATATGATTTAAAATTTTCAGGAATTAATTCCATTCTTTTTGTAGAAGTTAACACCTGAATTTTAAACAAAATTGAGTTGTCTGAATTATTTACTACAATCTGATTATCATCTTTTACAGTATTGTTATTAACAATTGTTGTACTATTTCCGTTGCTATTACTTGATTGCGAATCTTCTTCCTCAAGTTTTGTTTTGTATGTAGCAAATGCATCGAACATTGCTTTAGCAAGATCTTGCTGGCCTTGTGCTGTATTAAGATACTTTTCTTCTTCTGCGTTACTGATAAAACCTAATTCAACCAATACACTCGGCATCGTTGTTTTCCATAATACAAGAAAACCGGCCTGCTTAACGCCACGATTAAATCTTCCTACATTATTTGTAAAATTATTCTGTAATAACTGAGCAAATGACAAACTTTGGGTAAGATTTGCGTTTTGATAAAGACTAAAAATTATGTGAGTTTCAGGATCATTTGGATCAAATCCCTCATATTTATCCAGATAATTATCTTCTTTTAAGATAACAGAGTTCTCTAATTTAGCTACCTGAAGATTCGCACCTGTTTTATCAATACCCATTACAAAAGTTTCAGATCCATACGGAGAGTAACTCGTTGATGCATTTATATGAACACAAATAAACAAATCTGCATTGTTTTTATTTGCGATTTCGGCTCTTTTATACAATTCAACAAAACTATCGTCAGTTCGGGTATAAATTACATTTACATCTTTATAATGCTGTTTGATCATATCTCCCAACAACAAAGAAATAGTTAATGTCAAATCTTTTTCCTTGGAAATTTTACCTACAGCTCCCGGGTCTGCACCACCATGTCCGGGGTCAATAACAACTGTTTTGACCTTAGTACTATTTTTTGTTTGAGAGTAAACAGACAAATTAGTACCAAAGACAAAGGCAAGTATTAAAAAAACAGTTACGAATAAATTTTGTCTCATAAACATATCAGTTTTAAAGATTGAAACGTTTTTTTCATTAGTTTTGGACAAATTTTTTATTTTGTACAAAGATATATCTTTCATATTGCTAAAAAAATTTTTGTTTATACTATTATTAACTTTTTTAATAGTTTTTACGAAAACGCTTCCGCTTTACTGCAATCTTTATACCAACACTTTATCAAACAGTAATATTGAAAAACCATACACTATAAGTACATACAATTTACACTCTGATGATACTATAAAAACAGTTCCAAAAGTTGATTCTGTAAGTATAAAAAAATCAAACATGTCATTTGATTATCCTGTATATTATGATGCTGAAGATTCTCTTTTGTTTGATTTTAAGAAGCAGAAAGCCTTTTTATATGGTAAAGCTGTAGTTGTTTACGAATCTGTTACGTTAACAGCAGAATTTGTTCAAATGGACTTTGAAAACAATGAAGTTTTGGCATATGGAGTAACTGATTCAATCGGAAAAGTAGTTGGCAAACCTGTATTTAAAGACAATGCCGAAGAATTTGATGCAGATACGATTAGATATAACTTCAGAACAAAAAAAGGGATAATCAAAGAAGTAATGACGGAGTTTGAAGGTAGTTACTTACACGGAAGTAAAACAAAAATGCAACCTGACAAACATGTCCACATGATTGACGGCAAATTTACAACCTGTGACCTCGAACATCCTCATTATTATTTTGCTATAAGTAAAGCGATAGTTATCCCTGACGATAAAATTATATCCGGTCCTGCTTTTTTAGTAATTGAAGACATCCCAACTCCTCTCGGCATTCCTTTTGGTTTTTTTCCAAATAAAAAAGGTGGCTCGTCAGGAATTATTATTCCCGAATTTGGTGAAGAAGCAAATCGAGGATATTTTCTCAGAAATGGTGGATATTATTGGGCAATAAACGATTTTGTTGACCTTACCATACTTGGTGATGGTTACACCAAAGGCAGTTGGGGTTTAAGTTTACTTACAAATTACAAAGTGAAATACAAATTCAGTGGCAGCCTCAACGCCAAATATAGTCGCAATGTTCTGGGTTACAAAGACATTAATTATCAAAGAGAAGATTTGTATGCAGTAAAATGGCGTTATATTCAGGATCCCAAGGCTAGACCAAATTCAACATTTTCTGCCGATGTTAATATAAGCAGTTCAAAATTTGATAAGTACAATTCATATAATGCTGCAAATTATATGTCAACAAATAAAACTTCAAGCATTTCGTATAGCCAGATATTTCCAAATTCTCCTTTTAGTCTAACAAGCGCTTTCCGACACAATCAAAACAACTCAACAGGTGCAATTTCACTAACTTTACCTGACCTTGCAATAAATATGAGTAGGATATATCCATTTAAAAGAAAAGTAAAGGTTGGAGAATCAAAATTATATGAAAAGATTGGAATTGCTTATTCTATGAATTTAACAAACCAAATACAAACCAGTGATACATCATTTTTCAATTTTGGTTTCGATAATATAACCAATGGAATTAGTCATAAAGTACCCATTAGCACATCAGTAAAGTTTTTAAAATATACTACACTTACGCCAAGTTTTAATTATACCGAACGTTGGTATTCAAAATCGGCTCAACAAAGATGGGCGTATGCAGACACGACAGACTCAATCGGAAGGCTATTAACAGAATATCAAACACAATTTTCAAGAGTATGGGATTATTCAGTTAATTTAAATTGGTCAACGCAAATATATGGAACTTTTAACTTTAAAAAGGGAAATCTCAAAGCTATTAGGCATGTAATGTCCCCTTCAATCAGTTATAATTACTTACCAGATTTTGGGAAGAGTAAATATGGTTATTATGACGAGTATTCTCGAATTCAATATAACGGCACAACAGGTCAATACGATACTATAAGTTATTATTATTCAAGATTTATGGGTTTACCATACGGAACCCCATCAAGAGGAGGAGCCGGATCAATAAACCTGAATATAGGTAATAATCTTGAGATTAAATTAAAAAATAAAAATGATACTATAGCACAAGACAGAAAAGTGAAATTATTGGAAAATCTATCAATAAGCACAAGTTATAACATTATGGCTGACAGTCTTAATCTCGCTCCTCTTACAATAAACGGTCGCACAAGAATTAAACTTCTTGACCTGACATTTAATACAAGTCTTGACCCTTATGCTATAACAGAAAATGATTATGGCTCAGGAATAAGAATAAATCAATTCGCATATAATGTTAATAATCAGTTGCTTCGTTTAACAATTGTTAATCTTACTGCTGGATTTTCATTGAATTCAAAGATGACTGAATCCAAAGCACATACGGATATTGATCCTTATCAAACGCTCTATGGATATCCCGACCAATATGTAGATTTCAACATACCTTGGAATGTAAGAGTAAACTATACATTCAGATATTCAAAACCATATTTCGAATCTAACATCACTCAAACGGTTAACGTAACAGGTGATTTTAACCTAACAAAAAAATGGAAGATTAGTTTTACCAGTGGTTACGACATTGTGAACAAAAAAGCCACTTATAGCACAATTGACATTTATCGCGACTTGCATTGTTGGGAAGCAAGTTTACATCTTGTTCCTTTTGGTCAGCACAAATCTTATATGTTCCAGATAAATGTTAAAGCATCTATGCTTAAAGACCTTAAATTGGCAAAACGCAGAAGCTGGTACGATAATTTCTAACATTTTTTTAATTTTTTAATTTTATCTGGCAAACTATTTGACATAAAAATGTGTCTTATTAAAAATTTATTAATTTTGCATGTCAAACAATTAAAGAATGGATTATGAAGAAAGCCGGTTTGTTGATTGTAATTGTATTTACAAGTCTTTTTCTTAGTGCTCAAGCTTACGAAATCAAAGTTAAAATTAACGGAATAAGTGACACCGTCATTTATCTGGGGCATCATTTCGGAGAAAAAAAATATGTTATTGATACTGCCAAAATTGACAGCAAAGGTAATGCTGTATTTATCGGAGATAAAGAGTTAAATAAGGGCATATATCTGATTGTAATGCCTTCAAAGGGTATGACATATTTTGAAATACTCATGACAAATAATCAGAAATTTTCGATTGAAACTGACACTGCTGACTTTTCAAAAAATTTAAAAGTGAAAGGTTGTAAAGAAAATACAATTTTCAATCAATACCAGCAAAAAATGTCAGAAATTCAGAACAGAAGAATGGATTTGAATAAAGAATACGAAGCTGCTGCCGATAATGAAGATGAAAAGAAACGTATTACAGATTTAATGAACAATCTTAATGATGAAAGATTGGAGTATATGGACAAAATAATCAATCAGAATCCAGGTACTTTTTTCTCTAAAATACTATTATCATTAAAAGAAGTAAAAATTCCCGAATCGCCAAAAGATGAAAATGGAGCTGAAATAGATCCACAATTTCAATATAAATTTTACAAATCTCATTATTGGGATTACGTAGATTTTTCTGAAAGTGGTTTATTGAGGACTCCTATTTATGAAAATAAATTAAATTACTATTTCGAAAAAATGGTAGTCCCTATGGCAGATTCTATGATGCCCGAAGCCCGAGCAATAATAAGAAAAGCTTACGAAGGAGGCGATAGTCTAATGTTTCAATTTACAACTTCACATTTATTGCATTATTTCGAATCTTCCAAAATTATGGGTTATGATGCAGTTTTTGTTGACATAGCTGAAGAATGGTATTTAAGCGGAAAAGCATGGTGGGCAGATAGTGTTTTTATGCCTAAACTTATCGAAAGAGTCGAAAAAATTACTCCTACCAAATTGGGAAATATTGCGACCGACCTTACACGAATGCAAACAATAGATGAAAAATACATTTCTCTGCATCAGGTTAATGCTGATTATACTGTTTTAGTGTTTTATGAACCACATTGCGGACACTGCAAAAAAGAAGTTCCGAAATTAATGGATGAATTCAGAGATAGCCTTAAATCGCTGAATGTTAATATTTTTGCTTTATATACTCAATATGATAAGGAAGAATGGAAAACATTCCTGGATGAGAAAAACCTGTACGAAGAAGGTTGGATTAATGTCTGGGATGGTCCTTATCCACATTCTAAATTCAGGGATTTTTATGATATCTACAGTACTCCTGTTGTTTATGTTTTAAATCGTGAGAAAAAAATAATCGGAAAACGTATTGGTGTCGAAAGCATAAAAGATTTGATTGAATTTGATAAAAAACGGAATGAAATTCAAGATACCGAATAATTTCTTTATATATATATTTAAGCCGTTTTTCTGCAAGATGAAATACGGCTTATTTCTTTTTATTTTGTTTTTTAGTATTTCTGCTTTTTCATATAACATTAGAGTTGAAATAGCGAACTGTCCACAATATTTAATTTATCTTGGGGTACATAAAGGTCCTGACTTTAAAGTAATCGATTCATTGCCGGCAGTAAATGGTGTAGTTGAATTCAAATCCGATTCCAAATTATCTCACGGCGTTTATTTCATAGTCGTTCCACCTCAATCACGGTTCGATTTTATTATTGCCGATGATCAAAATATTGTAATTAAAACTGATGCAAATGACATTCTGGGACAAATGCAAATAAGTGGCGAAAAACAATATTCAATATTCAATGAACTGCAAAAAGAAATTGCAATTATCAATAAAAGACGGACACAACTAACAATGGAGTTAGAGTTTTATAAATCATTTATGCCCGATACTGTTCCTATTATAAATAATCTGATTGACAGTCTAAATAAATCACAAACTTTGCTTTATACAAAGTATAAACTAAAAACAGAAAAATCTGACTTCCTATACAAAATACTCAATATTCTTGAGCCATTTTATGTTCCGGAAGAAATTGGAAATATGCAATATTCTGATCCATTGACTCATTATAACTACTATAAAACTCATTATTTAGACAGAGTTGATTTTACTGATGAAAGCCTGTTAAATACTCCCGAATTTATATTTCACAAACTACTCTCCGATTACTGCTTCTATTTTTTTGATACCCGTATAAATAAACCTGATGAAGTATATCCTGATATAGATAGTTTAATTTCGAAAACAAATTCAAATATTGAATACCGCAAATATATCCTGAATTACCTCTTATCTCGCTATGAAAATCCTTCTGACTTAAGACTTGAAGCATATCTCGTTTATATATACAGAAATTATTTTATGGTAGAAAAACCAGAGTGGGTCAGTGATGTTGCTTATTCTGTAATGCAATTCAAGATAGAAAGCATTCAACATAATGTTATTGGAGAAACAGCAATAGACCTTAATCTTCCTGACATTAACGGTGATTATTATTCAATATATAATATTGATGCAGATTATAAAATCTTGCTGTTTTGGGAACCGGATTGTGATATTTGTAATGAAACAGCTTTGATTTTGAGTGGATATTATCCAAAATTAAAAGAAATAAATACCGAAATATATGCAGTTTTATCAGGTACAGAAACTCAAGAATGGTCTGAATTTATTGACGAAAACGGATTAGACTGGATAAATGTTTACGATCCGTTTCAAAAAAGCAATTTTTCAAAGTATTATGGAACTTACAAAACTCCCAGAATATACATTTTAAACAGAAGCAATAAAATACTGACCAAAGATATTAAGCCCGAATTTGTTTTTGATTTTATTCAAAATCATAACAAAAAAATTATTGAAGATCGCAACAGATTCAATTTCATCTTCGGGGAATAAAAAAACACCCTCAAAAAACAATTCTGAGGGTGCTTATTATTAAAATAATCAATTATACGTCAATTTTAGCATAAGTTGCATGAGCTTCAATAAAATCGCGACGTGGTGCGACTTCATCACCCATAAGCATTGCAAAAATATGATCAGCTTCAACAGCATTATCGATGCTAACTTGACGAAGTGTACGTGTTTCTGGGCTCATAGTAGTATCCCATAACTGTTCAGCGTTCATTTCACCAAGACCTTTATATCTTTGAATATGCAAACCGGATTCTTTACCCTGTCCCAGTCTTTCAACAATTTCTGCTCTATCACTTTCTGACCAGGCATATTGTTCTGTTTTACCTTTGCGAATCAAATACAAAGGTGGTGTTGCAATATACAAATATCCTCCTTCGATCAAAGGTTTCATATAGCGGAAAAAGAAAGTCATAATCAATGTTGTGATATGGCTACCGTCCACATCAGCATCAGTCATTATAATTATTTTATGATAACGAAGTTTTTCAATATTTAAAGCTTTACTGTCTTCTTCCGTTCCAATTGTCACTCCTAATGCTGTATATATATTTTTTATTTCCTCACTGTCAAACACCTTATGGGGCATTGCTTTTTCAACATTTAAAATTTTACCTCGTAGTGGTAAAATAGCTTGGAAATTTCTGTCACGACCTTGTTTTGCAGTACCACCAGCAGAATCTCCCTCGACAAGATACAATTCGCAATTTGCCGGATCTTTATCAGAACAGTCAGCAAGTTTCCCGGGTAATCCCGAACCGCCTAAAACATTTTTACGCTGTACTAATTCACGGGCTTTACGAGCTGCATGTCTTGCCGTTGCAGCCAATATAACTTTATCAACGATTATTTTAGCATCTTTCGGATTCTCTTCCAAATAGTTTTTCAATAATCCGCTGACTGCCTGATCAACTGAAATACTTACATCAGAATTACCGAGCTTTGTTTTTGTCTGACCTTCAAATTGTGGTTCCTGAACTTTAACCGAAATAACTGCTGTCAACCCCTCTCTGAAATCATCACCGCTAATATCAAATTTTAGTTTTGACAACAATCCTGAATCATCAGCGTATGCTTTTAATGTTCGTGTCAATCCTCTTCTAAATCCTGTCAGGTGGGTTCCTCCTTCTATAGTATTGATATTATTCACATAAGAGTGAATATTTTCAGTAAATGAAGTATTATACTGTAGAGCTATTTCGACAGGAACATCATTTTTCTCCGTAGATATATGAATAATATTTTCTATAAGTTTTTCGCGACCGGCATCAAGATATCTGACAAATTCTTTTAATCCTTCTTCGGAATAAAAGTCTTTAAACTTCGGATTTCCTTGTTCATCAAGTTCTCTTAAATCTGTCAGTTTTAGTTTTATTCCGGCATTAAGATAAGCCAACTCTCTTAGTCTGGTGGCCAAAATATCAAATTGATATTCAGTTACACCAAAAATAGTATCATCAGGTATAAACTCAATAATAGTTCCTGTTTCATCAGATACACCTATTTCAACGACGTCTGCCAAGGGTTTGCCAATCTCATATTCTTGTTTGTAAATTTTACCGTCTCTTTTAATTGTTGCCACGAGTTTCTTCGATAAGGCATTTACACACGATACCCCAACTCCGTGCAAACCACCAGAAACCTTATACGAATCTTTATCAAATTTTCCGCCGGCATGCAATACTGTCATTACCACTTCAAGAGCCGATTTGTTTTCCTTTTCGTGAAGATCAACAGGAATACCTCTTCCATTGTCCTGTACACGTATAGAATTATCAGTATTTATAATTACATCAATGGTATCACAAAATCCAGCCAAAGCCTCATCTATAGAATTATCTACTACTTCATAAACCAAATGGTGAAGACCTCTTATACCTACATCACCAATATACATCGCCGGACGTTTCCGAACTGCTTCCAAACCTTCCAGCACAGTTATACTGTCTGCAGAATAACCATTTTTTCCGTTCCCGTTCCCATTTCCATTTGCTGCTTTCAACAAAGGTTCCAAATTGTCTTTAATATCAGTCATACACTTTTTTTTACTATATTTTTTAAGGAGCACAAATTTAATAAAATTTCTCGTCTTTTTATCTTTAAATTATCACAAAAAGCCATATAGTTATCAACAAGTAACAAGATTATAAAACATTGATATACAGCTACTTAAAAAGGATTGTTAATAGCAATTTAATAGAATACAGATATTGTTCAGAATATCTGTATTTTCGCTAATTTTTTATACAAAAATTTAATGATTTTTGGCTAAAAATATTAGAACAAGTATTTTATCCCAGCCATCACATTAAATCCCTGAGACATATAATTATTCCAGATAAATTGTTTTTGTCCGGTAACATTATTCAAATTAAGAAACGCATAAAAGTTTGAAGCAAATTTATATTCTCCGTACAGACTTACATCAATTATCGGTTTTAGTTCAACTTCATGCCATGACAAACCATCTGAATAAACAGTATTACCGATTGAATGAGCATAAGTTTTAGCCCATCTTGGTCCAATGAATGCAACATTAATCCCGAAATTCAATTTGTCGTTAAACTTATAATTTGTATTAAGACTTACATCAACATTAGGCATGTGCCATGGTTTCTGACGATTTTTAATATAACTGTAATAATAATAATGTCCCTTAAGAATAAAACTAAAACTGCCAATATTATCTACAGCAATCTCCCCATAACCGGCGAATCTCTCCACATTAGTGTACTCAAGAACAAATTTATTATCAAGAATTGTAGTTGAATCCCCTACAAAAAAGCCCATATCATCAATTTTTGAATAATTGCCATTAATGTTGAAATATATATTTTTGCTGATATTGCCTTTTAAACCGACATCAATTACCTGAGCATAGTTTGTTGTACGCAAATTATTCAGATTATTTACAAACGGGTTAACGCTACATATATACTCAAGATTATTATTTTGAATATATCCTTTAAAGCCTGCATAAGGAATAATTGTATTGCTGATATTATGCTGGAAGAAAATATTTGGATATATATGATATCTGATGCTGTCATCACCAAATTCTCCGGTAGTATTTGCTCCAATTTGTATCTGCCAGGATTCAGTGTAGTGTTTAAAATACGGATTAAGATTCAAGTTTATTTCATTATAAGATAAACCTACGGTGTTATTATGGTTAAATAATACTCCTGCATCCATCCCATAACGATTATTTTTTACAAGTTTATTTATATCGGCTGTAAAATCAACTTTATGCTGATAATCTTCAGTAAAAGCGAAAAAATACTGATATGCTAAATCCACATCATAATTCATTCGTCTATTCGATGTGTTATTTGAAATTATCCCAAAATTTGCTTTCAATCTGTTATACCTTTGCATCTCAATATCTTCTCTTTTAAAAGGTAAAACAAAATCGGCAAGTCCGGTATAAATATTAGGGTCATAACCATAATAGTGGATTTGATTTGATTTAAAGTTAATGTCCCCTGAAAGTGTGGATAATTGAAAGAACTTCTTGCCGTATGCTGTAACTTCATTATCGTTAAAACCGCTATAAATACTTTGTTTATTGACATTTTTAATTGTTCCAAATGAAGAATGATGTTTAACAAATGCTCCATAGGAATAATCTCTGGAGCGACGATTATTATAATAAACTTCTACCAATGGAGACAAGTAATTTCCGACACCTATTTTTATCAAACCGTTGTCAAGAGACTTCAGAGGTTCACCTTTTACACTTGCTGCAGTTATTGGAGTCGGCGAAAACCTTGTTTTAAATAAAACAGGCTGGACATTGTATTCAAAAACCGGAGTTATCTTTATTGTATCAACTATTACCGGTAAAAATTGCATTCGTGTAGCATCTTTTAATACCGGAGTGTATTCATTATAAATAATAACTGTCTGCTCTCCCAGTCCTCCGTCGTTTTCTTCCTGAGCATAAGCTCCGAACATAAGAACCGATAAAACCAATGTTATAAAATATTTTGCTTTCATATTCATAAAATTCCTATTATTATTTAATCATTAATGTTTCGAATCTCTGCAGGTTTTGGCAAGTCAATAATTGTCTCTTCCTCAAATAACTTTTCATTTCCATCTTCAGTCATATTGATTCTTAAATTCAACAATTCTTCTACCCCCTTATCAGCTTGCTCTTCATCAATAATTTTTGTTAATTTTTCACTTGTAATATCTTTTATTCCATCTGTTTCATTTGTATAGTTGTTCAATAAAGATTGAAGTGTGTGCTTTGCCGAAAAATTATCTCCTCTATCGTAATAAATATCCGATAATAAAATAAAACTTTTTGCCAACCAATAACCGTGTGGCGAATTAGCCTGGGCAAATCCATAAATCAAATCTTCTGCTACTGAATCTTTTTTCATTTCATAGTTTATCTGAGCTACCATAAACATTGACTCTGCTCCTTCTGAACTCTTTACTTCAACAGATAAATTCTCAAACAAATTCAAAGACCTAATAAGATTTCCTTTAGCGTAATATGATTTTGCCATTTTGTAATGAGCTTCCCTTACTTGTTCCTGATTTGATTTTTCATTTTCAATTACCTCCGTTGCTGCTGCAATCACATCATCATAATTCTGCATAAAGTATGCACATCTCAATTTGCCTATTGCTGCCAACAACTTTGTTGATTTATTTTCAGAAATCGGATAAAGTTTATTATAGTAATTATAAGCTTCCTGCCACTGCTTTTTATCGTACAAAATGCTTGCAGCCTTAATTGTACTTTCTTCGGTGTAGGAACCTCTCGATGCATCTGCCACAATTCTGTACGAAACCAAAGCCTGATCTTTTTCTTCGAAATAATAATGCAGCTCTGCTTTAAAATAATTAGCTTCTATACAAAATCTTCCCTGTGGGAATTTTAGCAAATAATTAGTAAGTGAATTTAGAGCTTCGTTATAATTCTTATCAATATACAATTTTTTTGCTGCCAGCCACATGATTTCATCCTGCTCATCAACACTTACTGTTACACCCGGAACTCCAGAATTTGCATAATCAATATAGCCATCAGGATTGTCTATTTCTATATATATTGCTCTAATCATTTCATTTGCATTTGCAGACTCTTCAGTATTGGGGTATTCGGCTATAACTTGTTTATACAAATCCATGGCCTTATTGTAATCTTTTTCACTAAAATAAATTGCCGCAATACTCGACATAGCAGCCTTTTTCATTGATGAATTTGGATAGTTAACTATAAGCTTATTGTAATAATATTTTGCCGAATCTGTATTGTTGGCAGAAATATGATATGTACGTCCTATTTCAAAATTAGCATTTCCTGCATATTCTGAATCCGGATAAAGCTGTAATAAACGTCTTAACGACCAAATCTTTTCATTGGACTGTTTTAATCCGCCATAAGATAAAGCCATTTGATACAAAGTATAATCAGGCATAATTTTCCCGATTGCAGCAGCTTTTTTATAATAATCTGCTGCAGGACCAAATTCCTTAGAAATAAAATAACAATCAGCTATTCTGTTCATTGCATCGTTTAGTATCACTGTATTTTCATAACCGGGTTGCATCTCAAACTTTCTGAACCAGGAATTTGCCGTAGCATATTCTTTTTTATTGAAATACGCATATCCCAAATTATAATGAGCCTTGCCATATTCATCGAGACTTACAGAACCGGTAACATTAACAAATTCTTTGTACTGATTTATAGCTTCGTCAATTTTATCGAGACGATAATTAGCTTCGGCTTTCCAATAATAAGACAATGCCTGAATAGTTTTATCATAAATGCCATATTTAAGCGATTTATCAAACATCCCTATTGCTTCTGAGAACTTCGACTCGGTAAAATATTCTAATCCTCTGAAATATGTCAGTCTCTGGTAAACTGCATCAATTTTTGAATTTCTTCCGGGCATTTCCTCAATTACGGTTATTGCTCTCTGATAATTCTTTGTACTTAAAAAAGCATCCAATAAATAATCATAAGCCTGATCTGTTCTCAAAGATTTTGGATACTCTTTGATATATCTTAAAAATGCATTGATTGCTTCGTTAAATGGAGACATTGACAATTCAAAACAGAGCTGTGCATAATTAAATAAAGCATCCTCTCTGATCGCCGGATTATAATTATACTGTGCAGCCATTTCGAATGATAACCTCGCATCCACCTTTTTACCCATTTTTAAGTAACAATCACCCAAATGATAAGCTGCATACTGGCTAAGTGTATCCTGCATCTTGGTAATTTTGCTAAAAGAATTTGCAGCAGCTTCATATTGCTTGGTGATATAATATGCATATCCAATCTCATAGTAATCATAATCTGTAGCAGAAGATGTGTTCTTAAGATATGTATTTAGATAAGGCAATGACTCTGCATATTTACCTTTTCTGTAATAAGACGAACCCAAAATCTTATTGGTTTCGGCAGCTCTTGCTCCAGTTAATGTGTCTATCATTTTCGGTGCATAAGCTATTACATCATCGTACTTCTCTTGCAAATAATAAATCTGAGTGATATAGAAAGGTGCTATTGCAGAAAATGTCGGGCTTTTTTCAAGTTCGAGAAAGCCTAATAGTGCAGTTTGATATTGTTCGCTTATATATTTTATATGAGAATAGAAATACAATGACATTGGTCCATAAATAGTTTTATCTTCTTTTGATTCATAAAAAGCTTTGGCGGCTCTGTCAAAATCGGAACGTGCAAAATGACTGAAACCCGTTTTAAAGAAATACTCCGACTGTTCATCCTTTGTTAGACTTAATCTGTCTGTTTTATCGTACCATTCAAGTGCATCTTTGTATTTTCTTATCCTGAAATAGTAATTTGCCATCTGGAAAGCGGCATCATTGCTATTATGACTTTCGGGATGTTCGGCTATAAAGCCTGATATTTGATATTCTGCATCTTTATTAAACAGATTCATTGAACATAAAGCTATATAAAAAGCTGCATCGTCTTTATAAGCCGAATACTCTTGTCCTTCATCTAACAGAATTTCTGCAAACAACTTTTGAGCAGGGACATACATTCCTTTGTTAAAAAGGTCTTCAGCAGTAGTCCACAAAGTTTCCATTTCATTATACGCTTGTGTCTTTTGCCCATATGTCAAATTATGACAAATTAGTACAACAAATAAAATCAAAAACTTTATCTTCATAATTTTCTATATTAATAATTTCCTAATCGCTTATATATCAACTATTTACAACCACTATAGTATTAAATTCAAAAGTACTACATTACATACTATATATATATACAGAAAAACTTTTTTAATTAACACCGTATTGTTTATTTCTAAACTGTTTTACTACTTCTTAAACAGAATATATAACTACATTTGCAAGAGTAACATTTTAATATAAACCTGTAAAATCTGATTTTTATTGTATGGAAACATCTTCAACATTATTAGTCGAAACTTCGGGACTTAACGTTTATCAAGAAGATACTAAAATACTTGATAATGTAAATATCAAAGTTGATGTTGGCGATTTAGTATATTTTATAGGAAAAGTGGGAAGCGGCAAATCAAGTTTAATAAAAACATTGTATGCCGAACTTCCTGTAATTAAAGGACAAGGCACTATCAACGTAGCAGGGTTTTCTATAGATTCTCTTAAATCAAAGCAAATTCCGCTATTGCGCCGAAAAATCGGTATGGTATTTCAGGATTTTGAATTAATGGCTGACCGCAACGTATTCGAAAATCTTAATTTTGTTCTTAGAGCAACTGACTGGAAAGATAAAAATGATATTGAAATTAGAATTAATGAGGTGCTCGAAAGCGTAGGCATGTTAGAAAAGAAATACATGATGCCTTCGAAATTATCAGGCGGAGAGAAACAATCTGTTAGCATTGCCAGAGCTCTTCTTAATAATCCTCCTGTAATTTTTGCAGATGAGCCAACCGGAAACCTCGATCCTGAAAGTGCCGCACAGGTAATAGAAATACTCTGTAACTTAACAGAATCGGGAAAAGCAGTAATTATTGTAACGCATAATTACAATATACTTAAAAAATTTCCGGGAAGAATTTATATGTTCGAAAACGGTACTGCACACGAACATTTTGACGAAGGAATTGATATTGGTGAGTTGTAAATTACTTCTCCTGTATTTTCTTAACAATAAAATCCACCTTCTCTTTAATATTTGCTACTTCTTTATGCAGTAAATAATTATCATCTTCAACAAATGGCATTTCGGGACTTATATAATTTACGGATTTCCATATTTCTCCCGACTTGTCTCTTCGAATTTTAGCACAACCTTAAGTGCTTGAATATCTGCAATATACAAATTAAAACATATGTTTTTGCCGCACTAAGGCAGTTCTTGAAAAATATTTCAAGTAAATAATAGCTGGTCAACAGCTAACAAAATTCGCTTTATTTTTTTATATCAAACTTTTTTTCTTAACAAAAAAAGTTACAAAAAAGTCAAGGCAAACCGATGCTGCCCAACGCACCTCGATACGAAACAAAAGAATTGTACGTCGACCTTGGCCTAAAACAAATGCCATACTCCTTTGGCCAGTACCCAAATATTTGTTTTAGAGAACGACACCGATTGTAAATTTGTAATAGTCTAATCTTCGCAATTTCAATTGCTCGATTATACTAAACAAATTTATCATCGGCACTTTACATGTCGGCTCGACACAATTGGCTTCGCCGAGCTTCGGTTCTAATTGTTTCGCTCTCACCGCTTGAGCTGCCCGCCGTTTTGCCAGGCCATCCCGCGGAGCATTGAATACTGTTTTGTCGCTTAACAATTCTGATTTTAAAAAAATTAGCGCACTAATTGGGTCAAGTCTGGAGCGACC
>JAKQEK010000288.1 GCA_029558535.1 Bacteroidota bacterium | reverse complement strand
GTTCTGCCCTTGGTATGTACTTCGCCTGCTCGCACCAGGCGTTGACTTTATTTTTACCCCCTATTTCCGTGACTATAGGGCAATCCTGTGTAATCTGCTCATAGAATCCCTTGAGATCCTGCACGCTGATGTCGTGCAAATTTGTGACGTTGTTTTTATCCATACAGTCAAGCAGTTTATTTTCGTATCTGTCGGACATACCGCTGATAAGTTTTATATATTTATCCTTTTCATTCATACTAAACGCCCTTTCTTATATAATTAAGTTATATTATCCACTTCCTTATATACTGCATCTGTCACGAATTTATTAAGTGACTTGCCTTGATTTTTTGCAATTTCTTTTAATTTTTCCAGCTCTCCTTTTTTTACAAAAAGTCTCATAAAATCATAAGCTTTTTTGTTGTACTTGTTAGTAGCAACTACATGTTTTTGCATTTAAAAAATCACCTCCTCACATGTATAATTATATTATATCATAATTTACTAATAAAATCAATAGTTTTAACTTATCTCAAATAATAAATTCCATCAATTTTACTTATATAGTCGTTGTCCAATAACTCTTTTTTAGCTGTATCATGGGCATCTATTAACTTAATCATTGTATCTAAGTTATATATAACTCTTTCATACTGTTTGTCTAAAGACTCATGCAGCATCAAATATAATAGTTTTGCGTTATTGCTCATCTTTAAAAATTTATCGCTTGTTATTATGTATATCATTTTGCACCTCTTCAATTCTTTTTTTAGCTATATTAAAATAGTTTTCGTCTAGTTCTATGCCTATAAAGTTTCTGTTTGCATTAAGGCAAGCAACTGCTGTTGAACCACTTCCCATACAATTATCTAAAACAATATCATTTTCATTTGAATATGTATTAATAATATATTCCAATAAAGCTGCTGGTTTTTGTGTTGGATGCAAGCCAGTTTTATCTTTTGCAAATTGTATAAGACATTTAGGATAACCTTTCCCTGTTGATTTATATGGCCTACCTTTTTTAACACTTGATGAAGAAAAACTACCAGTATAATCAGCATTATTAACCTTTTCTTCTATATGCTCTTTAAAACCTTGCGGGTTATATTTAATAGGTTGTCTTTTACCATTTGTTATTCTTGCTTTACTAAAAACCATAATATCCTCTATATTTTTAAGCGGTTGATATTTAACATTTAAAAAATTTGCACCTTGAATTTTATCCCATTTCCAATCATATTTATACAATTTAATATTGCTACACCTTAACAAACTTGAAAATGGTTCATTCCCAAACAATACAATTGCTCCATCGTCTTTTATAATTCTTTCATATTGTTCCCACATTGGTTCAAACGGTATTACGCTGTCCCAATTACAATCTGTTGTTCCGTATGGCAAATCACATAAAATCATGTCAATTGACTTATTCTCAATTGTTTTCATAATTTCCAAGCAATCACCATTTATCAATTTTATCATTAAAATTTAGTCCTTTCTATCTGATAGAATTTTTGCAAATCTATCTCGTATGTTCCTTGTTTGCAGTTAGTCGATAAAACTGCATGATTATGACATTCAAATATCATTTCAGCTATTTCTGCATCTGACATATCCCTCATTTTATCAATTACATCAGCTGTAATTGTAATGCTAACTTTTTTGTTCATGCTTTTTAGCCTCTCTTACTAATTTAGATTTTTCAAGCATTTTTTCTCTATGCTTTATGTAATATCTTCTGTTTATTTCTTTTTTCTTTGCTGCATCGTATTTTTTTGTTATTCCTTGTTCTTTTTCTTTTTTGTATCGTTCTTTTTGTTTTTGTGATAATTTTTCTTTATGCTTCTCACGATATCTTTTGTCATATATCGCCTGCATTTTTTGAGTCGTGCTCACTTTTTTGTTCATGCTTTTTAACCTCCCTTTTTTCTTTTTTCTTTCGCAATATCTCGACTTTGTTTTTTTTGTAATAATTTTTGTTGTTTTCTAAAATTTTAGTTTTGTTTTCTTGATAATATTTTTTTGCTTTTTGCAATATTCTTTTCTTGTTT
>JAKQEK010000254.1 GCA_029558535.1 Bacteroidota bacterium | reverse complement strand
AACTATCAATATTTTGTTCCAGGAAGTGCATCACTTCTAAACGTATATTTTTTAATGCCATTAGGAATAATTTAATTGTGAGTAATAGGTTGCATTTACAACAAAAAAACACATAGCTTAAACTTAAACCATGAAGTATATTATTAAGTTGAAAAACACCTTCAACTAATTGCGCACAGAACCAACAACTGCTTTTTCCGTTCTTTCAAATATTTCGGCAAAAGACAAGTCTTCAATTGCAAAAGGCTGATGAATAGTAAAAGTAAGCTTATTCCCAATCCCTAATGGAAAAGATCCCCATGGCGTCATTTTCCAGGAGTTATTGATAGTCAACGGAACCATGTAGGCCGAAGGCGCATACTTGCACAGTAACTTCAATCCACTTTCGGCAAAAGGTTTTGGAACACCCGTCTTACTCCTCGTGCCCTCAGGAAAGATAACGACCGATCTCTTATTTTGTTCAACATACTCAGCAATCTTTTTAATGGCAGGTAGACTCTGTCTGGGGTCTTTACGATCAATTACAACTGAACCGCCATGATTTAAGTTATAGGAAATACTTGGTATTCCCTTAGCTAATTCTATTTTACTAATATATTTGGGGTGCACTTTACGCATAAACCATCCGATAGCAGTAATATCATACATACTTTGATGATTGGCTGCAATTATAAGAGGTACACCTTGAGGTAACAATTCCAGATTCTCAAATTTATAAGAAGTTCCCAATACATACGTATTCGCCACCAAAAAGTAACTTAACACATCCACACTCTTTTTATGAGCATTATACCCAAACAAATTAAAACATATCCACTGAATCGGATGAAATAACAGTAATGTTAAAAAGAATAGTAAATAATAGACTATCGACAATGGATAAGAAATTAACTTTTGCATACAAACATATTTTAAAACAATTAATGAGTCGCGTTAAAGATTACTCACTAACTCGGCTTAAAAACAATTTAAAAAGATCTATTGTTCAAAAAATAACATCAATCAACATCACCAGGATAACAAAAAATCAATAATTCAATCACTTACTCAATCACACTTTCCGCTTTACATTAGGTAAAAAATAGGTAACTATACCCAGTAAAGGCATAAAAGATACGAGATGATAGATATACTCTATACCCTTTTCGTCGGCTATATTTCCCATAATTGCAGCCGAAATTCCGGCAATACCAAAAGCTAATCCAAAGAAAAGGCCGGAAATAAGTCCCAGTTTCATAGGCAGCAACTCTTGTGCATACACTAAAATTGCTGAAAATGCAGAAGATAAAATCAAACCGATAACCAAACTCAAAATACAAGTCCACTGTAAGTCGGCATAGGGCATCATTAAACTAAAAGGAGCCGTCCCAAGAATCGATACCCAGATTACATACTTACGTCCTACC
>JAKQEK010000235.1 GCA_029558535.1 Bacteroidota bacterium | reverse complement strand
AGAAATAGAACTATTAAAAAACAATCGCAACAGTAATACAAGTTCAACTCCACCATCACAAGATTATTTTAGGTCAAATCAAAAAAGTTTACGAAAGCAAACAGGAAAAAATTCAGGCGGGCAATATGGACATGAAGGGAGTAATTTACAAATGGTTGAATTTCCAGATGAAATAATAGAGTATAAACCACAATTTTGCAAAGAATGTGGAGAAGAATTAAAAGAGCAAGATTTTAATTTTGTTTCACGTAGGCAAGAAGTTATTTTACCTCCAATATTGCCAAAATATGTAGAACATCAATCATTTTCATGTAAGTGTAGCAAGTGTGGTTCAACAATAATAAGTGAATTACCAAAAAATCTAAAGTCAAAGATACAATACGGTGATAATATAAAATCATTGATAGTTTATTTATCTGTTTATCAATATTTACCATACAATAGAATAGCTGTTTTTTTGAATGACTTTCTGAATTTACCTATAAGCGAAGGGACTATTGATAATATTTTGAAAGATTGTGCAGAAAAAGGGAAATTAGCTTATGAACAAATTAGACAAGAAGTTGAGAAATCGTATGTTGTTGGCGGAGATGAAACAGGAATAAAAATAAATGGAAAAAAAGGATGGTTGTTTACTTTTCAAAACAGGAGATTTACTTTTCTTGCATCATCAATGAGCAGAGGATTTAATACAATAAATGATTTATTTAACAATGGATTTCCAAAATCAGTTTATGTTTCAGATTGTTTATCTGCACAGTTAAAAGTTGAATCAAAAAACAAACAACTATGCACAGCTCATTTACAAAGAGAACTACAAAATTTTATTGATGTTTTTAATTGTGATTTTTCATCACAACTAAAAACACTTATTGAACAAGCAATAGAATTAAAATATCGTCTTGCAAAAAAAGATTATTTACTACATAAAAATAAAGCAAGGTATTTTCGTATAAAATTAGATAAACTTCTTAATTTAGACCACTCTAACAAACATAAAAAAGTTCTTGCATTCATAAAACGACTCCGTAAATATAAAGATTACGTTTTTACCTTTTTAGAATATCCAGAAGTCCCTCCTGATAATAATGGTTCCGAAAGAGCAATAAGAAATGCAAAAGTAAAAATGAAAATATCTGGTCAATTTAAATCATTTGAAGGTGCAGAATCATTTGCTATACTTAGGTCAATTATTGACACAGCTAAAAAAAATTCACAAAAT
>JAKQEK010000234.1 GCA_029558535.1 Bacteroidota bacterium | reverse complement strand
TTGTAATGCTACATTTGAACCACCTCCCCCACCACTTCCCACATTGCTTTTCTTTACTTTCTTAATACTACCATCACTGTCTTTCTGTAATACAAGCAAATCATCATCATCTGGCGTTGTTTCTTCGTCAAGCCCTGATATATCAATATTGTTTAAGTCATCTTCTGCAAGCCCCGATAAGTCTTGGTCGCCTGTATTTGTGCCGCTTGTATTCCCTATTATTACTTTTTCGGCATCAGTAACGAAATTTTCATCTGGTTCTAAAATATCGTCCCATTCTGTATCATAATCGGTGTTAGATTTTTTCTTTAAAACTTGACCTGTTGTGCCGCCTGCCGCAACACCTTCTCCTGTATCGCCTTTGTCGCCTTTCTCTCCTGTATCGCCTTTGTCGCCTTTCGGCCCTTGTTGCCCTTGTGCTATATTATGTAAAATTGCATTGACTTGTATAATTGGTTCATCTTCCTGTGTAGATATTACTTGTAATCCGCCTGATACTTGTATAGAAATTGCCTCATTATCAACTGTGATAGTATGCTGAACTGTATCAATACTTAATGTAGTTTCCGCATTGACAGGTGTAATAATATGTTGAACGCTTTCTGTGCTTATATTCATTCTGTTTCAATAGTCAAATTTTTAAATTCAAATAATTTTTCTACATTATATTTATACACTTCAGCACTGTCTGTATATTGATATAGCAAATCATATTTGTCTGTTTCTGCATCGGCTGTGGTTGTAGCTGGCACTGTAACAATAACAGTATTGGGGTCTGCTGCTGCAACAACACCATGACCTATTGTGCCTATGAATAGGACTGTATCAGAGCTGTTTTGTTTGAGATTGACCGTAAATGTGTCAAGGTCAGCAATAAGCTTATCAATTTTAATCGTAAAAATCAAAGTTTGACCTTTATATTTTGTTTGAGTAGTGTATAGCATATTTTTATTATTAAATTATAAACCAATTTTCACCATCAGAATATAAGCGTAGAACGCCATAATTTGCATTAATCGTATAAGTATTAGCCCCATCAATAGTTTCACTCCCCTCTGTATCAACAGTAATATTATTAGTATTTGCATTTCCGCTGGCGTCCTTAATTATTATTACCCTTCCCCTGTAACATTCCGCTGTCGGTAGTGTGAGTGATGTAACAGCTGCCGTTGTAGGATAGGTTACGTTGAGAATACAATCAGTTTCCTCAACATCATACGTAGCTTCTTCAACTGAACGAACTGAATAAGTACCATTATTAATAAAATCAAATGCATTAGCTTCATTATTATCGTATGCACATCTTGCACCTGTGCTATCAGCTGCCCATGTTGTAGCGTCAGTTATATTCGGTATTGCTGTGCCGTCCCTGTACTTAGTTTCGGCAAGGTTTTCCGCCATCCAAACTTGTGTACCTATCTTTACAGTTCGGTATTGCCTACCATCGTTGCCGGTATAAACATCGCAAAAAGTACCATCAGAGTAGGTTTGTTCGGTTACTGTTGCATCTCTAACTAATCTCAAACTAAATCCATATTCCTTATCGTAGTGGTCTCGGTATAATACGGCATCCCCATCATCCATATATCGTATGTATATTTCGCTTCTGTCATATTCTGTAATACTTAGATACCCGCCATTTTCTGTAGTATTATAAAAAACGCCATTAAGGTAACGTCCACCGCCAGCAACCGCCGAAAAGTTAACAGCATTTGTTGCCCCTGTGTTTGGGCTTTTCCAATGTATTGTACCTTTTTCCTTTAATAATCCCCCTACTGTAGCCGCTGTTCCAAGTTCAGTAACAAGTGTAGCCCAGTCATCATCACTCGGAACTCCCCACGTTGCACTACTTGTAATCTCTGCCACATTCGTGGCTGCATACCAATTATACAGATACCCATATTTTACATTTCTTTTTCTTATTCTGTCGACAAGGTCGCCAATATTTACGCAATTAGCAACTTCCCAAACCTCATTAACTATATCATACTGCTCAATACTTATCTGGTTTCCAATAACTGCAAGGCGTGTATTTTCTTTATTCATTATATATCCATCCGTATCAATACTAAGTATAGTATCGTAAGCACTCACTCCATCATACTGGCTTATACGATATTCGCCAGTGCTTGAGTCATAGCTCATTCGCCATTTTTCTGTACCCGACAAATCATTAATATTAATCGGTATGCCGTCAACCTCAATTGTATTTCCATCAAACATAGCTTTCAACTCTTTCAATGCTGTGTATACCTCAATCATATTAGCATCGCCTTCGACATTCGTTAAAACTGACCCTTTCGTTACAAGGTCTGGATTTGTTGTAATTCTTAATAATATATCTGTTATTGCCATTTTATTTTATTTTTAATGAGTTGGGCAGGTTGGTTCATCTGAACTGTCAACGCTTATATCAGGTGTGTCGCCAATACTTGTTATTTGAAAAGGGTATGCGGTACTTATTTTTTCATTCTCACCTGTTGCCGTATATTCGTCATCTTCTATAAGCTCCATTATCTGCGTTTCATAAGCTCTCTGAACTTCACTAATTGCCTTAATTTTATTCTGTTTATCGACAAATTCTGAACTTTTACTATAATCAGATATTCTGTTAACTGTTCCAATCGGAGTTACAATAACATTACCAATTTCAACAAAGTATCTGTATATTTCCTGTGCCAGTGCTTTTTTACATAAAGTTTTAATACTATCATAATCACCCGAAAGCACCTTTGCCAGTCGTGTTGATCCAATAAGATTGACCATATAAGTGTCCTCTTTCTGTTGTTCGACAATGCGAAACATCTCTACATTAGCTACATCTGTTGTTGCAACAAGGTTTTTATATTCGGAATGTGTGAGTAGTGCCATTATGCAAAGGTTAAAGGTTTTAGTGAATAGTTTTTAGTAGGATTAATATCATAATACCAGCCACTGAAAAGCTCCATCATTGTTTCTTCTATAATCTGCCTGTCATCCGATGTTATACTGTTGTAATATCGATACATATCATTCATAATCTCTGTACTGAAACCTGTTGCTACAGTATCGTGTAATATTTCTGGCTGGTTGTATATGCCTCTGATTGCAGCTTTTACTGCTGACTCTGTGCTTTCAAAAAGCTTATCAAAGTTTTGTATATCTAATTTTCTTATGTTGAATGGTATATGCTTCCCGTCCTTATCAACAGAAGGGTTTTCGAGTGCCATAAGCTTTCCTAAATTTTCATTACCTTGATACTTTTCGAGTGCGGCCATTATCTCATCTTTGAAAAGTGTCGTTGTGCTGTTTTCTTTTCTGTCTTCTGGATATGGTGAAATATTTTTAAATAAAAATGGAAATTCAATTATTGCGGATGGCATGAAGTTAGTCGAAACATTAGCATTTCTGCCTTTTTTTAGTTTTATATCGGTAATAACATCTTCAAGTACTGCATGAAAGCTGTTATGAGGGTACATTATTCGACCAACTTCACCGAAGTACATTATATGTCCACCCCATTTATCAAAGCCGCCAGCCGTCTCAATTTGTCGCATTATAACTTCTTTATCGGTTGTATACATATTGTATACCTTAATATCTTTTTGCTCAATTCGCCTACAGGACCAGTTTGAATGATACCAAATTTCTGTAATATTACCTTCATCATCTGGCCATGGCAATCGTAAATTTTCAAAAGGGATCACTTGCAAAGCGACTTTTTCTAATAATGCATTATATCCGATATGCACTGCGAAACCATCATGCATACTATATTGCCTTGTAATAAGGCGTGTAAGCTGGTCAACTCTTAATCCAGCGGGGTTAATTACAGATTTCCAAAATCCATTATTTTCCGTAACGCCATTCCCGAAAATGAACTTTTCCTTTGTCTGTATACACCTTTTCAAAGCTCCCGAATTGTCGCTCATTGTCTGGGTGTGGTTCGGGTATAGATTATCTTCACCAAAATTGATTATACCAAGACGGCGGTTTTCTTTAAAAGTAAGCGTATCAGTTGCGGTTATTGTTATCATTTACGTTTTGATTTTGTTGTTTTGCGTTTTGTTGTCTTTTGGATTGGCTTTTTTAGAGCAACTTGTACGTTTTCTTGTACGTTTTCTTGTACAGGTTCGGGTTCAATCGTCTTTACGGGTTCAGGAACAAGCGGCGATTTTTCAAAATATTTATCGAAACTTTCCATCGTGATTGCTTCATGAACTTGTTCAGGTGTTATTTCTTTCTTTTTCCAGTTTGTGTCAAAGCTTTCAAATATATCAGGATTTTTTTTGAAAAAAATTTCTGCAATTTCATTTGTCAGATTTGGACTCTTATCATTATAATATTTTCCTTCGTAATATATCAGGGCGTCTTCTTTGAGCTTAAATGATTTATTCATAGCTGATAAAATTTGATTAATTGTAAATGAGTTTAACAGTAAAAAATTATCCATATAACAACTTGAGCAAGAGCGGTGAAAGTCTGATTTATAAGGTATAATACCATTTTTTTTAAAAACATTATAAAATCTCTCTGCTTTAGCAAGTATTTCGCTATGGTTTTTAATTATGTATGTTTTATCTAATAAGGAAAGCGATACATTTTTAAATAATTGTTTTATTGTTTTTTGTAATTCTAAAAATTCTTTTATTTCTTTCATTTTGATTTTAAATTAAAAAAAAGGGCGGGGCGTTGCTGCCCTGCCCCTTTTATGTTAGTAGTAATTTCTAATCAAAATGCTTACGGCGACTGTGCAATTAATAAGGCGGCAACAGCTGCATCCGTAACGGCTTCACTCGTAATATAGAAGTTACGTGGGAGATGTGGCTCTTCAAAACCTTCCATTGTTGCAAGCTCAATATTATACTGGTTGCGTCCTTCGGTGTCGTCTAAAACAGTGAGGCGAAGTCCGGTATCCCAACCAAATACTTCGTATTTAGCATTACCCGAAGCACCTTTATAATTCTGTTTCAAAATGGCTACATACCCATAAGGATAATTAGCCAATGCATCAAGCTCTTTTTTCGTTGTTGGAAGATTGGCATAAACAATGAACGGCACACGATGGCGGTATTTTGCTCCGTTTTCGTCCCTGACAAGTCCCTTATCGGAGCTTATCATTGTGGCTTCACCAGTATATGAATAACCACGCTTCTGGCTATTCATCTGGATTGCCTCAATAATCATATGGTTACTGCCATTGAATGAGCAGTTTGAGAGGTCAATATCACCTTTCGGCAATAATATTACTTCATTCAACTGCCCTCGAATTGGTTTCTGCTGACAATTGAAAAGTATGTCGCTACTTATTTCACAATTAGTATTTCCCATAATTTACCTCCTTTGATTATACGGCGTAAGCCAGTTGAGTATCGTGCATTATTTGGGTATCGAATTTATCCCTAATGTCTATGTAATATTTTCTGTTGACCTTGTCATAAAACATCTCAAAAAGTCCCCAAGTATTAACATCAGGAACGCCAAGCAGTAGGTTGTCTTTTCTTAATGAGGCAATACGATGAGGATTATGATAAGCTGTACCGCTATCTTGATAGCGAGTAATCATATAATCCCATTCAGGAAGCCACACAAATTCAACGCCATTATAGCGTATGCCCTGCATACCATTTTCAGTATTGAATAGTTTTTCTTGTAAGTCGAAGCCCTGATAATTAGATTTCAGTGCATGGAAAAACCAACGAGTACAACCGAAGTATTGATTTTCATAATTAAAGTCAAGCGGTAAATCTTCGGTTAATTTTTTAGCTGTTGCAAGTGCAACTGCCGAGGTCATTGTTGACTTCTGCAAAGCATAAGATACTTGATTATTGTAGGTGCTCAAATCGACATGGTTGCCGGTAACTGTGGCAATGCTTTGAGCAAACCTGTAAAAGAATCCATATTGCATGGTAACAAGCTTAACATTAAAGGCAGCCCCATCAACTGTGTCTGAATAATACCCTGCTGGGCTATCAGAAAAGCGGGTTGCACCCATATCACCCATCCATGACATACGATTGAACATACGAATGAAATTTTCTTTTAGCATGTCTACAAATACATCGAGGTAATCAGTGTCTGTCAGGTCTGTGCTGTTCGTTCCTTTTTTCAAAGCTTTGATTGCTAAGGTTGCTTCAACATCGTCTGCACAAAGAATGATACGAGTATCATAAGCACGAGGCGTCCAGGATTTTTCTTCTGTGCCGACTTGTGCATTTATTTCGTTCAATGCACATAAAGTCCCTGAAGGTGTCATACCTATATCACCCATGTTTGTTAGATACCCGACCTTTTTGGCATATTCGATACCATTAACTACTGTAACTCGGTCTGTGAGCGACTTGCTCATGAAAACTTCTTTTTTTATTAAATCCCGAATGTCGTTAACTGCTTCGGGCAAAAATGTGGTTAAACCACTAAAATCAATTTTTCCCATTTTATTTTTTTTTTATTATTAATTATTAATTTTCGCCGAAGCGTTTATTTTTTTGCGTAGCGTTTTTCTTTCCATTCCTCAACAATATCTTTTGTTGTTTTTTTTGGCTCTGGAGTCAGAGATTTTGCCTCAAACTTATAAGTACCATCGGGCTGTTCAAAAGGCGTCATCACTTTTTTAGCAAGTGTAACAAAGCTTTCAAGTTCTTTAAGCTTAGCTTCAATATCAGCTTTTGCCTGTAAGTCTGCTTTCAGCTTTTCAATTTCGGCTTTCAGGTCTGCATTTTCCTGTTTCAATGCTTCTACATCATCAGTCGGCTCATCAACTATTTCAGTAATAGTTTTTACGATTCCACCTTCAATTACAACAGTCCATTTCTTTTCTGCATAAGTAAGTATATAAGTACCATCATGGGCGTCATTTGTAACTGTAGCACCTTCTACAAGCTCATCACCTTCAACTTCGAGAGTAGTACCTTCTTCAGTTGCAATGCTTAATGCTTTTATACTGTTTTTGAACATCGCAACAATTTTTTGTAAAAGTGTTTTTTGTTCATTTAATTCTTTTGTTATTTTTTCTGCTTCCATTTTATTTTTAATTTTTGTTTGTAATTCTTTTTGATTTTGATTAACTCTTGCGGCAGCGGCTATTTTATCAAATAATCCATAGAAAAACAACTCATTGTTATTAGTTTCCTTATTTGTATTATTTTCTATTTCGGTAACTATCTTATGTCCGAGTGCTGCCTTAGCTGATATTACTTCGTCATTATCCATGAGCGTTTCCGTTTCTTCAATATTCATACCAAGCACTGAACTATACAGGTTTATAAGTTTTTCCTTTTCTGCACGTATCAAGTCGTAAAGTTCCTTTGCTTCGTTGTCTCCGCCCAGGAAAAAGTCAGCCATCCAGGGCGAGTGCATAAGAAACTCAGTATTATTATACTCAGCTATTCTATTTTCGCCTGCAAGGAATATTGTAAAAGCTGCTGAATAACAGTAGTCTATTGCTTTGGTTGTAATCGGCTTACCAAGCGATTTAAGATAGTCGTATATTTTTCGCCCTGTCTCTGAACAGCCACCTATCGAAGTTATCTCAACTGTTAATTTTTCAAATTCGCCAAGTGCCTTAATTAATCCTATTGTTTCAGTAAGGTTAATTTCCATTCCAACCTCACCACGTAATATTATTTTGGCTTCGGCCTCAGTTGCTGGCTCAAATTCAATAACAATATAATCATGCTCATCAAGCCATTTCTTAGCTTCATTAGCAGTAAATTTTTTAGCGTCAAATCTTATTGATTGTAATTCTAATCCGCTTTCTGTTTGTCCATAAATAACATGGATACCATCACCGAACTCATTATCGACCCGCTTAAATTCTGTATATTTATCCGGATTCTGGATTCGTGCAGCATGTTCGTTTGGATAAGGCATAGATTTTCGTAATTAATTTAGCAAAATTATGCTTAAATTAAATACGTGTCAACCTATTTATTTTTAGGTATATTCTGATTTGCCCACGTAATTACTCCCTCAACCGTTTTGGTACTGCAATAACAACGCTCTGCGGTAATTGTAACGGCTTCTGAGTATGTCGTTCCTATGCGGTATATCAGATACTTGTTGTAAATATCATAATAGCGGATGACAGTTGTAGGACTCATACTGCCAAGCTTATTATCATATAGCGTGCGGGCTGCTTCTATAATTGTACATTTTTCCATATAGTATTTAAAAATCTATTTACAATTTTTTCAACTATTTCATCTTTTACATGTCTGCCATCCTCTTTATAAATATCATTAAGAGATAATGCATATTCGTAACTGTCATAATAATATACATTTGGCAGTTTATCGAATAATAACATTTCAACTGCTGTTCTTAAACTTTCCTTGCTTTGTTTATTAGCTTCTTCAAAAGGCATTTTTCTGAATGTCCTTTGTAGTGGCACAGGGCTTACTGTGAATATAACTGGCTTAGGTGCAACGACCTCTGCAATTCTTTTTATATAACTATAATTTTCTGCAGGCGTAACAAAGTGAAAGTCGGCTGGTATGTTTGCCCTTATTTTCGGCAGTCCATATTGAGGGTGGTTTGACATGACATATCCATTCGGGGCAATGAATACCTCTGACATTCCGAGCGTGATAATAAATACATCGGCTTCGTTAATGCAATTTTTAAAAAGATTATTAAGTCGCCTTGTTTCATTTTCAGCTTTTTCGAGTGAGTCATAATGTGCCAGCCGTCTAAATGGATTTTGAAAACGACCTGCTGAATTTTTATAAAAAACATCATTCAGGTCGTCGGGTCTTTCAAATTCATACATAATATTCGCAGCATTATAATATATCATTGCCCTTTCATTTTCTGGCGGTAAAAGTTCAAATCCTTTTTCTCTTAAAAAACGCCTTATTTCAACGGCAAAGCATGAGCCAATTGTAAGTATTTTCATTTTTTTATAATTAAATAATTATTATATTTTCCTTTATCAGTTATTATATCAAACCCTGCAATATTTATCTTTTCAATCATTTCTTGCATTATTTCTTTTCCATATATTTGAGGATGGAATGAAACAGATATTTGTTTTATTTTATTATGCATTTCTTTATCATTCAAATATGATTGTAATATTTCTAATTCTGAACCTTCACAATTGAGAAATAATACATCAATATAATCAATGTTATTTTCATTTAATATTTCAAAAATATTAATACAATCAATTTCATATTTATTAGTAATAATCTTATTGCCACCTTCTCTGTTATATATGCTATTACTACTACAATGATTATATTCATAAAAAGTTTTTGTACCACATTCCCCCGCAACAACCTTATTATGTATGGTTATATTTTTTCCTTTTACTCTTTCACATAAACTTTTGAAAGATTTTTGGCTTGCTTCGTAAATTATTACGGTACTTTCTGTATAGTATTTTTTTAAGTTCATCCCATGAGTACCAGATATGCTGCCTACTTCAACAAATATAGGTTTTTCATTTATTCGATTTTCATCAAAAAAAAGATAAGGGTCAATGTATTTCATTTTTCTTAAATTTAATTACTTTTTCTATTTCAAAATTTTCTACAATTCTGTGTATATGTAAGAACTTATCATCAAGAATATACTCAGGCATTTTTCTTTTTTGCATATCTTTTGTTCGTAACATTCCGAGGTGAAGTCCTGGATGGGGTCTGTAATACATTGCATTTCCATCAGTCATGTCAACTTCATGCCCATTGAATCCAATGCCCTCCTTTACAATTTCGTAAAGAAAATGCTCATTACGTGGGTGATTATCTTTTATTCTGCTTATATATTTATCTGGATTTTTCAAGGCGTCATCAATAACAAAATCCATCTTTTCAAAATATTCCTTTACCTTTATAAAATGTAATCCTGTCAATGCCTTCCCCCACGGTCGTATGCCATTGCTAAATGGCAACCCAAGCTTTGTTGCATTTTTTTCGTGTGATTCTGTAATATAGTCGTAATAAATAAAGTCAATATCACCAATATATGCATAATCGTAAGATGTGAAATATTCACTATTCCATAACCAACGATATGATTTTAATAATTGCCCTTGTGTGATTTTTTTTGAATACAAGTGAAATTTAAAGCCCTCAACAATTTCAAAATTATTACAATATTTTAATGCAAGTTTTATTTTATCAGGGACTGAACTTTCACATATAATTTTTACAAACCCATCTGGCTGTGTTTTTTCAACCCCATAAATAAAATAAGGTACATATTCGTAGTATTTTTCACCGCCGAAAATATGGCTTATGAATAGGGTTTTACTCATTTTCTTAATTTTGTATATAACCAAAAATCGTCATACGTACTAAAATATTTTTCTATATTTTCAGCTATTGCCTCATTGTTTTTATTACCTTCCTCTTTTTCATTATTAATAATTGAAACAATACTATCAATATCAGTATATTTAATTGCATTAGGCAAAGGGTTTGAATTATAAATACATCTTCTACCCATAAGCCCAAGTTCTATAACGGTATTAGGCATCCCATCAGAAGGGGTAAGACGTAAGCCGATAAAGCATTTTTTATAAACTTCTTTCAACTCTTTCGCTGTAAAAGTATTGCTGGTTGCGTGAATAATTTTATAAGGTATTCGTGAACGTATCTGCTCAAGATATTGCTCACCATAATTATTCCCTTTGCCGTAAAAATAAACACAATCCCCCTTTGGCTGCACATCTTTAATAATTTTTGTCGGAGTTATAGGAATAAACTCCGCTTCAAGTCCAGCCGTAGCAAGTCTTTTTTGTACATCTACCGAAAAAGCAATATGCCGTCCCTTTAATTGTGGGATATATTTAAAGTAACATCTTTGTAAATAAGTTGCGTCAGTGCCTGCCCATAGATATACGATATTTCCTTTATGTGCAATAGCTGCCTCATAATCTTCTGCCCTGTACATCCCAAAAAAAACGGCTGGCTTACTTTTATCTGTATACTGTTTTAGCCCATATTTATCAATCATTTTTGGCTCAAAAAATGATACTGCCTTAGAAGTCCTTATTTGTTCAATTCTTATAATATCTGAATCAGTGTTTTTTAACACAAAGTCAAATGAGGTATATTTATCAACGTATGCCTTTTGTTTTTGTGCAAGTTTTTTCAATGCAGCTTTGTTTTTTATATACTTTTTTAATAATGCTTTTAATTCAATTTCATTATTAACAATATCAACTGGCGGTACAGGTTGTTTTTTCGTTCCTGTAAACTTACCGCTGCATATTGTTACGCATCCGCATTTCATCGCCTCGAGACCTGATTTCCCAATCCCCCCCTTATAATCTATGCCTAATTCAGTTCTTGTTTTGTCTGTTATTATTTGGTCGAAAAATATGTGTGCTTTTTTCTTTCTTTGTATGGATTGTTCCCATGATATACCACTTATAATATCGAGATTTATTCCAAGCTCCTTACAAACCTTTTCTATTATGCTTGTCCCCTTGTGGTCTATATCTTTTTTCAGTCCTGGGCTGTGGGCAACAGTGAATATTTTATTTTTCACCTCAATACCATTTGTTATGGGGATATGTTGATAATATGGTTTATACTTAAATTTTCCTTGAATATAATGAATAAGGTCTGGCATTACAAGCATTTCAATGTCTGTGCATTCTCTTAATGATTTTCCTATCCTATCGCCATTTTGCTTTGGGTCTCTGATAAACCAGTGGTCTGTAAGTAAAAAAACAACTTTATAATCTTTTAATTTTTTACCTATTTTATCAAGCAAGGGTAACAGATATCTCACACCCATCGCCCCGAAAAGATATAATTCCTTAGCTGCCTTTAATTCCCTATATACGATTTCTGGATGTGTAATATAATCAATTAATAAAGGTACTTTTTCATCCCAATATGGTAATCTGCGGTTCCATACCATAGTCTTACAATCGAGATATTTTGCTATAAATGGATAACCCGCATAACTTGTATCTAAGCCCCATGCAACCCTTCCATTATGATATGTTGAATAATGTTGCGGCTTTTCCTTTGTATATTTTTCATCTTCTGGAGCCAACAACGATTTTAACGGATGTTTTTCACCTGTAAAAATCTGCCTTTCATGCATTATGGAATTGTCATATCCAAGGTGTTGAATTAATGAGCGTGTTACTTGCCATATCTGCAGACCTGTCTTTTTATTATATGACTGAATAAAAGAATGCCCCACACCGCTTCCATGTACAAACTGGCTTAATAAGGGCATTTCTACTTGAAAGCCATACATTATACAGCGTTTTGCAACGAACGCACAATCAACCCAATTTGATTGAAACATCTGTATATTATCTATTGTTTTGGGATGTCTAATATTCATTTCCATTCCGTTTAATGTGAATATATTACAAATATCAAGCGTCTGTACACATTGTAAAGCTCTTGGCATGAAGTTGCGTACAAGTCGGATATCATCTGGCAGTTGTATGAAGTATTGGTATTGAAGCCCATCGAGATATTTATACATGAGATTATTGAGAAGCCAAAACCGCTCCTTTCCCATGTGCTGTTTTGTTTTGTAATAATGATAATTTATTTTCTCTTTACAATATTTTTCTACTTCATCATATTCGTCACCTTCTTTCCTGTCGTGCCATACTCTACATTGATACGCAAGCCCTGCACTTTCATTTTCGATTTGTTTTAATAAATCAAGGCACCATTCTGGCCGGCTCGATGTGGTAATGAATATTTCTATCATAGTTGACTTACTTTTATTCTGTTTGTATATTTTCTATTGACTGCATTAATTTCTTCTACTGATACGAATATTTTCATTTTTTTAATTGCCTCAACAATCCCAGAAATATAACTGCTCGCCGTAGGTGTATTAATATTCGATGTAGGCCTCATGGCCTCAACTGCCTGTACACCGCCACTCATGGCGATGTCTCTTTCACTCCATATTATTTCGTTCTTATGTACAGTCCCCGCTGGCTCATCCGAGGCACCACGCCCTGTATATCCACCAACCTGAAACCCTTTTGCGTCTGCCATTATTATTCCCTTTACCGCATTGAATGCAGCTTTTATTAATCCCGCTAAAATGCCCGCACGTAATGCACCAGAAGCCCCTGCTGTCAATACGCTGTCTGGTGTTGTAAAGCTCTGAGCAGTTGCTGAAACAACAGACGCCTGTACCTGTTTTTCGAGTATGTCTAAAAGAAAAATACTTAAACCTTGTCCGAACTTCTTAATATTCAATCCCTGTTCGTCTATGCTTGCTGAAACTATTCCGCTCAACTGGTCTGCGAATTGTTTACTAAGCTCTGTTTTATCTTTTAAATCTTTTTCAAATGCTGCCATTGTTGCTTCACGCATTTTACGCTCTTTCTCATCTCGTGCAATATTTTGCTTTTCAATTTCTGCTAATTGCTTTTCTAACTCATGAACAATGGCGTCTGTTTCCTTTTTTCTTTCATCTTCTCTTACTTTCCGATATGCAGCTTCAATATCATTTATTTTCTGTTCATGTACTTGTTTTGCTAATTCAAGTGCCTCATCATACTGTACTTGTGTCATGTGCTTTTTATCAAGCCCTTTAATAAAGTTTTCATACCTCATCATCTCTGCTGCCTTTTCTTTTTCAATACCATTTTCCATAGCTTCAATACGTAGCTTTTCAAGTTCTGATAATGCGGCTGCTCTTGCTTTGGCTGCTTCCTCCGCTGCTTTTTTTCTTTCCTCTTGTAGCTTAATTTCTTCCTCAGATAATTCATTTCCTTTGGCGGCTTCTTCATTCATTTTTCCAACAATATATACCATATTCCCATATACTTTCAATAGCTCAGATGTTGACTTAATATTCTGTAAGTTCAATGCAACTTGTTCTTTTGTCTGGTCTGTAAGCCCTGCATAAGCTTCAATGACATTTGTAATTTCTTTTTTCTGCTGATTGAAAATTGCTGTTGCTTGCTCTATTTCATTATTAAACCCTGTGAATAGACCTTGCACAAGCTCGAATTTCTTAACCATTTCAACACTTTCCTCTGCTAATGTGCCTTTAAGTTGTTCCCAATATATTTGAAATTGTATGGTATGCTGTCCGATTCTCTCCTGTGTATCACCAAGCTCATTTTTCAACTGTTGTAACGCTCCTACTGATGTTAATGCCTGTGCCTCTGCAAATCCTTTGTATTTTTCTGCAATCATATCAACGACAGCACCATTCTTAATTTGCTCTTTCGTCAAATCGCCTGTATCTCTGATGTATACTTTTAGTGATCTTACTACATCGCCTGTATAGGTTTTCGCTAACATTTCGCTGGATGTCTTCAAATCCTGCCCAGTAACTGTTGACAACTGTACGGAAGCATCCACGAGCTTATTAATCTGCTCCTGTGTCAAACCTAATGCAGCCCCATAAGCTTGTACAGCAATAATACTCTCATCGCCAAATACTGTTTGATTCTGAATTTCGGCGGCTCTTGCTTTATACTGTTCGAGTTGCTGTATATTGCCATCAATAGCGAATTTCAGTTTTGTAACAGCTTTGTCCTGCTCAATAAATTTATCCGTTGCACCGCTTATGAATTGTTTTATTCCATTCAGTGCTGATGTAAGCGCACCTGTAGCAAGGTTTGCCAGACCTGCGGCTGAAAAGATTGTAAGGAATTGAGATTTAAGCCCATCCAATGCAATCTTATAATTTCCTACGTTTCTCTGATGGTTTCCTAATGTGGCGTCCAGTTGCTTAATCTTAGCGTCCTGTTGCTGTATAGTATTCAATAACTGCCCGCCAACTGCTGCATTATTACGCTCCGCCTCTGATAATGTCCTATATCGTTCTTTATTTATTGCAAGCTCAGCGCCAAGCTGCTTCATACTGCCCTCTTTAGACTTATCCTCTTTTATAGATTGCTTTACGGCACTGGTTAACTCCGATAAACGCTGCTTGTTTTCGTATATGCTTTTTGTCAGGTTCTTATATTCCTGGCTTCCTTCCATATTGAATGACTTTAACTCTTTTAATGCCTTTGTTTCGTCATCAATCTTTTTCTTAACATCAATAAGCTGACGGATGGCTTCATCCTGTTTTATATCTACTTCAAAAATTATTTTGCTCATATTCGTATTAAATTAATTTCACACAAACCACCGCTTATGTGATTATTCATACTTTCAATAATGTAAGACCCTGCGAGCTGCTGACAATATACTGGCTTCATCATATCAATATCAGTAAAGTCCTCATCAGTAAGTTTGAAAAATGCACGTATTCGTTTAAAGCCGTTAAGGATATTAATCCATTGCCCATAGTTTCTATATAATATAAGATTGCTTTCCAGTGGTGCATATTCAGCAACGTATTTCAATGGGCATAAAACTGGCGAGCCACCATCACTGATATATACGTTTTGTGTTTTTCTAAATTGATATATTCTTGGCTCAACTTTCACCCAGTCCGCTGCACCTGTTAATAAAATCGGATAACGCCCTACACTTCCGTCAGTCCATTCTGTTTCTTCACTTGCGGCAAAAGGCAACTCATAATATAACTCTCTCGATTTTAAGGTATTATCTAAAATAGTAAATTGACCCCTTCCATAGCGTTTCGGGACTGTTTCATCTGACTTATATGTAACTTCATTAGTCTGTGCAAGCTCTGTATGAATATCTGGTATATTATAATATTGAAGTTTCCCCGATAAGTCTTGTGGTACATCATTAATAACATCAGATATTTTTTTGAAATTAAAAACATTCGATGTTGTATTTTCAAAGATAAGACCTCTTATAAAAAGTATTGAGTTCAAAAAATCCCACTGGTCGAGGTCTGGTAAATTCTTAGCGATACTCCATTCACCACCATATCCTAATATGTCGGCGGTGCATTGGAACTGAAAATTATTGGATGGCGTTACGGAAAAATATAAACTTAAAGAGCTGAAATTAACATAAAATGAAAATGATACTCTAAATTCTTGACCGGCTGTTAATGTTAATTGTTGTGTGTATGTTGTTTCTAAATCATACTCAATAATAGTCTGCCCCGATGTGATTGTTTCGGTATCTGATGTATAAATAACACTATCAACCCATGTAGCGCCGTTCCATGTTTGGAATCGTGTAACTGTGTAAATAGTAAAAGATGGGTTTCCATTTGGAAAAAAGAAACGAAAACATGGTGTAACACTAAAATTATACGTTGCTGATGTTGTTTCCGGATTAATATACATAGTGCCTCTTGTAGCATTGATGGCTGCATTATATGCCACACTTGCTGGCTCAATTATATCGAAAGATTTACATTCAATTGTAAGCGTATTAGCTCCAGTAATACCATTGCTCTGAAAAAAAACTGGTAAAGAGTCAAAAGATAAAAATAAGTTATTCTCTGGCTTAAACAGCTTTGTTGCAACTGGGATATATTGATTAGTGCCTGCATAAATATTACCATTAAATGTTAAACCATTGCTTGAGGCAATTTGAGCTAAAATTTCATTTGCGCTGACAAAAGGTATCATTCGCTGGGCTGTCAATGGGTCAAGTGCAGTACCATCCTCAAGCAAATCCTCACCTATTCCTGAAAGGTCTTGTACTGGATATGCAATTTGCCCACCATATAGAAACCATAATTGAATATTAGATATATCCCATGTATGATTATAGTCATTAAGACCTGTAAGCTCCTGTATTGATTTTCCACTTATTGCTTCTTTCAAATCTATATTACCCCAATATATTGAAAACTCATATCCATTCTCATTAGTACCTATCAATTTACCTTTCCCATAACTGATTATTTCAACACCATCCTGTATAAAATGCACTTCATAAAAGCTTCTGGCTGCTGTCGGTTCGGACCCTGCCTCATAAGTGTTTTCAAATATTGCATTATTCACATCTGTAAATGGCAAAGTGATTGTATTTGAATAATTACATGACTTCGCTTGCAATCGTTGCCAGTCAACAATACTACGGCTCAGTGCAATGATGTCGTCCTGATTGATATTTGCTGCTGTGCTGTTTATTGTGAGTTGTTTCATTTTACATAAACTCTATTAGGTATGACTTTTAATTGTATTTTTCCATACGGCTTATCCTTCTCACATACAAAGCTGACCAGCTGAACATCAACCCGAAGCCAATCGGGGTCATCCCAACGGAATATATTACGGCTGCGTATCAGTTGCCTGAATGCCTCGATATTACGTTTGTCAAATGTTGCAAAGCATGTATAGCTTTCATCATATTTTTTACTAACAACTTCAAAATTTTCTGTAACGCCATCCAAGTCATCTACATTCTGGTCGAAATACTGTGTTTCGTCAACTACGGCTTGTTGAGTAATATTGCCGTCAAAGAAATACTGATCGACTGCGCCGTAATCGTTTTCCCACTTTAGATATATACCTTCACGGCAATTTCTGTCAACTCTTATTTTAATTTTTTCTGTTACGTATGTCATGTTGTTGAATAATAATCGTCAATATAATTCAGTATGTAATCGTTAATATACTCATTGTCGCCTGTTCCGACTTTCAATGCAAGCCAGCAGTGCGGCGAAGATACTGAAGAAGTAAGTGTAATGGTATTAACTCCATCTGCCTCAGCCATATCGAGTGCCGTTACTGTTGTACTGCCATCGTGATATGTAACTTCCCTGTCAATATTCACTGTCGAGGGGCCGAATAATGCACCGATGGCAAAGGGGTAATTTTCAAAATATACCGGCTCAACAAATGCTGTAAGGAATTTCGCCGTGCTGTAAACGCCAAGTCCATAATAATATATCTCATAATCTACCATTCGTAAATCATCACCTATTTGTTGAACTGCCTTTACTGCTTTCCAAACTGCCGGCAACTTGTGATATAAGTCCGTATAATACCCATAATATTCTTCTTTGTAACTGCAATAAAATTCAAAGTCCTTTCCATCTAATTTTTTATTGACAGCTGTATAATCGGCATCAAGTGTATTATCGAAATATTTCTGTAATAAACTTTTCAAATATACACGGGCAACACCTGCACTATCAGTATGATAAGCCGCTGCTATGCTTATTACGGCGTCAACTGTTATTTTAACAAAAACCTTATGCTGTAATCTTAATGAAGTATTCGCAAAACCTGTAACTGTTCCGCTTGTGCTGTACCAAGCTTTATCAATTACAATAAAATTATTAACGGCGTCAACAGCTAATATGTCATAGGTTCCAGCAAATTCAAGAATGCCGTCAAGTAAGACCTCAACATAAGCAGTAGCATCGACCGCAAATATCGAAGCATCCGCAACATTTAATTTGAACTTTAAAGGTGAGTAGCTTGCAAGGGCTGTAATCTGTGTATCTTGCCTCTGCAAATCAATATATACATTGTTGTACGCTGCATTCATGTAGCATACTGTTGAATCGCTGCGTGTGGTCGTAGGTGCGGTTTTAATTGTTATTGCCATTTTTAAACTCCTTTAATACTTCTGAATTAATTGTAATTGACAAAGCTGAATCAATCTCATCCTGTAACGCCTTTATTCGTGCCTCATTAAACGCTGCCATAACTGGTCTTGTTGCTCCGTTATATGTTCGTCCTGTCCTATGCTGCCACGTTCCCTCTGCTGCTATTTTTCGGGCTACAAGGTATGCAAAACTATTCAGCTTATATTCCTTGTCAAACTGTGAGGCGATACCCTTATCCCTTGCCCATTGCTTTATAATATCTGTAATATTGGCAGGTATTCCACCGGGTCCTCGTCCTCGGTCGAGAAATTCAATATGGTCTGCTCCTTTTATTTCAAGTTTTAAAGATGTTTCACTTTCTGTTAAATCATAAGCAAACTCGCTCAATGTTCGTCCACTGGCTTTCTGACCTGCTGCTAAATGTTCAGCTCTCAACTGCTCCACGCTATCCTTACCGAACTGATTAAGCATTGTACTTAATGAAGCTTTCAATATGTTTAAGTCGTTTCCCATGTGCAAAATTTAATATTAATTTGTTTCAGTTGAATGCTTACTAATATCCCTGTCGTGGGATGCCCTAATATTTGAAAATCGTAAAAATGCTCCTCTGTATAATTATCCGTAACTTCATATATCTGTTGTCCATCTGAATTTGTATAACTTCGTAATAAATAAACAAACAGGTCATTCATTACTTCCAGCGTATTAATATTCGTATCTGTAGTATCTATATCGTTGGTATTTTGCTCTGAGTGATACCCTATAATATAGTTCAGTTGAATAACCTTATCGTATGTGTTTGGTGTCTTCGTTATCCTTGGCGGGTCAAATCGAAACATCGGTACTTCGCTATCATTGTGGCTTATCTGTTCTTTTGTGCCAATAATAAAATTACAATCATACCCTTCGAGCTTAATTTTATTGATTATATTTCGTAAAATTGCTAACATAATTTTGACAAATTTAATTATTTTTTTGTGATTTTTTATTTTCTTCTAAAATATTTTCGATTGTTTTTATTTCCCTTCGATATTCAACAACTACATAAGCAACCGATTGTTTTTCGATAAACTCCGATGCTGTGCGTCTGTCGCCCCCTGCAATGAATAATGATAAAGATGTTAAACCAAACTCTTTCATATCATATTTGGGTGATAATGATTTTGTTGCAAGCTCTGATTGCTCCTGTATCTTGGCCTCAATTTCTCTAAACTCCTGTATATAATGCTTCCATAACGGCAGCATATATTTTATAGGTAATGTTTCAATAACTGATGTCTTGTTTTTTGATATCTTCTGAAATAATAATATTGCTGCTGAAAGGTCGTATGTGTATTTTTGTGTAATAATAAATGTTTCAAACGGTATGTGCCATATTGTTTCAGGAAAAGAAAATCGTATAAGTCCGTGGCGAAATGTAAACAATAATGGAAATTTTATGTCTGGTTCTGACTTCCAGAGCTTTGATATGTTGATGTATTTTCTTAATGATGTATATTCTGTTATTCTCATTTTTTAAAAACTTATGCCGCCAAAATTAGTATTTGCTTTTATTGGAAAAATAATATCTTCAAGGGCATATCGTGTCCCATCAATACTATGGTCATCCCCATTATATTTACCCGTAGCGTTTCCGTATCTGTCCTTTGCATGAGACAGTTCCCTGAACTCTTTTATTGTGTTAATGCTTGTTTTCGTAATATTTAATCGCTTACCCTGTAAATATGAAATGCTAAAGTCAACACTTCCTGCTGCTTTCTTGGCTGCCTTAATATTATATCCAAGTTGCCTGTAAATATAATCAATCATCCTCTGGTCTTCACTATCTGCAATTATCTTTTCAGCTTTGTTTATTGGTAAAAGTTTTGTTTTAAAATCGTTTTCATTCATACCAGCTTTATAAAATTCTTCATGAATATATACATCATCACCAACAACGGCAACCTTTATAAGTGTAGACGGAGCAACAAATCCGAAATCCATACCATAACTGTATTTTAAATCTTTCGGAAACGTATCAATCAATATAATATTTTTCGGCTCAAAAACAAGGTCATCAGCGTTGCCATATTCGCAATCAATATGTATCCTCTTAAAATTGCTGTCAATCTCTGCCCTTCGCCTTATCCGCTCTTTTTCATGCTCAGGGCAAAAAGCATTATCCATGTAATTAGACTTGATTATAATATGCGGCGTGTAATATGGAAGAAACTTATCCTCAAGCCAAAATTGTCGGGTCGGATTAAAGTCGCCTAAAATGATTTCGCTCCTTCGTGCCAATTCATCCCATACTTCATATTTTAAAGAATTTATTTCGTTGCCGTAAAGTAAAAATCTCCTTGCACCAAGGGCTTTATCAATCCTATCAGTACTAAAAAACTCAAGTATATTTCCTCTTTCAAACTCGTAAAAATTACCGCTGGCATTAAATTTATATCCGGTATTTCCCATTTTCCCCAATATCTCGGTTGCATATCTCATCACTCCGATTTTAAGATGTGGCAAACTTTCAGAAACAACTGTAAACACTTTATTTCGATACTGCGTACATAAAAAAATTATAAATAAAGTAAGGTCATAAGTCTTTGCCGAAGCTGTGCCACCCCTATGTATAATGGTATTAATTCCGCTTTTTAAAGCAGATTCAGTTTCAAAAAAAACTTTATTCGCCTTTATTTCCATCGGCTCTCGATATTATTATATTAAAAAAACTTTATTCGCCTTTATTTCCATCGGCTCTCGATATTATTATATTGAGCTTTTCACCTCCTAATGCAATTTCCGACTTCTGCTCCGCCTTGCCAAACGTCCAGTCCCTATAATCTGCCATGATTTTACTACGCAATGTCTTATCTCCTAAGTCCTGAATGAGCCAACGTAACCATTGTGGGTTATCTTTATCAATTAAAGTATCTTTCATTTCTTCATTTGTTAAATTCATCAAATATGAAATTGTTTCGAAAAACACTTTTTTAGTAACCTGTTCAATCCCTCTTTCTTTACATCTAAGATTGAACGAACTGAATGATTTGCGGTTTTGCCCTGTTCTATTAATATTTTCTGGGTGCTTGTCAAAGCCTTTTGCATCTTTGTATATGTCTTGGCGGGGCATGATTATATAGATTTAAAGATTTAAAAAATCTTGATTTATTTCATTACCAGATAAATAAACACCTTTATTATGTATAACCAAATCATTTTTAATATAAAATTTTATATTTTTTTCTCTACATATCTTTACTGATTCAAAAATAAATCTTGACCAATCAATTTGTTTATCAATTCCTTTATAATTATTTAATTTTCCAATTTTTACATGGTCAATAAAATCAGAAACTTCAATTAATAAATTTAATGATTGCTTTGGAATAATAACTGGCTCAAAAGATGCCCATGTTATAATATTATTTTCAGCAAATTTCTTTAACGCAGTTAATCTTTGATTTGGCATTGAAGCACCTTTTTCCCATTCTTTTGAATCTTTTTCATTATCAAAAGTCAATGTACTTCCAATTTTAAAACGATTTCCAAAAGATTTTATCAAATCTAAATCTCTTAATGCCTTTTTAGGATTTTTGGTTAAAACTGAAACTTTATGTTCATAGAAATTTAAAATCTCTAAAATTTTTCTTGTTTCACCTTTTTCAGAATTACAATAAGGATCACCTGTAAATGATAAAAGAATTTGTTTTTCACATCCTCTCATTTTTTTAGCCGACTGTTCTATTTTTGAAAAGTCAACTGGATTAATTACATTGCTATGATTATATTTTGAATCATAACGACCTAAAATATTAGGAACATAACAATAAAGGCAACCATGATCGCAACCCTTAAAATAATTCAGAGCTAATGGGCTATATTCTCTCGCCCGGCCTGTTGGTTCATAAATACTCATAATTTTTATTTTTATTTGTTAATAATATTACAAATATACAACATAAATCATTAAGTTTCACATAATTGTGAAAAAAAAATAACTTTTTCTTTCAATAAAAAAACCTTCAATTTCTTTTATTTTATAACATGACAAATAATCCATCATTTTTTGTAATCCATTTTTTGTAAAAATAGTTCGACATTTTTCAATCATTTTTTTTGAAAATCCTAATTTTAATAAAAAACCGTCATGTAAATTTCCCATGCCCGTTTGGATAAATGTAACTATAACTATCCCTTTAAAATTTTTTAAAAAAACAACTTCAAGTTGATTATAAGGAACTCCGTAAGCATCAAAATCAATTATGTCATAGTTTGAAAAATCAAATAACGGAATAAATTTTTCATTTTTTCCTTTAAGATATACACCTTTTTTATCATTTTTAATTTCAATTTTTAAAATATTTAATTTTTTATCTGTTTGTCTTATAACTCCACCCCAAATTTTTCCATCACCTGAATAAGCTTCGAGAATATTTATTTCAGATTTATTAATATTATTTATAGCTTTTAATCTTAATTCAATTTTTTTATTTAAAAAAGAATTATCTGTTTTTGTAATTGTTTGCATAGAAAATAAATGAAATGGTTGGTCTAATCTTATATGATGCGAAGTGCAAAGAACTTTTAAATTATTAATATTATTATTATTTGGATTTTGGTCAATGTGAGCAACAGTTAATTTTCCTTTACAAGTATTGTCTTTTAATTCACATTCTTTTTCTTTCTAAAATTAATTGTTTAGAAAATTGCTTAAAATATTTAGGATAATTATCATAATGATTTTTTATAGAACGCCTAATTTGAAGTTTGTTCATATTCAATTCCTTCTATTTTTATAATTTTTTCTATATGTTCTTGAATTTTTAATAATAGTTCTGGATTAAAAGACAAAAGAATATGTGTTTTATTATAAGGTTTTATTTCTTTTTTTTGCATAAAACTTTTTTCCATTTCTTCAATTTCTTCAATTTCTTTTTTAAATTCTCCAGTAGGAACTCCCCATTCTTCTAAGCTTTCTTTATTCCAATCGGTAGATAATATTTCGTAACTCCATTCTCCGTTAGACACATTATCTCTGATGATAATTTCCTTTTCCCTTTCCTCTGTCAGTCCTGTAAGTAACACAGTTGGCACTTGCTTTAATCCGATATATTTTGCAGCATCATAACGCTGGTTTCCTGCAATAATAATCAGTGTGCCAGTACGGTCCGAAAGTATCAACGGCCTTGCTTCAAAGTAATCGGGATTATCTTGTAATGACTTGCACAGGGATTGAAAGCTACTGTCTTTTATGCTTCGTGGGTTGTTTGGGAGCTTTTTTAACTCATTTACATTTCGGTATTGCGGTACTACATTCATAAATAAATTGCTAATAAATTGCTAAAGCAAATATACAACATTCCTACCACATAATGCAAGTTTTTTTTAGAAAAAATGTAAAGTGTTGAGTATCAGGAAAGTAAAATATAGTTTTTTTTACAAACTGAAGTTTTTTACAACTTTTTTACAAATTTTTTACACACTGTATTCCGCTTCCAATCTATTATTTATTATTTTTGTAAATTTTGTAAAGAAAAAAATATATAAATAGCAATAATACTTTAAGTTTATATATAATTTTGAAAAATGCCCTAAGTTTTTTACAAAGCATAATTAACTGAATATTAATTATTTAAGCTGTAAAAAAGCATTTTACAGTTTTTTACAAAGGTCAGTTTTTTACAAAAATTATTTTATTTTATATTTTGAGCTAATAATAACTTTATATTTTTTACCTCCTGTATTCATGTTTAATTCCGAATTGTAAACAGATATATAATATTTTTCCAAAATATCTAATTCGTTTCTTTTACATAGAGATATAATTTGAAATTTATGTTTATCAACTCCATACTTTTTTAATGATTCATATAATAGTTTTTGTCCTTTACAGCTTAAAATATAATAATTTCTAAATCTTTTTATTATATCAATACTTTGACCTATATGTACTTGTTTTTTTGGATTAGTTATTTTATAAATTCCTATAAGTTTTTCCATAATTATATTATTTATTTTATACAAATATAAGCAAATTACGTAAGTGTTTTGCGTAATTTTGAAAAATTAACAACAATTTTGGTGTTCTATTAAAAAAGTTTATTATATTTGCAACAAAGAAAAATTAAAACGCCACATGAATAAGCAAATTATATTAAAAATATACCATAATTAATTGAGGGGTTTTTTCGGGTTTTGGCGAACCTTAATTTTCACCCCTCTTTTTTTTATGGTTATATATTACTTTAAATGGCAAATCGAAATACAAAAACTGAAAAATGGCGTGATGCTTGGTTTCTTGATTTAGATTCTAACTCAAAGTTATTATTTATTTATTTAACAGAAAATTGTGATATTGCAGGATTTATAGAAATTTCTTATAAAATATGGAGTTTTGAAACAGGATTAAAAATAGATGATTTAAAAACATCATTGGAATTGATTTCTGAAAAAATTAATTATAGTGCGGATTATAAGTACTTATTTATTCCAAAATTCATTGTGCATCAGAATAATTATCCATTGAATTTAGAAAATAATGCACATAAGGCAATATATAAAAAATTAGAATATTTTTCACAAATGTTTGATTTACATGATTTTATAAAAAATGCGTTAGGGGGTTCTAAGGGGCTAATAAGCCCCCCTGTAATGTCATGTAATAGTAATAGTAATAATAATGTAAATAATAATGTAAAAATTAAAAATGAAAATAAAATACCAGAAAAATCAGAGCTGGTGCAGTTTTTTGTTGAAAATGGTTACAGGCGAGATTATGCAGAGAATGTTTGGGAATATTACCAAAACCTGAACTGGTTTGATTCTAAGGGTAATATAGTAAAGAGTTGGAAGGCAAAATGTAGGGCGGTATGGTTTAAAAATGAAGGTAAAATAAAAGAGAGCAACGAAATTTCAAAATACAAATACAAATGATAGATATAAATATAGGTAAAATAAGTCCGCAAGCAGTTGATATTGAAGAAGCCGTTTTAGGTGCTTTGATATTGGAGCCAGATACTATAATAAGTATAGAGCATTTTTTAAAGCCAGAAGTATTTTATAACCATAAACATCAGATTATTACTGAGGCAATAATTGAAATGAGGATAAGCGGCGAGAGAATAGATTTGTTGACAGTTGTAAACAAGTTAAAAACAAAACAGAAATTAGAAGAAGTCGGCGGTGCATATTATTTAGCGGAGTTGACAAATAAAATATCTAATGCAATTAATATTGAATATTATTATAGAATAATATATGAAAAGTATATTGCAAGAGAAATGATAACAGTAGGTGGCGAAATATACCGTATGTCATATAATGATGATACAGATGTATTTGAGCTTTTGGATAAAAATATTGAAGTACTTGATAAAATACGGCAGGGTGTAGCAGCCACAGGTGAAAAAAGAATGAGTACGCTAATGAGTGAGCATTCTAAGCGACTTGAGAAATTAACAGAAATGGCAATAAATGGGCAATATTCAGGTATTGAAACACCGATATATAAATTGACAAAAGTAATGAGGGGATGGCAGCCATCAGATTTAATTGTAATTGCTGGACGTCCTGGTATGGGTAAAACAGCGTTTATGATGGAAAGTATACGAAGGGCATGTGAGCAGAATAAAAGCGTATTATGTTTTAGCTTAGAAATGTCAGGAGTTCAGTTAATAAATAGACTTTTACAGGGCTTTGGCATGAGTGAAAGAGAGTTGAAGGACGGCGAAATGACAGAAGCTTCATGGATAAAATACCAAAAATATTTAGGTGTAATATCAAACTGGAAATTGCATATTGACGATACTGGCGGAGTTGACCTTAACTATATTAAAGCTGTTTGTAACAGAATAAATAAAAAGCAAGGATTAGATTTTGTTCTTATAGATTATTTACAATATATGGACATAGGAAGTAATAAAAATGCAACAACAGATGAAAAGATTGGGGAGGTTACAAGAACATTAAAAGCTATTGCAAAAAATCTGGATGTGCCAGTTGTATTGCTCTCACAATTAAATAGAGAAGTTGAGAAGCGAGATAACAAAGTACCACGGTTATCAGATTTGAGGGCTTCTGGCAACATTGAACAGGATGCAGATGTAGTTTTATTTCTATATCGTCCGGCTTATTATGGTATAAAAGAAAATGAAGCTGGTGAAAGTACGGAAAATTATTTAGAAATAATAAATGCAAAAAACAGACATGGTGAGCCAAATGGAATTTATAAAGCGGAAACAAACGAAAGTTTGACAAGAATAATGGATTATAAAGTTAATGAATTTACTAATGACTAAGCCAACCCCCGCCCAGTGGCAACAAAACACCCGCTCTAAAGTATGCTCATACGAAGCATATTTGCGACTCTACGACTGGCACTATACTAAGCGTTACCCATTTCTGATGGCGAATAATGGCGGGCGTGGCATACCAGATATTAATAAGTCGTATTACACTAATACAGTGCATAGAGAGTTTCATTCACGATGGCTCCAAGGTGTATGTTTTGCTTATTTTGCATGGATGTTAGAAAAGTCCGAGGTGAGCATACCATTCGATAAGGGGCGTCAGATTAAGACAAAGACAGGAAAGATAATACGCGTACAGTCGAAGTATTGTAAGCCAGGAAAAGCTGATATGATAGTGAACTTTCCAATAGTTAACGGCATAGGAACAAAGATAGTCAACTTAGAGATTAAAGCCAAAAACGACACTATGCGACCATTACAGGAAGCCGAAAGAGACAGGGTAAGAAGAAAAGGGCAGTTATATGAGATTATACGCAATGTTTCGGATTTATGGATTGTTGTTGATGGGTTGGATGTTGTTATGGTTGGTGATGAGTGGTACTGGCGGGGCGGTATGGTACAGAAAGAATTGTTTTAAAAAAATATATAAACCTTAAAAAAAAAGAAAATGGAAAATTATGAAAAGTTTTTAGAAAAGAAAAAGCACTTAATCGGAGACTTTGGTTTCGAGCCAATATACATACCTGAAATGGCTTTTGATTTTCAGAAAATGATTATTGAAAAAGCAATTAAAAAAGGTCGTATGGCTATATTTGCTGATACTGGATTAGGTAAAACATTAATAGAGCATAGTAAGTCAGGATGTATATCACCATTAACAAAGTCATATTACACCAACACAAGCCACCGACAATACCTATCCAGATGGCTTGAAGCAGTCATTTCTGCATATAGCAGGTATCGGGGTTGGCG
>JAKQEK010000230.1 GCA_029558535.1 Bacteroidota bacterium | reverse complement strand
GTTTCAAATAAGCAATGATGGAATAGTTCGCACCCGAGAAGTGATTGTAAATTTAGACCAATCATGGCCTGATTATGTATTTACGCCCGAATATAAATTAACTCCTTTAAAAGAAGTTGCTTCGTTTATAAAAGAAAACGGACACTTACCCAATGTTCCAAGTGCTGAAACTATAAAAGAAAATGGGATACAATTAGGAGAGATGAACCGTGTTTTACTTGAAAAGGTAGAAGAATTGACACTGCATTTAATTGAGCAACAAAAACAATTGGATGCTCAGCAAAAGCGTATTGTAGAATTGGAAAAACTAAATAAGTAGTTATGGAAAAGGCATTAGTACTTTTTATGTGTCTTAACTTTTATGTTCATTCACAAAATACAGCACCTCAACCTATTCCTTGTTTAATAATAAATGCTTCGAATAGTCAGAATCTTTCTGGTATTATATCTAATGAAAACTGTATAGAAATCGGAAAAAATCAACAAAATCAAACAACTATTTTTACAAGTAATAATGTTAAATTTAAGGCAAGAAATGAGATAACAATAGAAAACACACATATTAGACCTAGTTCAAATGCCAATGCGCATTTAAAAATAGAAAGAAATGATTTAGAAGTGGCATGGTTTGAACCTGTTGAAAGAACTAATCTTGTAAAAAAATACAATAAATTTGAGGTTGGACTTAAATTACCAAGTAATATTGATGATGAAATAAAAAATTTTCTTATTAATAATTCAGGAGGTATTAATCCCTTTAATCCTAATGAAATTAGTGTTAACGCTACTTTTATTACCCCAAGTGGAGCATCGATTAATAGGTATGGATTTTATTATCAACCTTATATACGAAATATCAATAACAATAGTTGGCAAGAAGACACAACATCATATCCATGGCGTATTCGATTTGCGCCAAATCAAATAGGTTTATGGAGTGTAAATATAAAAGTGATTGTAAACGGCAACCAAATTGGTAATCAAATAGGGTTAACATTTAAGTGTATTCCTTCAGAACATAAAGGTTATGTGTCAAGAAGTTATAACGGAGATGAATCGGATAGGTATTTATATTTAAGTGAAACAGGAGAAGCTTTTTTCACTATAGGACACAATATAGCACATTCAGATTATGTACAGCTAACACCGCAAAGTAGCCTTAGACATCAACAATGGCTGGCGGAATTAGCGGCTAATGGAGGCAATTTTTACCGTCTTGAACTCGGTGAGCAAAACGCTCTGCCTGATTGGGATAATTACAAAAATTACAACACCAAAATGGATGAAATGTGGGAATATGATCAACTTATTGATTTATCGCAATCATTAAACTTATATTTCATACTTTTTAGACATCATGCGGAAGTGAATTACGCTACATGGCCTAATAATTGGGAAGAAAATCCATATAGATTAGGTTTAAATTTATCTAATTTCACAAGTTATTTTACAAATCAAGAAGCTATGCAATGGCAGAAAAATTGCTTAAGATATATTTTCTCTAGATGGGGCTATACACCAAATTTTGCGTTTTATGGCTATTCTGAAATAGATAACTGGATAGCCCCAATTGAAGAAACTCAAGGAATTGAATACGCATCTGCATTGAATTATTTTAAAAATTGGAACTTAGAGCAAATAAATTATATAAAAAATAGTTTGGGATATAGTAAAGTTTTAGCTTTGAATACATATTCTGGAAAAGATGATCCAATAGAAGAAGAAAAAAAACATACTACTTCATATATTTTTTCTTATCTTGATGTTATTGGATTTCATAAATATGCCGATAATAAACAATCAAATTGGGACAGATACGATTTAGCCGATCTTCTATGGAAAAAATGGAAAAAACCTGTTGTTATGGAAGAAATAGGAAATGGAGATAATTATATTCAAATATATTGCTGTACAGATATTGATTTTCACAATAACATTTGGGCATCCTCTTTCTCTGGATCTACTGGAGTAGGAATGCATTGGTGGTGGGATAGAGGCATTCATGACTTTGGATTTTATACCCAGTATAAAAACATCAAAAGTTTTTTTAGTGGCGAAGATATCAGAGAAAGGCATTACAACGCCTATAATTGGAAAGATAAAGCAACAATTAAAAATGCAACACTAGAAACTTATTATTTAAAAAGCAAGGACAATCAGCGTATTATCGGTTGGTTGCATAATGCCACCTATTTTTGGGCCAATTTATCCTCGCTTAATAGTTGTGTTGCTCAATTAATTTTATCAAACAATCTAAATTCACCCTGTATTATGGATGATGGATACACAATGCCACCACCACCAACTGGTAATAACTATATTTCTTCTGTAGAAGGACCTCCTGTTTCTCCAATAGAAAATCAATTAAGTATAAATAATAACCCTCAATTTACGATAGCAAATGTTAAATACAACTTTGGGATAAAAAAACATTGGTATAGAATTGATTTTTACAATACAAGAGGAAATCCTGATAACATACCAATACTTACTGCAACACAAGTATTACATGCAGATGCTTCTAAAAGGTTAAGACCACATGTGCCTAATCTAAATGAATACCATCCTGATTATGCATATAAAGTAACTTATTTAGGTCTATCAAAAAATCCTCCAAGTGGTTCTAATGCACCTCAATTGATTCAAAATAATATAAACCGAAGTCCTAACGACTCACTAAACACCCTTATAAAAACAGATAATGTTGAAGTTGTTATTCAAGAAAACAGTTTAACTCCCTTTAATGTAGAAGTTTATCCCAATCCAAATGATGGTGTGTTTTCGATTGTAAGTGATGCTGTAATAAACGAGATAAGTATATTTAAAACCAATGGTTTACTTCTTTATTCTTTTAAAGATATAAATACGTTGAAATATGATATAAAGCTTGAAAAAATTGAAAAAGGATACTTGATTGTCAAAATATCCACATCAAATGGAGTTGTTACTAAAAAAATTGTCATCCTATGAAAAATGTAATTATTGTAGTCTTGTTCTTGGTTCCCAACTTACTTCATGGACAAGAAAATAAACCTAAGTTTTATGATCGTTTACAAATTGTACCTGAATATCAGCCAGGAATCTATAAGTATTATACAATAGTGTACAATCCGTATTCAATCTATGAAAGTTCAAACGAAGAATTTACAAACCTTTTGGGGTGTGGTCTTTTTTATAAAACTCCATATTTCAATATTGGTATAAATGTTTCTAGAAATCTAATTTATGAAAACCCTATTAAGGCTACGAAATTATTAGCTTCCATTAGTGGAAATTTACTCTCGTTTACTAAGGCCGCAAGAAATAAAACTGGTTTATTTTTTGGCCCAAATATTTTATTTGGTAATTTGTTTTTCAAACGCTATACTTTTTATAATGATGTCGTGCAGTTAATGCCGTATAAAGCACCATTAATAGGAATTGGAGCAGATTTGAATTTTTACAATATATACCTTCAATTTTCATATAACTTTTTTCTAGCCGATAACATTCCTAAAACACAATGTAGAAATCAATATATATTATTCAGTATTGGGTATGGAATAGATATGAATTTATTTCGGAAAAAAGAGAAAAAACGATATGATTTATGAGATTATAAAAAAATTGTCATCCTATGAAAAATGTAATTATTGTGGTCTTGTTCTTGGTTTCCAACTTTCTTCATGGACAAGAAAATAAACCTAAATTTTATGATCGTTTACAATTTGTTACAGAATTCCAGCTTGGCAGACAAAAAAAGATTGTTGAAGAACACGATCTTCACATACCTGGTAGTCCATATTATAAAAAAGTTTACAATAGTTTAGTTTACACTTATGGAATGTCATTAAATTTTAAAAATAGTTATTTTTCAACAGGTATAGGGGGGTATAGTGTTACTACTATCGAAAAGTGGTGGGGTACTTTTAATTATTTTAGACTTCAATATCAACTTAGTGCCAATCTCCTATTCTTTACAACACCTGCAAAAAATAAATTAAGACTTTATTTGGGACCTAACTTTGTTTTATGTGATGATGTTATATATCTCAAATCAAAATTTGTCTTAGGTTATGGCGCTGAATTCAGTATATATAATGTTTGGATTAAATTTTCGAGATACAATCAAGATGTCATCAAACATCCTGGTGATGATATTCTTTTTAATAAATCTTTTTTATTCAGTATTGGGTATGGAATAGATATGAATTTATTTCGGAAAAAAGAGAAAAAACGATATGATATAT
>JAKQEK010000216.1 GCA_029558535.1 Bacteroidota bacterium | reverse complement strand
CCATAGGTTATGATTTTTATTAATAAAACAAAATACATATGTAAGGTAAAGGGCTATCTCTCAAATATACAACTTTCCATTTAATTACGCAAATGGGTAAAGTTATCACACATCAAGTAGTACAATCACAATATTAAGTTTAAATCAATAACCTTTACAAATAAATAGAAAATAAATATGTTCATATTTTACAAAAAACTACATTTGCAAAAGAACAATCCATTTATTATTAAGCTATTACAGCTATGGAGACACATAGTATACAGAACCCGGTTTTGAAAGATTACTTGCAGCATTATTTTGTGCTTGATTTTGGGAAGTTTCCCAATTTACCCAATGAAATAAAAATCCCACCTTTGGGATTTCCTGTCATACAATTTCATTTTGGTGAAGATGCTAATTTTTATCGTCACAAACATTTCACCAGTCAGTCTATCATAATCGGACAATGCAGCCGTCATATTTTGCTTTATCCTTCCAATAAAATTAAAATATTTGGTATCAACTTTAAACCTTATGGTCTTTACAACTTATTAGGAGTTTCGCCTAAATATATTAAAGACAGTTGCATTGAAAGCTGTCTCATTTTTGGGGAAGAAAATATTGAAACTATTTCTCTGATGTTAAAAACTGGAAGTATTGAAATGGCTATTGGTGAGATTGAGAATCTTTTACTTAAATATCAAAATCTTAAACCAAAAAAACACAAACATTTCGATAATATAGTTGATATAATTGTAAAAGAAAACGGACTCATTAATTACTCTAAATTTGTAGGGAATAACGTATCAATAAGAACCTTTCAACGTTACTTTAGTGAAGTAATCGGAATTTCACCCAAATTATTTAGTCAGGTGTTACGTCATAAATATATAATGACCCTTTTATATAATAACCCGGAGATGACATGGAGTAATATGCAACTTAACGGATTTTATTATGATTATGCCCATTTCGCTAAAGACTTTACTCTTTTTTCAGGCTTGACTCCCAGGCAATATCTCCCTATTAAGAATTGCATTGCCTCTGCTTTAATTCAAAAAAGAGAATAGAATTTTTGTCGCCTTTTTACATATTCATGTTTGTCTCTGTTAGTTATTTTACAAAATATAATAAACCTATTATGAAGACAATGAATCGATGTATTACGTGCATTATGCTACTTACTCTATCTGTAAGTACGCAAGGGCAATTGCTGGATAAAATTTCAAAAAAAGCTCAGAAAAAAGTAGAAAGAGAAACCGAACGACGCACTGAGAAGCGAATAAACAAAGGTATCAACAATGTGCTGGACAAAGCAGAGGAAGGTATAGACGAAACAGTTAAAGGAAATTCGGAGGCCGACTCAAAAACCAGCCCAAATGAAAAACAATCTAAAAATCTGAATAAAGATCAAATAGGGTCTCAAGATCAATCTGTAATTACATGGAACAACTATGATTTTATTCCGGGAACAGAAATTATTTTTGAAGACAATCAAGAGAATGAACAAAATGGCGAGTTCCCTAGTAAATGGGATTTGGTTACAGGAACAATCGAAAATGCGAATCTGAACGGAGAAAATGTTATTTATATTCGTGAAACAGGAAATTTCCCAAGCGGTATAGTACCCATGCTTCGGAATTCGTCGGGCGACTATCTTCCTGAAGAATTTACACTCGAATTTGATTGCTTCTTCGAAAAAGACAAATACGCCAGTTATTATCTATTCTTCTATGATGCTAAAGACAAAACACAGAAACGTCAGAATACAATCAGGGTAGTATTACATGCCAATCAGATATCCGTTGGAAGTATTGCTGAGAAACAATATCCAAACACAAAGTTCGGAAATGTTTCGAAAGACAAATCACTCTGGAGACATATCTCCATCTCTTTTAATAAAAGAGCCCTAAAGGCTTATATGGATGATGTGCGACTTATTAATATTCCGAATATTACCGAAAACCTCACCGGAATTACACTATCTGCCAACCATGCAACAGAAGATAAAAAACAATTTATCAAGAACATACGCTTAGCTAAAGGAGCTGTTCCATTATACGACAAAATACTTACCGATGGTAAGTTTGTAACCACAGGTATTAAGTTTGATGTAAACAAAGCAACATTAAAACCTGAAAGTATGGGAACTCTCAACTATGTAGCAAAGATGCTGCAAGATAATCCCAATTGGAAGTTTTCCATCGAAGGGCACACAGACAGCGATGGTGCTGATACAGCTAATCAAGCTTTATCTGAAAAACGATCTCAATCGGTTCGCAGTGAACTAATCAACCTCGGTATTGACGAGAGCAGGCTTTCATGCAAGGGCTGGGGAGAAAGTAAGCCTATGGCCGGGAATGATACTACCGAAGGTAAAGCTCAGAACAGAAGGGTCGAATTTATTAAATTATAAATAACAATAAAATGAAAACAATCTTATCTCTATTGCTAATTGCAACTATCACAACCCTGCAATTCGTATCCTGCTCGAATGGGAATGAAACAAAAGAACAAAAACTTGCAGATAAAAAATTAGGAAAAATCGAACTTAATATACCAGCTTCGTTAAAGGATAAACCAGAAATACTAAACTATGTACAAGAGATGGTTTCATTGAGTGACGAATATGCTTTACTTATAGACGAAGCTGCAGAAAAAGCAGCGCCCTTTAAAGGGAAAAAAGCGGAAGATTTAGGGATGGCAGATAAAATAAAGCTTACCCAAATTACTTCCGAACTTAGCTTTAAAGCTATCGAAATAATTGGTAAATGGGGAGAATATACAGACAAACGACTCTCTCTGGAAAAAGAGTTAACAGAAGATGAAGCAAAAGCACTTGAATCTGTGATGAATTACTTCGAAAAACGAATGGAGCAGATAGAAGTTAAACACGCTGATCTTTTTAGCGAAGAGACTGAATAGCATTCGTCGCCCGGTACTCATTGGGAGCAACACCCATTTTTTGTTTGAATAACCGGGTAAAATGTTGTGGATACTTAAAGCCAAGTCCATAAGCAATTTCGCTTATGGACTTGTTTGTATCCATCATTCGTAGCTTTGCTACTTCTATAACTTTGGAATGAACATACTCCTGAGCAGAAACTCCGGTCTCCTTTTTAATCAAATCGCCAAAATAGTTGGCTGATAAAT
>JAKQEK010000512.1 GCA_029558535.1 Bacteroidota bacterium | reverse complement strand
AAATCACTCCATACAGCTTTTGGAAACGAAAGAAAATGGCGTGAACGGCCACTTTTATGTCCTTTCGGAAGCTAAAAAAGCTTCCCGGCACAAGAAATAGAATGGCCCGAACACAATGAATACTTCCTTTTGAAAGGTGATAAGCGGACTAAAATAAGAAATTACAAAAAATCAGAACAAATATTTATACTAATATAACAAAACGTCAATATGTTAACTATCATTAAAATCAACTATAATTCGATAGCATATGTGCGAATTTAACTTAAATGATAACGATTACGGCATTATTTTAATTCGCAAAATATGTAATCAGAATCAGCCTACTTTAAAGCATCTCAAAGAGCGTATAAATGCTATAACAGACATACGCTTAAAAAAGAGAATCATCCTGCGACTTATCTCCTGGGCTTTCGAAAATCAGGAACACTCCTCCAGGCACTGGCAACAGCTTTCAATCCGCTTTTTGACCGAGTTCGGCAAAGAAGCTAGCAGTTACTACATCAGCGCCGAAGCAGACAATAAACCAATCTCTATCCCACGGAATAAGAGGATGTTACTATACTTCTGCGTATCTCAACTGCTGGACGACGGAGTGTTTGAAGACTATACCATAAAGAAAATGGTATGCTTCTTACAAACCAATTTTGTTCTTAACGCGAAAGATGCACACATCTACAATTGTCTGCATAAATTCAAGAAAAACAAGAAGTTAAATCTGATAAGTAATATCACAAATATGATTAGCATGACAATCAAGGAGACCGGCTGAAAATGGCTGAAAATGGAAAAATCAATCTCATATCGATTTTGTTCAAAACACGCTTCAATAAATGGCTTTAACATTTAAAAATATGAGAATTCTCCATTTTTTATTATCCAATATTTAAACTGTTCTTTGCTGATGCGAAATGCGAAACAAATCTCCTCCGCTTGCGGAAGCGATTTAACCAAAGCCCGGCCGGAGGGCAAAACAAATCCGGAAAGACAATAGCGATTGTCTGAAGCATTTATCAGTAATGGAAAGTCTTTGAATTCCGGTTTTTTTTAAAAGA
>JAKQEK010000189.1 GCA_029558535.1 Bacteroidota bacterium | reverse complement strand
ATATATCTTTGGAAAACCCAAAACAAACTCTTGCGAAGCAGGAAGGCTTATCCCAATGAGCTTTCCGCTTCAAAAGAAATAGTATTGAAGGGACAAGAAATACTGCTTAACAGAGGTGCTTTACATAGGAACCCGTGTTAGCGGTTCGTTTTTATTTCATCTTTTTTGTCCGTATAAAAATCATTGCGCTTGCTGTCGTTACAATTCCCATAACCAAAGCTCCGATTGCACCTTGTATCGCATAGTTTTGGTAATTGAAATTGGCTTCTGCTTCTGCTGTCGTTTTGAAATAGCCAATTTCTACTGAACGTTTTATTACGTTCGGAAAATATTCTGGTGTAATGACAAAAGAAGTTACCCATTGTGTCAATGGACTTAACAAAGTAATGATAACAGACAAAATAATCCCCGAAATAAGTCCTTGTTTGTAGTTCATTTGTCCGTCATAAAAATTTTTCTTTTGTCTTTCAACGCCATTACCATTATGATAATTGCAGGAATTGCAAAAAGGTTAGTCAAGTAAAGATGATAGTCAATATATTTTCCGTGTAGTCCGCACAGTTTTTCTAACACCATCCAAAGTAATCCCATTACAGAAAAGATAATTGCCCATTTAATTTCAATTTTTATATTTTTCATATTCAGTTGTATTATTTATTTTGCAATGAAATTTTAATAAGTTTTTCTAACTGTTTTTGGTCAATGTCTGTTAGTTTGTTTATGTAAAGGCAACCAACACCTGTTTTGAACTTGCCTAATTTTTGAAGAGTGTCTTCGTGTTTGTTAATGTCAATAGCAAGATATAATGATAGTTTGCTTTCCGTGGTGAAAAGCCTATGAGAAACCAATCTACTTCTCTGCCTGTTTTTGGGCTTTTATATCTTTTGTTGCCAAAACCTATGATTGAAGCTCCCCATATTTTTGGTTCTTCGCCACTAATTTTTTTCATCATTTCAATAATGGCAAAACTGTCTGCACGTTTTTGTTCGTTGTCCACTTTGTTAACAAAGTCTTCAACGTTTGCTGTCGTTTGTTGAGTTTTTATTTTAGCTACTTTGCTCATACTTTATTTTTTTAATGTTTTTTCAAAGTTGTCTGTTTTTGGTTGCACTGTCCTCCGTTAAAATGATTGCCAACGTTCCGCAAATCATTATTTTTTCAATCCCTCTATCTGATGTATCGTTCCTCCACCTAAACCTCCCCATCTTAAGTATAAATGTAAAGTATCACGAGACAAGAATTTTCCACTGCAATAGTGTGTCGGAAAATCAGATAATTCCCCATTCTCTCCAATAGTCAATGTTATTGTATTTTCAGTTGTATATTTTATCATAATCTCATTATCTAATTCTCCATATACAATTTTTCCTTCATAATGTACTGAGTCATGGTAATAGTATCCTATGCTATCTGTATTAAATTCAGTCCTATCAACAATAAAAACCCAATCTCCAATATATGTATCTCGATAATCATTATCTTCCTTTTTACAACTAAAAACGATTATAAAAATAATCCCCAAGATAATCACATATTTTAATATATTTCTTTTAATCATTTTTCCTAAATCATTTATTCTTAATTTGTTACTTTATCTTGTTAAACATTTATTCATATTTTAGTTTTATGCTATCGTCAGTACTTGTTTTTATTCAAAAGTAATTATCACTTTTCTTCATGACTATACGCTACAGATTTGTGAAAATCATAATGTTTGCCAACGTTGGCGGAATGGTTAGTTGCCGATTCCGAAGCACTTTCCCATCAAGTATAACTACTTTTGATACGAGCTGTGCCGCTCGAATACTTACTGCACCGGCAATTAACTATACCGCTTGTTAGCAGGTTGTTGTTATTTTTTTCGTTAATGTTTCAGTTACTTTATCCCAATATTTTTTCATTTCTTCTCTCTGGTTACTGTCAATAAGTTTTTCTTGGTGAATACTAATTGTTGTTTTGCCTTTTGCTTCAATCACTCTGATTTGTAGAGTTGAAGTATTTGTCCAATTTTTGGGCTTCCAAGTCAATCTTATGTGTGAATTTGGTTTGAATACATTAACTTTTCCTTCAACCCCTTCTTTTGTTTTGTAAGTTTCATTGAGGTCAAATTGGTTTGAATTTATTTTTCCAAGCCATATTTTAAGACCTTCTTCTGAAAACAAGAAATCCCAGGCTATGTCAAGAGAAATAGGAATCGATTTTCTAATACCTATTTGAAATCCAACGTCTTTGGTCTGTCCAACAATCTTTGTCTTTTCCATAATTCAAAGTTGTTCAGAAATAAATGCTGTTGCATCTATCTCAATTAAAAAATCAGGATTTGCCAAACCTGCTACTACAAGCACAGTAATTACTGGAGGATTTGATGTGTTTAAAAATTTCTGCGAGATTTGAAAAGCTCCATAAAGATTTTGTCCTTGAACAATATGGATAGATAGTTTAACCAAATTGTCAAAAGTTGCCCCACAACTTTCGAGTGCAACTTGAATATTCTGCATTACCTGTTCTGTTTGAGCCTGAATATCCCCTTTACCAACAAATTCTCGATTCTTATTCACAGCATTTTGTCCACCAATGTAAATTGTCTTACCGTTGCCTTGTGTTGTCACAACCTGTGAAAATGCCGGATTTTTCATAAGTCCATCTGGGTTGATTCGTTCAATTTGTCTTGTCATATTTTTGTCTGTTTATTAGTTGTTGTCTTTTTACAATGCCCGCTAACGTCCGAAGCTAAGTGCAGGTGGGCATTTCGGAGCAATCAGCTTTCAAGAGAGTACAAATATAAACAAAGTTTCCAAATTTCAATACCGCACAATTTGCCCGTTTGCATTTAGCTTTTGTTATGAGCATTTAATTCAATTAAAGAATCTCTGAGCCCTTTAATATCTCCAGTTGCCCTGTATAACACTTTCATATTTTTGTCCATTAAAATAATAGTTGGAAATCCAACGTTGTTCTTACAATCGGAACAAATCTGTTCTTTAAAAGTAATAAATCTTCTCTTTACATTGCCTTTATAGGTATCGTCAAGAATATAAGCTTTCGTAATTACGGATTGATTATGAAGATACTTATTCAGAAATTTAACGTTCTTTTCAGTGTCTGGATAAACATAGTAACAGATTATGTTTCGAAATTCTGATGTAATACTATCTATAATCGGTATGCTTTCAGTGCAAGGTTTGCACCATTCAGCAAATAGCACAACTAAATGATATCCTGTACTAGAATTAGATAATAATTCTTTAAATATCTGGAGGTTAAGATTTATGATTGGTACAGAATCTG
>JAKQEK010000156.1 GCA_029558535.1 Bacteroidota bacterium | reverse complement strand
GTTATAGCTAAAAAGAGCGTTGACACTTCGATCAACAACACGGATTTTGCGCTCTCATTAGAAGAGCGCATAGCCGGCCTTGAAGACCGTGTGCCCGAATTAAAACAGGCGGTTAATCTCATAGCGAATGTTTTAACAACGCCCGGCGTAGATAATGCGATAAAAGAAAAAGTAACTGAATTTACATTTTCGGAATCATCCAAATTATTATCGAGCTACGTATCGCTTTTGCAGAACGCCGATACGCTTCAAACTGTGAACAATATAAGTGTGCCAGCGCAATTATATATTGGCAGCAAACAGTTAACCGCGCAATCGACTCAGACTGATATTTACGAAACCGTCACGGGCATAAACGACACCATAGGCCAGCGTGTAGAAATGCCCGTGCTCGATCCACCGCCCGGTCAATACAATAGTGTGATAGCAGTTAAAATGACGTGCGCCACGCCAAATGCAAATATAATTTACGATTATGGCGACGGCCGTCAGGGAATAAATTATACCGGCCCGGTTGCGATAAATAAAACATGCAAGCTCAATGTGGCCGCATTCAGAAGCGACTGGCCGATGAGCTGGCATTCGAAGTTCGTCAACGCTACCTATACAATCGGTTCAGGCGGCGGCGAAACAACTGAAACAAAATCTCTGACTTATATATCCCTGGATAAAACCTCAGAAATTATGGCCGTTACCACCGAAAAATACTATTTATCAAAAATAAAAATCACAGCGCATTATTCGAACGGCGATTCAATTGAAGTTCAAACTGCCCGCTGGGAGATGGTATCGTGCCCTGGTGTATTTTCGAATATGGATAATTCTTATTTTCTACAGAGTAAAACCGGCGACGCTATATTTAATGCGATATATGCCGAAAATGGAATAGAGAAAAAGATTGAATTCAAACTTAAGGTTATGACGCAGGCGGAGATTGATAAACTAAATAAAACTATCGAAATTACTGGAAGGCTTAGCATGTCGTTAAATTCTTCTAATATTAATAACAGTACAAATAACTTGCATATAAAGTTGTTCGATGAAATAAACAATTCTGAAATCAATGAAGCTGTAGCTATATTTATAGATCCAGGCAATTTTAAAATTACTTTTCCGGCGTCAGAAAGTCTTAAATTAGCTTCCATTATAATTACCACTTCAGACGGCAAGCCCATTTATAAAAGGTTGCTCGGAAAAATTCCAGCTGTTTCTGAAATAACAGGTAATGTACAAATTAATAACATTATTGTCGATGCTTATTCAACAGCCAGAGCAATTATTTTTAACGAAGACAAGACTAAAATCCCTTTAACAATAATATCTAAAGCTAGTCTGGATGCGTCAAGCCAACAAACTGATTTCGATCGAAGCTGTAATGAAACAATTAGTGGAATAGCTGAAAATGCCTATGAAATCCAAAAAACTATCGATTTTTTTGCTGATATTGTAATTAATCCAAATGTAAGTCAAAATGTTAAAGATAAAGTTAAACAGACTACGCTTTCATGTGTGAAAGAAGTTCTTTCAGATTATGTAAGTATAATTCAAAACTCTTATGAAATCGATAAATTAATAGATATTCCGTCGTCAATTACATTAGCCGGAAAACCAGTCAACTCTTCTACTTCGCTTACCGAAATCAATGAAATTACCACGAAAATTATTCAATCGATAAGTTTAATAGTATCAATGCCTGTATTTGAACCTGTTTCAGAAACTTTTTTTAGCGACACTATGGAAATTAAAATTAGTTGCGCAACACCCGGTGCGATAATCAGATACACAATTAACAACTTTGAATTTGATGCAAATTCACTTGTTTATCAAGGCCCGATTACCATTAACTCCTCGGCCGGCTTGATGGCTATCGCTTATAAAGATGGAATGACAAAATCGTATACCACAAGAGCTAATTATATAAACAGGCATGACGATATATATTTCGAAAAACTTTTATTAAGCAAGGATTCGGATTGCATAATAATAGGTGAAACTTACGACTTTTCTAAAATTAAAGCCTATGGCTATTATTCCGACGGTTCAACTAAAGAAGTCCCGGTTACATGGAGTGCTGGTTTGGACCTTAAAAACAACATTTACTATTCTCAAACCGGAAGTTACTCTTCCAACTTTATCTCCTATCCGAGCGCTCAGATAAAAGCTCGATATAACAGCCCCAACTTGTCGGGAAATGAAGGTCGAGTATCTGCATTTTTTACATTAGAAGTTAAACCCGATACAAATATGCCATCAACAATTACTACGGTTGAGAAAAAAATAACTAAAGTTATTACAAATGCCGGCGGCACTTTAAATACTATGGAATTTTCGGATAACAGCGGAATTTCTCTGGAAATACCGACAAATGCGATCAAAGATACAGCCGAAATTACATTAGCGGAAGTATTTGAACCATCTATAGG
>JAKQEK010000144.1 GCA_029558535.1 Bacteroidota bacterium | reverse complement strand
GTGTAGGTAATATATCCACATTGTTCATTTCCAACAGTTAAGGACATACAATAATATCCGTAATCAGTAAATTCGTAATTTAGTGTATTTATATCAGTAATTATTTCTTCATTTCCAATGTGCCAAGTCCATGTTAATGATGCGTCTGTGTTTTCGTTGTCGTTGTCAGTAAAAGTAAAAGTATTTCCTGTATATAAACATGAAGGAATCTCAAATTCTGGTGCTAAGGGAGTTGTGTACTGACTCTGCACATGTACAGTAACTGTTTGATAGCAGTTAGGGTTGTTTATTTCAGTTACTGTAAGATTATAAGTTCCGTCACATAAGTATCCTATCGTTGGTGTGTTTAAATAATTGTAATCCCAATGATAATAAAAATTACTTGTTCCACCAACAACAGTCGTTGCTATTGCACTCAAGCAATCACCAGTGCATAAATTATTTATTATACTATATTCAATTGCGATTTCTTCAGGTTGATTAATAACTATTGATTCAGATTGTGCCGTACATCCGTTTACATCACTAATCGTTACTGTATATGTACCTGCTTGTAGTTCATTAAACCAAGCACTTTCTTGCCAAATATTTTCGATTATACTAAAATTATAATTAGGTGTTCCACCTCCAAAAGATACCATTAATATTCCGTCGCTGTAATCATAACAACTAACGTCATTTGTTCCATAAAGACTTAAATTTAATTCTGATGGCTCGGAAATAATCACTGTAGTTGAGGTTGTGCATCCATTAGCGTCAGTTACTGTATAAGAATATGTTCCCGCAAGTTCGGTAAAAACTCCTGTTCCAGTATATGGTTCAGTGCCTCCTGTTGCTGTAATCGTTACTTCACTTGTCTCACCATAGCAGTCAATTTCGGTAAAATCAACAATAGCTATAAACTCTTCAGTTGGACCTCCAATTGTAACACTCGTATATGCTTCGCATCCGTTTTCATCTGTAACCGTAACATTGTAAACGCCTCCATATAAACCAGTAACAGTTTGAGAAGTTGAACTTTGTTCATCATCCCAAAAATAACTATATGGTTCCACTCCACCATTTGCTGTAACTGTTGCTGAGCCGTCCAAATCTTCATAGCAAACACAATCTGTATATTCCGTTATATTAGCAATTATTTCAGTGTTTTCTTCAATAATAACACTTGCATAAGCTTCGCACATATTTCCATCATATACAGTAACCGTATGAACGCCCGGAGCAAGGTTTATAGCAGTAGCTGTTGTTTGTCCGCCAGTGCTCCATAAATAGGAATAATTCCCATCACCACCAGAAGCAGTTACGGTTGCCTCTCCATTGTTACTTCCAAAACATGAAAGTGTATTTGATGTTATTGTCGCTACCAACTGTGGGTTTTCGGTAACAATTACGTCAGCTGTTGCAGAACACCCATAGTAGTCTGTAATGGTTACTGTGTATTCACCGGCACAAAGATCAACTGCTTGTTCACCTGTTTGATTATTTGGGTCACTCCATTCATAAGAATATGGCGGGACTCCACCGGTAGCACTTGCAGTAACAGATCCATCGCAATCGCCAAAACAAGTAACATTAATTATTTCGTCAATACTTGGTTTAATTAGACCGCCTTCGCCAATAGTTACACTAGTTGATACTTCGCAATTGTTAGCATCTGTTATGGTCACATTAGATATTCCTCCAGATAAACCAGAAGCAGTAGGGGTTGTTTGTGCCAGTGGATCATCCCAAAGGTAAGTATAAGAACCTACTCCTCCGGTTGCTTCTACAGTTGCTGAACCGTCCTCATCACCATAACATGTCACATCTGAATAGGTGTAAATGTTAGCTGTAAGATGCGCAGGATCAAAAAGTGTAATAGAAGTAATATACTGACATTCGTTAATATCAGTTACAGTAACACTATAAGTTCCTGCACTTAAATTAACAGCTTCTTGAGTTGTTTGGTTACCAGTTGAAGCATCCCATAAATAATCGTATGAGCCTGTTCCACCAATTGGATTAACAATAGCAGACCCATCAGTTGAGCCAAAACAACTGACATCCGCTCCATTGTAGCTTGATGTTATAGCAGTAGTTGCAGTAAGCATTGCTGGTTCTGATAATGTTACATTTGTCTGAACAGTACAACCGTTGGCATCAGTTACAGTAACACTATAAGTACCAGCACTTAAATCAATAGCTTCTTGAGTAGTTTGGTTTTCAGTTGCAGCATCCCATAGATAATCGTATGAACCTGTTCCACCAGTTGGATTAACAATAGCAGACCCATCAGTTGAGCCAAAACAGCTAACATCCTCTCCGTTATAGTCTGAAGTTACAGTAGTAGTTGCAGTAAGCATTGCTGGTTCTGACAATGTTACATTTGTCTGAACAGTACAACCGTTGGCATCAGTTACAGTAACACTATAATTACCAGCACTTAAATCAATAGCTTGTTGAGTAATTTGGTTACCAGTTGCAGCATCCCATAGATAATCGTATGAACCTGTTCCACCAATTGGATTAACAATAGCAGACCCATCAGTTGAGCCAAAACAACTGACATCCTCTCCGTTGTAGTTTGAAGTCACAGCAGTAGTTGCAGTAAGAACTGCTGGTTCTGACAATGTTACATTTGTCTGAACAGTACAACCGTTGTCATCAGTTACAGTAACACTATAAGTGCCAGCACTTAAATCAATAGCTTCTTGAGTAGTTTGGTTACCAGCAGTAGCATCCCATAGATAATCGTATGAACCTGTTCCACCAGCTGAATTAACAATAGCAGACCCATCAGTTGAGCCAAAACAACTGACATCCGCTCCGTTGTAGCTTGAAGTTACAGCAGCATTTGCAGTAAGAATTGCTGGTTCTGACAATGTTACATTTGTCTGAACAGTACAACCATTTACGTCTGTAACTGTGACGTAATAATCACCTGCACATAAATTAGTAGCTACAGCAGTTGTTTGCTCATTATTCCACAAATAAGAAAAGCCACCACCGCCACCGCTTGCATTTACTGTAGCTGTTGCATTACAATCATAATCACAAGACAAAGTAGTTTCGGTAGTTATAAAAATTTCAGGAAATTCCTCAATAGAGAATTCCTCTATCAATACACAACCAATAATATCTGATATTTGTAAAATATATTGTCCTGCTACTAAGTTCACAAAATTGAATTCTCCAACAAAGTTAGTATTTATATTATCGATTATTTCGCTATTGTATTCAAGAGTAATCAAATAAGGAGGATGACCACCATCAAACTCAAAACTTACAGAGCCATAATCTTGATTTCCTAAACATATATTGTTTATTAATATATTATTAATATCCATCCCTGATTCTGTAACAGTAATGTCTCTTGTGTAAGAACAACCATATGCATCAGTAATTGTAACAGAATAATATCCAGGATCAACATTCTGTAAACTTTCATCTAAGCTACCCGTATTCCATAAATATGTATATGGAGCAAAGCCTAATAAGTTAATAATATTTAGATTGTGGTTACAGTTTAATGTTGTTTCAACTTCAATATTAAAACTCATTTCTGTTTCGGGAATTCTAGCTGACAGAGAAGTACCTCCAATTTCTTCAAATACATCAGGTACATAGCCGCAATCAATAAAACTAGATTCATTAGGGGAGTTTATTACACAAATAGAATAATTTCTATTTATTAAATATATCTTTCCATCCGGACCTAAACGCATGTCATAAAAGTAATCATCTTGAATTACAAAATTGGGATTGTTAGACGTTTCATTTATTGAATGCTGTTCTAATCCGTTAAATACATTTGATTCATTAGCATAAAGGTTGATTATATATAAATACTCATTATTAGGTGAAAATTCACAGATATTATAACCTATATCGGAGTGATAAATCGTCTTAATTAGGCTTAATCGGTTTTCTATAGGACAGTTTAAAGTGCTATTGAAAGAAAAGATACTTGTTTCATGTGATGAAGTTTGCATAGCCAACATACTCATATCTAGACTAAATATAAGATGACCAGTAGTGTAAGCCGATTCTATTGGCAATTCTCCGATGAAGCTGATGATGTTATTTTGTAGTCTATATAATTTAAGGTAGTTAAGAGACATAGCTGATCTTGCAATGATCCAATATCCATTATCACCGTCTATTTTACAAGCATTGAGCACTTCATCATCAGAATTGTTGAAAAATTCACTATGTATTACGGTAAAGTCGTTAGGATTATTAATATCAACAATATTAAATAAAAGACCAGGTTGGTGTGCATGAAATACTGCTCCTATTGAAATAGCATAATATAAACTTGGATTACCAGTATCGTGAGGTAAAAGCAACATCCCTTGACTTGAAGAAAAGCCAAATGTTGAAGGGTTATTAATTAAATCATTTGCTCCATCAGTAATATCAAAAATTTGGCTTCTTTCAAATCTCAATAATGGACTACCTTGAGCATCTGAAATTATACAATAACTTTCAGCCCATATATTATCGATTGTTTGTAATTCAGGGACATCTGAGTTAAAGAACAGTTGTCCACCACGCCAACATATTAACTGGTTATGTTTTCGACTACAGATATTGCATTCTTCAACTTTAAAAGATATTTCAAAGACACCATCGTTATTTGAACAAAATTGGTCACTAATATTACTTAAGGTAATAATTTGATTTGTCCCTGCAGAGTAAATATCTGAGTTTTCAATATTGATGCAAAATACCTGCGATTCAATATTGGATATCGTTGTAGTAATTCCACCGTCTATACTATATTGTAAACTAAAAGGTGGTGTTCCAATTAGCTCAACACAAACACTTGCTTCGCATCCCTCACATACTAAAAAATTATCAGAATTGTTAATAATTAGAGATGGATTTGAGACAAGAATTTCTTCTTCTGTGCTACTAATTAAATCATTATCACCATCAAATATTGAAAATACAATTGCAAATGAACCTTCATAAGGAAATGTAATATCTGTATCCAATCCATTTACGTTGCTAAATTCTACTAAAGGATCTGAGCATGACCATAAAAATGACATTTCATTTGTTATTGGACCACCAGATGAATTAGAATAGAAATGAAAATTATTTCCAGGACAAATTAATTGTGCATCTGTACTTATCGAAGCTACTGGAGGTAGATTATTAAAACAAAGAATTGATTCAAGTGGATTAATTAAACCATGTCCTCCTTGTTCGTTTGGATCCCAATCAACAATATCTAGTCTAACATTATCTTTTATGCAATTATATATATCATTAAACTCAGCATTTGGATTTATAGATAACATTAATGCCCATAAAGCAGATGTCATAGGACAGGACATAGATGTTCCATCTAGACAAATGTATGCGTTTTGTGATGCAGAATATGTACTTATTATATCTTGACCAGGAGCCCAGAAATCCATATAAGTACCAAGTGTTGAAAAGGGTGCTATTTCATTATCAATATTTGTTGCACCAATAGCTACAACATTTTCAATACATGCGGGACAATTAGTAATGAATTGATTATTGTCATTCCCCATAGATGCAATAAAAACAATACCTAATTCATTATGAGCATTATCAATCAAATCTTGATATGTGGAAAATCCTATTTCAGGGTTAACAGCAAAACCAAATGACATGTTTACAATATCAGCTTCAATTGCTACCGCATATATAAGCCCGTCCAGTGCACTATGCAAAGCCATAGAATGAGGATCATTGTTATTTTTTGTTTTCACAGGAATAATTCTTGCATGGTTGTTAGAGATTGAAGCAATTCCAAAAGAGTTGTCAGTTACACCTGCAGCTATTCCAGCTACATGTGTCCCATGACAAAATGAATGAGAGAAGGATGGGTCGCCAGGAATTGCAATAAATCCGGGTTGAGCAAAGGTGTTGCCTTGAGTTGCATCCCAACCAAATAGATCATCTACATAAGTGTTACCGTCATTACTTACTCCATTAAAGATATTATCTAAATCATCGGAGTTGTTAAATATATCAACTAAACTAGTTATATCAATTAATGGAAGATAATCGTTACAATAATCAATTAAATCATTTGCATCAATATATCCATTTGAATTATTATCGTGTTCACTTAAGATTTCAATTATTACATCTTCTGGCAACTCTCCAGTATTTATAAATATATTGTTTTGGATATCTTCATGATCAAGACGAACTGCATCATCAACTATTGCTATAGTAACAATATTATCGTTATTCACGATATTTGTAGCTTCAAGTGAATTTAAATGGTCAGATTGTAAATACCATTGAGTATTTCCATTTATGCATTCATAACAACTCGGTGGAGGTGATGCATTATATATTGGATCGTTATAAAACATTTCTACAACCGGATTTTTTTCAACATATTCAAAATATCCCGTTGAGTTTAAATAATTAATTAGGCTATCTGTTGAAGTTTCATTTTTGAAATTCAAACTATAAATGTTACTTAAACTAGGAAGTTTTGATATTAGTTCTTTAAAAGTTTGCTGAATTTCAACAATTTGAAAAGTATTGTTTAAGTCCTCAATCCCTTCTATAGAAAGTGAGGTAACGGCTGTCTTTGAGTTATCAAATGGATAAATTAAACCATCATGTTCGGGTAATACTTTTAGAAATATCTGACCATAATAATACCTTTGCTTTGGAATTGTTTGCAATGCAACTTCATACCCCCAATCCAAAGTATCATTTTCAAATACAGCCCTAACTTTTATCCTATATTCTTTATCATAATAAGCTTCATCATTTACAAGTTCAAGCAAACTAATATAGTTTACATCCTTTGTTATAATTTGATTAACTCCTGAATCAACTTGCACAACATTAAATTGATATTGTAATGCACCATCAAGTTTTCTTGCATATAAAAAATCATCTAGGTCAACTGAGTCGGCATTTTGAAACATGGTAAGCAGACCTGTTATTTGACTTGTTATTGTCGGATTAAACTCCACCGGTCCCGCCCAATGACTTACCTCATCAACGCAGTTTGTGCTTACATAAAACTCGTAAACGGTGTTTTCGTCCAATCCTGAAATTGTAATCTGATTATCAGCATAGTTTGTATTATAGCCTACAACCCAATTTTCATCTATTGGACTTAAGCCTTTTACACCAACTGCGACATTATATGTAACTCCTGTTGTTCCATCCCAAGTTAAAGTGTGGCTGGTCGAAATGCCTTCGGTTGAACTTAAATTTGTCGGTTTTGCACATGTGGGGTAAACTAAAATTGCATCACTGTACATAGAAGTGTTGTTATTTTGGTCGGTTGCGGTTGCAATTAAATAATCATAACTTGTTATTGCAGTTAAAGACCAATTTCCGTTTTCGTTCGCTTGTACTGTGCCTAAAAATTCATTTGCGTTTTCGCCTCCGGTACCTCCAAAAACTTCAATAATATCGCCGATTTCTGCTACTCCTCTTATTATTCCTTCCTCGTAGCTTAATATCATGGGCTTTTCTTTGGAGTTGTTAGAACCATATTCAAGTAATATCCCATTTACATTGTCGAAAATCTCATTTGCTGATATTCTTATGTTTTGAGAACTATCTAAATACACAGCGTTATAACAGTCAACGATTTTGTTTGAAAAATCCTGTTCTGTTGAACCAATATTGCAATTGGTAGTATTCGTTAACATAATCCCGTAATTGTAAGGTCCGGGTGTGGGAATGTTTTCATAAGTGGTATTCAGTATATTGTTGTAAAAACCTATGTTTTCACAATTATAAGCAGTTATACGAGCGAAATATCCTTTTTTGAGATAACTGTCGTAATTAGAATTTTTTAAAGCAATGTTATTTGATTTAATGATTACGTTGTGACATCCACCCAGAGTAATACCGTTTTTTATAAATCCAACAAAATCTAATCCGGAGATTTCAAGACTATTTAAACTAGATGCATTAAAACCCCAAGACACAAGACTTTGTCCGTCTATTGTAATTACCGGATTTTCACCGGTATAACCGGGTTGACTTGTTCCATCAATTATAACATCTTTTGTTATTTGTGGCAAATAACTATTCAATAAAATAGTATGCGGTCCGGTTCCTGAAATGTTAAAGTTTATTACACGTGGGCCATAGGTGTCATTCACTTTCCTTACAGCCCACTGCAATGTTCCATACATTTCGGGGTCGCAAAGCGAATCTTCAAAATTGTAAGGATGTTCAAATGGATCTGGATCGGTAGTTTTTGTAACGGTATAAACTGTTTGTGCATTAGTGAAAACTGATGCCAAAACTAATGCGATACTTATTATAATATATTTTAAATTTTTCATGATTTTCTGGTTTAAATTATTTAAAGTCTGTTCATAATATCAGTGTCTGATTCAGAAAGTTCGAGTTCAAGGCTTGCGAAATTTTTAATTATCAGGAGTTTACTGATGTAAATGACTGTGATTAAAAATGAGCATAACGCAGAAATCGGACTTTATGGACAGACACTATTTAACAAAATATAATCTGTTCGACTCCTCTGCCTGATTGTCTTTAACATACAGACTTATGTCGTTGTATGCGTCCTTTTGTGCAGGCGTGAGTTCGAGAAACAATTGTGCAGTATAACCGACTATCTGTTCCTGTATTCCGTTAAATACTATATAGTAGGTGCTGTTTTCTTGTTCTATGTCGGCTTCTAGGCTTAACACATCACCTGTGTCCTGAGCTGTGCCAAATAAAACATAAACCTTATCGGCATTTGCAGCCGAGTTAATCTTGAACATAATGTTCAATTGCTCATTCTCCGTTACAATCGGTTGTTCTGTAACAGTGTCATACTCAAAAACCGGATTAACAACAATGTCTAATATCTGTACATCGGTTTGAGAAAAAACATTTCCTAAAAATAATAAGGAAACAAAAACAAAAAGCAGTGTCCTCTTTTTCATAGCAGTAATATTTAAGTTTGTAATTATTTTGGTGTAGTAAATATATATGAATTTTGATTGAAAAAGTCTTTTTGACAAGCTAAAATATAAACCGCATTGTTTATAATCGGTTAATAACGCAAATAATAGTAAAACATAATTATTAGTATCTATTTTGCTGTTTATCTGTTTTTAGTTGATATTTAAGCGAATTTGTTTTATCCTTAATATATCTCTACATTCAGTTTAATAGCTTTTTTTAACTGTTGATAAGTTTTTCTTATCAGTTATTTCGTCTGAAATAATTAACTTGATGTTGAAGAAATGTTTTGAATTATATAATCCGAAGTATCTGAGACTTTACTTCGTATTAGCTCTATTAACTAACACTATAAATAGTATTCCAAGAATAAAAAAGATAATCCATCTTGACTTATATAAATTAAACAAATGAGAAATAATTTTATATTCATCATTTTCAGGCATTTTATTTACAACCCTCTCCACCGCCACTTTCCTCTCCACAATAACAGTATCCCCTCCATGCTCAGTCTCCACATAAACAGTATCTTTCACTCGATGTAGCTTTACTATCAACTTTTCTTTGGTGATGATTACGGTGTCATTTAATTTGCTTTCGTGGAAGGATGTATCGATCCTGGTTGCAGGGATGATGGTTGTGTCCCGGATGTGGATGGTGTCGGTTTGTGCGAGTTCTGGATGGAGAGCAACTAGTCGAGTTAGTCGCTTTTGGGGTGTGCAGGATGTTATTGAAATTGCTGCCAAAAACAAGCAAAATAAAAATTGCATTATTTTAAATTTTGTTTTCATAATAGTCCTTCGTCTGCAAATGAATAATACGAGTTGTTTGAGATAATCAAATGATCGAGTAATTTTATTTCCATAATTTCACCGGCTCCCTTAACTTTCTTGGTTAAATCAATATCCGATTGACTAGGTTTCATGTTTCCGGATGGGTGATTGTGACACATTATAATACTTGTGGCTAATGTATTTAATGCTGCACTGTAAAGTAACCTGATGTCGGCAACAGTTCCTGTAATACCACCCATACTTAAAAAATCATAGCCCAAAACTGCATTTGAGCGGTCAAGTAAAAGTATTAGCATTTCTTCCCTGGTTTCAATTTGGTTACTCCAAATGCTTTTTAGAATTTCATAAGCATCTTTGGAGCTTGTTATCTTTAACCTGTCTTCAGGCTTTTGATTTTTACTGTAAACTATCCTTACTTTTGGCGGTCGTGCTGGTATAGTAGCTTTCCCTAAAGCTGATATTTGATCCTGTTTTCTCTTTCGATATATCATTATTACGGCAGTAAGCGAAATAATCAAAATAATCAGAATAATATAGTTTTTCATTTTTTTAAAGATTTCTAAATTCATCAAGTTTTAGGTTTCTGCCGGGACAGGCTGTAGCATTGCCTGGTATTTCTTTGTGACCATAAACTGTCAGTTTTTTATTAAACTTATTATTCAGATACTTGATTAAATTTTTGAGTGATTTTTTCTGTGTATCGCTTGCTTGCTCATTCTCGAAATTTCCGTTTAGTACTATTCCTATGCCGGTCGCATTTGCATTTATTGTATGCCAACTAATGGCAGTCAGTTTATTTGTTTGATAAATCTTTCCATCCGGCTCGATACAAAAATGATATGCAATTCGTGGGGCTTTTAAATATCCATTGGGATCAATATGCCACCTTGCAAAATCCTGAACTGTAAATTTACCTGCAGGAGAAGCCGAATGATGAATTATTATTCTGTCTATACTGTCAATATTTCTTTGCTGATACTCACCCTTGCTGGGTAATTGATTGATTATATCTGTTATCATATTTAATAATTTTAGTTTTCGTAAAACAATAATTGTTACAAGTGCCAGAATACCGATGATATACCATTTTTTGTATTTCTTGACATTGTCTATCAGAATGTTTTTCATACCATTGCTCTGGTTATTTTAAGCATATCATCCATTTCCAATGTATTTCCATAACCATTTGTAATAAGAGCTGCTTCGGTTTTTTGACCAAAATACCCGTCTTCTGTTAATCCTGATTTATAAGCCCTGTTTAATGCTTTCTGAAGATTTAGAACATTGTTTCCCTTACAACCTAATCTTAATGGATAGTTGTTACATTCTATGTATTTTATCCCTGTGCTCACTGGTAGTGGGGAAGGAGAAGGTGATGGCAATAAATTTGTCCCTGAATCGCTGTTTGTTCCTTCAGAATCTGAGTCTTTTCCAAATCCAAATCTTTTCTTTATTTCTTCTCTTTTCCAAAAGATAATCCCACCAAGAATAAGTATGATTATTAATACAATTACTTTATTTGTTTTCATTATTTTCGATTTAATAATTTATTCCTCTTTGTCTTAAAATATCTCTGACTTCCTCCATTTCGCCACCATCCAAATCATCAGCAAGCCAAGCTTTTAAATCTCCAGTAAGATCTGCGAAAAATGTTCCTCCATCTTTTTTCCTAGTTCCAAAACACTTTTGAAGAAAGTTCCAATCATCTTGAGTTCTTAATCTCATCATCACATCATAAATACTGTCTTCCTGAGTTCCGGTACCATTCATTGATGATTCTAAAGTTGTGCACATCGAAAAATATTCTCCACGTTCATAACTGAGGTTTTCTGTGGCAAAATCAATCTTATCAATGTCCTTGTGTAACATCCGGCGTATGGCAAATTCTATTTTGTTCTTAAATATCAAATAGAGTAAAATAAAGAGTATTATCATCCATGCCTTACGTTTTCGGTCGGGCGGGATAGAATTATACCTTCTTTTTGCCTCTAAGCTGGCTGCTATCAAATACTGATACACTCTCTATGATTTTAATATCGTTAATACTTTTCTTAAATATTTTGGAAGCCTTAACATTAGTTGTGCCTCGCTAAGTTCTTCTCCTTCGTCAAGCATTTCTTTAACAACTGGAATCAGCTCCGGTTTTTCATAAATCATCTCAACTGTACTCATCAAATCTTCATGACTTACCGACTGATTTAAAATTTTTAATGCGTTTAACTTTTGTGAAAGCTCTTTAATATCAACAGCTTTTAACTGTATTTCTTTGTGAAGCTCTCTTTCTCCTTCTTTGATTGTAATTGATAAATTATAAGTTTTCATCTTCTTCTGAATTTAAATTTTGCTTCAATATTTCATTTTTGTTATCCTCATTTTCTTCCTGTTCATCTTCAGGAATAAGAACATCCATAAGTTGCATTCTTTGTTCAACTGATAATCCTTTTACTACATCTAGTAATTGTCCAAATGCAATTTCATTATCATCTTCTTTTTCCGATTTTGATTTGAACCCGTCATCATCAAATCCTGCTGATGTTCCTCTTAAATTTGTAGCAGAATTTATAGCTTCTCCTACTTTCTTTTTTGATGTTTTTCTGAGCAAATCATCAGCTTCGGACAATCCTAATGCTGACTTACCGAGCTCAAGCAAACCACCGGCAATAGTTTTTGTATATTCTTTTACATTGCCCAAACCTTCAGCTTTTCTTTCTTCAAATTCCTCTAGTTCCTCAAGAAGTTTACGTTCCTTTTCTTCTATTTCTTTTGCTCTAAGCTCAAGTTTGTAAAGCTCCATTTTCATCTCAAGCTCGGCAATTCTTTTGATGGAGTCTGTCTCTCTCTTTGCAGATATTTCATCATATTCAGCTTTAATAGAGCGTGTGGCATCTGATACATTTTTGTCAATTATTCCTTGCAAATCCTGATATGATAGTCCGCCAACTCCATTTTGTTGTCGAGTAGGAAATCCTGAAAAACTTAAAGGCATCAACTGTTCTTGTCCTGTCGGATAAGCTGTTGCTGATCCTAAAAATAATGGTTGTCCCAAATCATTTCCTTTAAATTTGTCAAACTTTAGCTTGAAATATTTTTTTGTGGAATTAAGCATATTGCCGGGATTGGATTTTTCTGCGTTACCAATCACTATCACAAGCTCATGCGGATAATCTTTGTTTGCATGATCGGTCAAAAAATTACGAAACTTTTCTATTTCTTCTGAGCTACCGGAAATGATTTCTTTCATCTGGTTCTGCAGTGGACGAACACTCCATAAATCATAAATTGGGATGGTATGACTGCAAAAACGTTCTGCAAAGTTTTCATCGTAATCGTGTATGTCGAAAATATGCTGCATTATTTTATTATTTTTAATTTTACATATTGAACTGTGTAGTCAAATGCATGTGATTTTGAGAAATTAATTGCTCCCTTATGTCTGCTGATAATATCATAATCAATTTTCTGTGCTGAACTGATATCTCTTTGTATAATTCCGCTTTCGGTGGCCGAATGAAACTCTAGCCAAAAATTTATCGAAGCTTCAATGCTGATTTTATGAATAAAAACTGTTTCATCACGTGCAACTTCTATCCTGTGTGGATTTTCTGCCTGATGATGCGATAGTACAAAAGCCATGTTTTCGCCAAGCTCATTTTCTATCATTGTTTTTAATATGCTGTCAGTATTACTCATTTATTCAAGTATTAAATACACCGATGAATCTTTTCCCATTGTTCCGCTAATTACTCCGCTGATAATTTCCATTTCTATTGCTTCGCTAAATATTACAGGTCTTTTGTTCGGCGGGCAATCTGTGTTTTTGCTAAACTCAAATCCATGCAACAGAACTTTCTTTCCATTGTCAAAAGCCAGCGACAAATTGACACCGCCTGAACAAAAAACAGCTTGTACTCTCTTAAAATCTTTGATAGTGAACCTAAAAGATTCACTTCCCTGATTTTGCAGTTTTCCTTCATATATCTTATGCAAAGAGTACATTGATAATTTCTTCTAAATTATTTGTTAATAGTATCTGAACCTGAAGATTATAACTTATTGCCCAATCCGGATCATAGAAACGAATTATCAACTCATCTCCTGAAACAGGAACGGGTTTAAACCAGGAGAAAAATCTCTTGTTAGGTGCAACGGCTCCGGAACTCATAATATGTGCTGCCTCAAATTTTTCAGGTAATACATCCATGCCCTTGATCTTTACCTGTTCAAGAATCGAATTTTCGCTTGCATTTACATTTGATATTGCAATGCCGACAACATATTTGTAATCTTTGTCCAATTCTTCTTTTAGTTCGTGAACCTTATTTGAGCTTATCTCTTTATCAATACATTGAATGATAAAACTTGTCTTACTTAATTCTGTCATTTTACTTTTCCTCCTTTGATTTGTTCTGCTTTGATTTTGAGTTCATCAATTTCTTCGCTGTGCTTTTCAAGTACTTTTTCATGCAGTTGTAATGATTTGCTAAGATATTCAATGTCTTTTTGACTTCCTTTTATCGCTAATGCAAGATCCTGGATGATTTTCTTCAGCTCTCGAACATTTGCAACAAAAAAGGTGAGTGTTACTCCATTTAATGATAAAAGTACACTGATAATAATTCCAAATATTCTATCGTCATTCATTTTCTTCTCCTTTGTTTTTACTGTTTTTATAAAGACTTGCTTCAGCAAATTTCTGAAGGGCTTTCGGAGCAAATCCTGCTGTTATCAGTAGTGCATCCAGATTGAAATAGATCTCCCCTTCAATCATTTGCCAGGTTATGATGATAAATGCAAAAATTAGCGTCATCAACGACTGCAAACGCATCAGGGAGTCTATTCCTTTACGCTCTTCTAGATATCTTTTTATTAAACTCATGCTTTTGGCTCTTCTTTTATTCGCTGATTATCTCTTGCTCAGTACTGCTTGTTTCTGATTCAATTACTATATCTAGCTTTTCTTTGTAAAAATCAAAATCAAAACTTGTGGTTCTTCCTTTATTGATTTTCACTTCTACAGAAGTAGAATCTCCTTGGTATATTACTTTTACAGAATATGCTCCATCCTGAAGAGTCATTTTGTAATAGCCATATTGATTAGTAAATGCTTTAATTTCTTGTTCAGCACTAAGCTTTATATAAATCATAGCATTTGTTACAGGTACACCAAATTTTGTGATTGTTCCCTGAAGTAAGCCAAACGGAGAATTTAAGCTTAATCCTCCAATTCCGTTTATCGCATTAAATAACTCAGGATCTTGACGAATTGCTTTTGCTAATTCTTGTCTGTCTTCCTTTGACAGTGATTTTATTTCTCTTGGTTTCATTTAATTAAATTTATTAGTTTGAAATTCAATAAAGAGGTCCGGTTGCCCGGATCCTCATTTACTAGTAGCTCTTTATCTCTGTTCCGATGAGTTTCAGTTTTACCTGTCCACTCATGCTTGCCGGTGCATCTTCGATGTCGAAAGAGATGGTTTTCTTTGGAACAATTAGTTTTGGATTATTTAAAATGATAACCCCAAAATCTCTGTTTACATTATATCCAAACACCGGAGATTGAAACATATCCACAGGATTTTTACTCATAATCTCACGTGTCGCAATCTTAAATGTAAACACTGCATTTGCTAGAAAATCAGGGAACAGTTCGTCAAAACGTCCTGAGTTGCCACTGCGATATTGCAAACTGATTGCAGATAACAGAAAATACTGGTTTTCTGCCAACTCGGCATCATCAATATTGCGAAGACCTGCTTCACTCTTTTCGTTTTTCTTAATCACATCAGTACTGGTGCCCGCAAGTTCACGAATCACAAAATATTCCTTATCGGGAAATTTGTGCTCTGTCTTCTTTTAGCATTTTCTGCATGTTGGCCGGAAGATTTGGAATTCTTTCGATCATTTGCTTTCTGAACATGCTAGCTCCAAGTTTTGAATACTGTGCAGCTTTTTTTCTGCTTTCAGCTCCGGCTTCAATATTGCCGCTTAATCCGCTGAGGATAATTTCCTCGTTTGTCATTTCACTCATTTTGATAATTATTTAGTTAAACATTAGTAAGTAATTTATATTTTTGCATGGGGCATGGGGCATGGGGCATGGGGCTATTTGTCCAGAATTTTGACATATTTTTTATGCAGATTTTGCATAATGCTATTATCGGGACAAATGCCCTGCTCACTGCTATTTGAGCTCCATGCTCCATGCTTTTCATTTTCACAATTTTTTATTTTTTTATCATCATTCCTCTTAAGTACTCTAGGCATCCCGAAAAAACAGAAATTGCTTAAACTATGTTAGCTAATTACAGTTTTTCCTCTCACAACCTCGTTTAATATGAAATCTTGCAAGCAATTTCATATTTTTTCGAGGATTCTCGAAGAATTACAAAAATCTGAGATTTTTGGATTCTTCGGAACTCTAGGCACTTTAGGCACTTTAGACACTTTAGGCACTTCTACCTATACAATTCTCTCGACGCTTGCTTTATACAGTTTTTCCACTTCATCTTTGGACTTGACTGCCTGATCTTTTTTGCCCTTTCTGTAATCATCTTAAATCTGGCTGATGCTTCACTGTTTTTCTTGCTGCCCGAAAGTGTTTTGTACTTCTTTGGCTTTGATGTTGTTCTTTTTTTATACATACCGTTAAATTGAAGTTGTGGTTCATTTATCTTTTTTTTTTAACTATTGCCCAAGCTTCTCTCCAGGCTGAAGATCCTCCACCTTTCGATTTAGCAAGTTTCCTTACTTCGCTATACATCTGGTTATAATTCTGTGCTGCTGAAACCTGCTTTGTGCTTAATGGTCTGTTGAAAGCATCACTGAAAACCTTTTTGTAATATGATTTTCGATTTACATCATTATAAGGTTTTTTGTCTTTTTTGATTTCTTCTCTTATCAGGGAAGCATAAGCTCTGCTGTTTAAACCTTTTCGCTTGATAAAGTTTTCCTGTTTTCGTGAAAGTCCAACTTCGCCAAGTCCACGTAGTGATCTCTGGCGGACTTTCCAAATTACAAGTGCAGCAATTCCAATTGTAAGAACAACAGATACTATGATTATCATAGTTTTGTTCTTAATCAGAAAATACTTAAATCTGCTTATCTCATTTCCTTCTTTATCGCGATAAACTTTTATCTCTTTACCTTCTTCGTCTGTTTGTGTTTCTACACTTGCACCTGATTTTTCATCAATTTGTACATTGGCTGAATTTTCAGCACTTGTTCCATCCGAAGCATCTTTTTCTGTACCGGTTGTCATACTCTTTGTTTTATTTGTTATTAGATTTGTTGTTGTTAATTCCTTTGTCTCATCAACAATACTTCCGTCTTTTCGTCTCAATTTTAGTTTTTTAACCAATTCTATAATGCCTCCGAAAACTTTGGTTATTGCTGCAATTATTGCCGGAGCAAGGCCTAATTGTCCTTTCAATCCTGCTTTTTTTGCTCCACGACCATTCATAACCATTTGCTTGAAATAAGCTTTGTCGCCTCCAAGTGAATGCCATTTCTGCTCTGCCTTGTTTTTAACATCCACAAATTGTTTCCATTCGGCTGTGCTGTAGCCCAGATTCTTCGCTTCTGATTCGCTGGCATAACCAATGGCGAGTTTTTCTGCCATATTAAAAACATTTGCTCTCAGAAATGCTTCCATTGATTTACGTAATGTGAAAGTTGCAGGATTGTATTTGTTAAGTGCATGTCCTACTTTGGCAATTTTTGGATTGTTTTCCTTAAACTTCTGAACGCCTTGTTTAACTTTGTTTCCGATTTTCTTTAGCAATCCTCCAGATTTCGGTGCTTTGGGATTCTTATTAAGCTTAATTGCTGCCAATCCTTCAAGATCTTCCTCAGTATATTCATCGCTTATAAGCTCTTCTAACATACCGTTTTCAGACAGTACTTTCAAATAATATAGCTCTTCATCTGAATCTCCTAAAAGCCCGTTGATAGATTCATCAAAACCAAACTGAATAGCCTTGTAGAAATTCTTATAAAGCGTCCCTTTACTGATAGCTTTTTGAATAGCTTGCTCACGTTCTTCTTCGTCATAAAAGTTGAGAATGATTTCGTTAATCAAATCCAATTCTGTTTGATTATCGTTTAATTGTGACATTTCAGATGGATCGCTTATTTCTTTTTCAAGTGTTTGTTTTGCCTCCATCAACTGCTTTAGAATAATGTTTTGTTGTAATTCCGAACCACTGATAACAGTGTCGTATTCGTCTTCCGGACCAACTATTGCAACATTACCAAGTATGCCTTGTATTGCTTGCAGTTGGTCTTCCTCACTTAAATCTGCTGACAAATTATTTATGTCAAAATCTTCTGTGAGCTCGCTGATCATTTCAGCGGAAACTGAGCCTAATTGTTCTAATTTCATGATATTATTAATTTGATTTTTATATGTGTCATTTAGTCCGCCTACAATACCTCTTGTTTCAGAATAATTATTCTCGTAGGCAGAATTCATGTTTATTACTATTTTGTTTTTAATCGGTTGTGCTTCATAATTAAAATGTGGAATTTCAGGAACGCAGTCAATTACATATCTATCGCCTCTGATACTATATGCTACCGGATAAATATGTTGCCAGAGATTTTCTTTTTTATATGCTGCAACAACAAGTTCGTGATTGAATTCAAGATTTGTTAAAATGCTTGAAATAAGAATGCTCATATCATCGCAATCGCCTGTCTGGTCGTGAACTGTTCTTTGAGGTGTACGAAGCTGTTCTTTGCCGGGTTCGTCGTTTTGATATCTAATATTTTGCCTGACAAAACTCCAGATATTCTGAAATGTTTCTTGACAATTATTTCCCTCAAGACTATATGCAAGATCCTGAACTGCCGGATAGTTTTCTCTGACAATTCGGCGAGCAGCATCTATTGTATCATGCACATTGGCATAATTTTTCAATGTTGTTGTTTTTCCGGATACAGCATAATTTCTCATAACAGCAGATAGTCTTCGTTAACACTAAGTGTGATTCCCTCTGCCTGGATAAAGCCAATAAGTTTTACTTTTAGCTTTTTTAGGTTTATTTCAGACCAATATGTTGCCGGTTTTGAAACTACTTGCCACACTGTTGCATCTGCAGGTATTACTTCCGATTCCTTAAAAAGCGACAATGAATTTAGCAAGTCAACATTATACTCTAATGGAATATTTGTTACCTGACTGTTTTTTAGGACTATGCTTCCCGGAAGTATATTGGTTTGCTCTGCTACCAGCTTCTGGCTCTTAGGTGAATAGCAATCCAAACTAAGTTGATTTAGGGTGTAATCTTTCCCTGAGAAATTGCGGATCTCAATATATCCTTTCATGCGAAATCCATTGATAAAAATATCCTTGAGATCGTTAAAACTTTCAAGTTTCTTTGCCGCTTTCAGCGAAGTATCACCAAGCTTCAGCTTTTCGGTGTCCTTCACCCGCTTAAAAAACTTCCAGGCCATTCCGAAAGTCAGAATAACCGCTACAACTATAAGAATATGTTTCAGCTTTGGCATATTCGCATTAAATTCTTAATGCAATAATATGGTAAGTGAAATTAGTGTTTTCTGTTAAATGGAGTTATTTGGGAGTAATGGGGAGTGATTTCTGGTAAGGGGGGGGGATGATTGAGTATGAAAAGTTGGCAATTTAGTTGTTTGGTATTCACCATTTAAACAAACATCAACTCATAGTAGTTTAATTTAACCAATTATAACCAAATATTTAAAAACTAGTTAGCCAATTTTATTTTTCTTTTCAATTTAATTGAGATCTCTAGTATTAAACTCACTAAGCCATTTTAATAAATCATCAACATCTTTTTCTATTTCAGATGGTTCAGGAATTTCAACTGGTGTTTCTGAGGGTTGACTATGTTCATAACAAGAATAACGTGTCATAAAACCATCTACCAAATCACAGTCTTCTTTTTTAATTTTTGCTAAATGTTGAACTTTCCCCATCGTATTTACAGCTCGTCTATATCTCTGAATGACATCTGCCAAAAAATCAAGTTCAACTATACGTTCCACTAATATCCTTATGTCACTACATAAAGCTTTTCCATAAGGATAATATGCTTCATATCCTTGTTCATTAAAGATTTTTCTTGCTTTTGCAATTCTGTCATTTTTTATGTTGTTCAAAGCAGGAATTGTCTTCTTCGCGAAAAGAGGTGTTTCTCCAATTTCTCCTGCTCCCCAATTTTCATTTCTTATGCCAATTATTTGAATAACGTTTGAATTGCAATTTTCGTTAAGTTGTCCTAACAAACTTAATCTGTGTGTAAATACTATTACTTGCCGATTTTCGCTTAATTCTATTAAACGTTTTACTACTTTTTCTTCGTATTGTTGGTCTAGTGAAGAAATCGGGTCATCAAAAACGAAAGGGTTTTTGTTATTCCCTCCTGTGACATCAGCAAGGAATGATGCAAGAGCAATTATACGATGTTCACCTTCACTTAGTATGTCAGAAGGTTTGTAATCGTTAATGCCTTTTAATTTAAGAGAGTGTGTAATCGTACCTTTTACTGCTCTTTCTTTAACTAATTCGACCTTTATTTTACTTGCATTAAAAAAGGATAATTCCGAATTAAATCTTTTTATATATTCTTCTGTTAGAGCTGTTTCAGAAATTTCGCTCGCTTTCGCTGTAATAGAACGCGTATTACATTGTGAAATCCAAACATCAAAATCAGCAACTTTTTTTAATCTATCAATTTCTTTTAGAATTTGTTCTTTTTGTTCAGAACACCACTTCTGAGCATTCAATTCTAATAAACCTTTGTATACTTCTGCTCTGTCGAATTTTTTTGCATCTAATTCAAATTGTGATACAGATGCTTCGCATTTCTTTGAAATAGAACTTAATATGTCAACATTATCTTTTATAAACTTTTCATCAATCGTATATTCAATTTCCTTCTTTATTGAATCTGAGGCGTTTTCAATTTGTTTCCAAATATCAACAAAACAGTCTAACCAATCTTCATTTAGGTTAGCAGCATTACATTTAGTTAATAGAACATCTTTACTTAAAGCAATAGGCAATTTGCTAATTCTTTCAGAATACATTATTTCAGCTCTGGAAGCTTCATTCTCTAACTTACTTTTTACGAAGTTTTCAAAAGAGAACAATCTTTGTTTTGCATCATCATTCAACGATTGATGACACAATACACATTTTGCTTCATCTTCAATATTTGGATAACCAACATTTTTATATGCTTCCTGAATTGAAAAAGCTCTAGCTGCTTCCCATAAAGACTTCCACACCTGACTTCCAACACCTTGTAATTCAGATTTACTAGCAATTATTTTTATGCTTTCTTGAGATATTTTTCGCTTATCAATTGAATTAGCTCTCAATGCATTTATTTCATTGGTCGCATCAATATTTACTTGTAAATAAGCGTCTGTAATTTCCTTTATGATTTTATCAATCTCTAATTTTCGCTTTTGTATTTCAACTGCACTTTTTACAGGGTCTTTTTCTTTCAACCGATTCTCAATATCTAATCTAGTTTTCTCTTTTTCTTCATTCCATATTAAGATTTTAGCAATTTGCTGTTCCGTATGCTCCTTTCTTAAACCATTATATAATTTAGCAGATTCTGTGGCAAAATATTCATTAGGAATATTAGACAGTGATTTAGTTAACTTTAGTTTCTCTTGTTCTAATTTATCTTGAATATTAGAATAGTAATGTGATAAAGCAATAAATATTTTTATGAACATTGGTTTGTAAGTAACAGTATTTGCTTCATCAATGTAGCAGTTTCCAGTTGTTGTATCAAAAACATCAATATTTTTTAAACCTGCAATTTGGGGACTATTTATATACCATTCTTCTTCAATTTCGGAACCATCAACCGAATATTTAACTACACACTTTCCATTTGGATTAGGACTAAAGACATTAGATTTTAGATCTATTGCACGAGGTTTTCCACTAATTTTCTTGATAATTTTTGTATAACCAGATTTTCCCGATCCATTAGAGCCATATATAACTACTAAATTTTTATCTTTTTCAAATTTTAAAGAATTTCGCGGAGCTAATCTTTCAATATTTTGAATAGACTCAATTGATAATAGTTTTATTTGTTTTTCATTTTGTGAATTTAAAAAATGAGGAAATTCTTTTGCTTCAAAATTTGTATTAGATTTCATCATTGCAAGAATATAAGACAAATCAGCTTCTTCAATTTTTTTCGTAAGAATTCGATATGCTAATTCTGTTTGCCAACCTTTCAAAGTTTTCAACCAATCTGTAATATTTTTTTGAATGTCCATAATAGTTACATAATTATAAAAATGATAGTATAAACGAGTACTTTATGATTGAAGCTAAAACTGATGTGTTTAGCGGTAGTATAGGATTGTGGCGTTCATCTATATTCACCATCTCATGTTTTAATGCTAGGAGAAGTCCTTGATTTGCCACAAAAAACCTTATTGCAGGTAGCCTGTGATAAACTAGTTTTTATCTAATTATTAATTTGTACAATTAAGTTTTCAACAGTTTCTTGAACATCTATTAGACTGCCATTTGACATGACAATTCTTGTCAATGGTTTGCCATCATAAGAAAGCTGTTCTTCTATTTCAAATACATTTTCAACATTAATGTGCTTTGTTTTCGTCTTTTTACTTATGATATCATAAGAAATAATTGTAATAATTTTTGCCATAATAATTAATTTTAATTGTTTTAAAAGTTACGAGTATCCAATTGAGTCTATATTTAAATATTTTTTTTACTAAATTTCTTTTTCACGCTTAACAAACACCATTTCATCAAACCCATTTCTTATTAATAGTTTTTTTAGTGTTGTTATAAAACGCCTTAGCTCTCTTTCAAGTATTGAGTTGTAATCAGGGCTTAATTTATTAAAGTCGTTAGGTAACAAATTAGAAATGGCATGGTTAATCCCCGTAATTATTGTCGGAAAGTCAATAAATTCAAGCGTGTCATTTTTAATTTGAGTTTCAATGCTAATGTGTCTTGGTCGACCAGCATACTTGAAGGAAACATTCTCTGTAGATATAGATGATTTCAATTTTTCAAATTGAAGGTTTACATCTTCATTAATTCTGTCTGGAATTATTACATTGATTTTGCAATTTTTATAATGAATATCTTTTGAAGTAAAGCCACTGTTTTCAATTATAAATCTACAAATGGGAACAATTAAATTTTCAAAATATACGGATGCAAGAGTTGCAGATGGGAAGAAGTTTATTTCATCATCAGAGCTTGATATAAATAAACTTCTTATGTCGTTTACAGCAGAAGTAAATGTATCCATTTGTGATTTATCAAAATATGCTAAACTAAGTCCATTGAAATCGGATAGTAGTTTAACCTCTTTATCAATAAGAAATGCACATTTTGTAGTTCCTAGTCTTCCTGTGAATAAACCAAGCTCAAATAATACATTGTCTCTTGGTTGCATAACTTCTTTGCCTCTGAAAAGAACTTTGTCGTCATTAGTCCCTAATAGAATACCGAAGTCGAATTGAAGTGAGGCTTTCAAAAGGTCTGACAAAAAGTTTTGGTTTATTTTGAAAACAGAAGTATCCCAAACTTTCTCATTCCAAATTGAAACATTAAAGTCCTTTTCTAAAATAGATTTTGCAACTTGGGCAAGTCCAAGTTCCTCTGTTGATGAGCCAATGAATAATTTCTTTTTTATCATACTCTTACTGTGGTTTTAAAATCCATAAAGATTGATTCAACCTCTGCTAAAAGTAATTTGAGGTTTGTGAGTTTGGCTGACTTGTTTCTGAAAATATATTCTTTACCATCAACAGAAACTAAATTATCAGAATGTGATTGGTTTGTGGTTATGCTTCTTATTTGATTATACAATACTGGAACAAGTTCATAGAAAGACAAGTTCTGATAATCTGATACTTTAATATCATAACATATTGCATTAATATCAAAGCTGCTTAAATCAATTTCGAGGTTAGAATTAGCTTTGCTGTTTTTTAAGAATCTTATCATTTTTTTTAGTCTTCCATTTGTTTCAGAACTACGCTCATTTATTCTTTTAATACTCAGAAACGGAAAATCAGCACTTTCTCTTGAATGTGATTCTTTGTTGTAAACTTGAATACCCCTATAATCGCCCTTATCATTGATTACAGAAGAAACATCATCATACCAGTTGGCAATAACAATATCAACTTCACGATTTAGACTAAGGTTTTTTATCTTTATAGCTTTTGGCTTTGTCAAGTCATGAATTTTATAAACGTCTGAAAGAATTCTTTCGCTGTCTCTTCTTAATGTTCTTAAATCGTCTAATGCATTTCCTGTATATGAGGTTAAGTTTATTTCTCTTTGAAGTTTGTCAATATAGGTTTGTCTATATTTCGCTCTTCTTTCAGGAGTTTCAATAATCGACTTAAAGCTCCTTGTGTCGGGTTGGTAGAATTTTTCACAAATCGTTAGCAAGTCAATATCGCTATATCCTTTAATGTGGGTGTCTGTCATTACAGAACCCTGATATTTAAATGAAACATCTTCTAACACTTTTCCTAGATGTTCTTTTACTCTTTCTCCTGCGTCTTTACTTTTCTGTGTATATTCAGGCTCAACACCTTTCATTGCAAGTCTTATGTAGGTCAATACATCACTATATGAAATTGTTGAAAGTTCGTCCAAAAACGCTTTTTTTAATGCGAAATTTTCAGGGTTTAGTCGTCCTCGAATACTTTCTGCTAATTGTCTGTAATTCTTTGTCATAATCTATTAATTAATATTTCAAATACTCCATCTTAATTACACAAGCATTTTTTATTTACAATTTTCCCTCTCCCAAACATACAAAATCCCTCCCAAACCACCAAACAAAATCCCACATTTTTTGAATAATGTATAAAACTATTACAAAAACTACTGTTTATCCCAAAAACTCCCTAATCATCTTCACCTGTTTCGGCAACAAAATCCTTAATCTTTGTTTTCCTGGACTCATTTCGAGGAGTTGTTTGCGGATTGGAGTAAGCCAATTGTAGATTGTGCGGGGTGTGGTTTCGTAGTAATCCGCGAGTTCTTGGATGGTATATGTTGGCTTTGTTTCCATTGTTACAAATATAAAGTGTATGTGGTAAAATGCAAAATGCAAAGGGGCTTCAACGAATGCTATCGCAACATAATGCTAATTATCCTAATTTTTACAAACTAACTTTACAAAAAAATACAAATGACAGATTTATATATTGATCTCGAATGGTTTTTTAACCAAGAGCTTTTTTTGGTAGGATATGCCTACTCAATTACAAACTATGCTCAACTCTATGACGAAAGCCTCAATATTGATAATATAATACGCATGCTTCAACCAGTTAATGGCTATATTTATTTTTACGGACCAGATATCGGAATGCTCGAAAAATCCACAGGACTCGATATCCGCAATAACTTCCGTTGCATAAATCTCCTCAAAGTCTTCCGTGACATTATGCCGGGAATGGACTCCTACAAACTTGCATACTTCGAAGAAATATTCGAAATAAAACGCTCACAACAACAATATAAATCCAACATCTTCAAACTCTCCGAAGACTGGAACAACCCATACAAAAAGCAACAGGTTCTCAAATATAATATGGAGGATGTTGTAAACCTTGTCCGGTTGAAGCGGGAGATATTTTCACTCTATGGAATAGGAGAGGATTATTTGGAGGGGGTGAGGTGGTGATAGAAAAAGTATGTATTTAACAAAATTGTTTTATTTTTGTTAAATGAATTCATCAACAATTAGTTATTATGACGCAAATGCTGACAAATTAGGTGATTATTACCTGACAGCTCAAGATGGAATCTCCTTGTACTTTCAGCATTTACAAAAAGGTAAAGTCCTCGATGTTGGTTTTGGATCAGGAAGAGATTTAAATATTCTCTATAATCAAGGATATGACACATATGGTGTTGATGCTTCCAGTGGATTTGTTAAATATGCTGGTGAAAAATTTCCTCATTTAAAAGATAAAATATCAGTAGATTCTTTACCCTCTCTGACAAATGTCTCATCCAAATTTGAATCTATTATTTGTACTGCTGTTTTAATGCATCTTAGCAATGATGAAATTTTTAATAGCATCTTCCGCTTCAGAGAATTGCTTGAAGATAATGGCAAATTGTTACTTTCTATCCCCATTTATGAAAACAGTCAACCAGTAAATCATCATAATGTATTTTTGAATCAAATAATTCCAAACAAGTTAATCCTTTTATGTGAAAGAATTGGATTTAGATTAATAAATAAATGGTGCAATCCTGATAGTCTTGGTAGAGTCGAAAAAAAATGGTTGGTTTTGTTATTTAATCTTGATAGTAACTGTGGTACGAAACCAATTTCAATAATTGAATCTATAATTAACAAGGATAAAAAAGTAGCAACATATAAGTTAGCTTTAATAAGATCAATTGCTGATATTGCCAATAATAATTACAATTCTGTATTGTGGCATAGTAACAACAAAGTTCATATTCCAATTGATTTTATAGTTGATAAATGGATTAAATATTATTGGCCAATATTTGAATCAAAAGTTTTTATCCCACAAATACAAAATGAATCTATTGAGTTTGATAAGCCAGTTGCGTTTAGAAAACCAATGCTTCCCATAATTAATCATTACAAATCAAATGATGGTTTTTTGTCACGTTTTATAATGGATTTACAAAACAACTCGGTTCCTTCAGATATGCACAATTATTTAAATCGTCTGCGTCAAATCATTAAGCGGACAATTATTGATGGTCCAATTAAACATTCTGGTGGAATAGATAATGACATTGATATATTTACCTATAATAAGCAATTTAAATGTTTGGAACTATCATCCGATTTATGGAAAGAGTTTGTTTTAATGGGATCTTGGATATACGATGCATCATTACTAAGATGGGCAGAACTTACAAAAAAGCTCTCTAAAGACGAAGTCTCAGCTGGTCATATAATTGATTTACTAACCATGGAAAATATTGACAAACGTGATGTGTTATTAGCAAGAAATACTTTTAAAAACTACACAAATTTAGAATGTGCATGGTCTGGAAAAGAATTATCAAATAGTTTTGATATCGACCATGTTATACCTTACAGTTTATGGTACAACAACGATTTGTGGAATCTTTTGCCAACAAGTCCTCAAGTTAATAATCAAAAACGAGATAGATTGCCAACTAGAAACATTATTGTAAAAAGAAAAGATGTCATAATTGATTATTGGAAAATCTACAAGGAAAATTATCCAATTCGTTTTTTTAATGATTCTGCCAGGTTTACTGGAGAAAATACAACAAATGAAAACTGGGAGAATTCATTATTTAATACATTAGCAGAAGCAGTTGAGTACACAGCTCTCAAAAGAGGTATCTCTCGATGGGAACCTTAAAAAAAATCGTAATAAAAACTTTTTTTCAAAAAATCACATACTACCTTACTACTAGCCACATAACCAATTGGTAATCAATATCTTAAATACTGTTGTAAGGTCAAAAACCTACTTACTCATCTTACTATTTTACTTATTTTTTATTTTTGTTGTAACTTGTAGTAAATAAAAAAAATAAACATACTACATAATACTTCTTTATTTTCAATACTTATAGAGGATAGTAGTAATGTAGTAAGTGGTTTTGGTATTTTTTGGTATTTTTTTAGTTTTTTTGAAAAATAAATTTAAAATTTTTGTATAGCTTTACGAATTATAATTAAAAGGTGTATCATATTTATTTTCCTGACTTCATACAATTAGTGCGGTAGAAGATTCCATTCTTTTATCAGAGATGCTAATGGAGTATTCAATATTTCTGAAGTTGGTGAAGAGAACTTGAATACTTCTTTGGTTATTGTATCTTGAATGTGTGATTCAGTCTGGTTCCAAACCAGTATTCTGATTTTCTTAAGAGATGTATTTGTTTTTAGCTCAAGGTATTTTTCGACCATTAAAGCCACAAAACAAATAAGGACATGTGAGCGGATTGCATCTTCATTACGGTGGTAAATAGGTCGTGCCTCAAGATCAGATTTACTCATCCTAAAAGATTGTTCTACATGCCAGAGTTGATGGTATCTATCAATCACAGTACTGTTTGACAGCTGTACCTCAGACAAATTTGTACAATAGCCCTTTATCCCCAATAACAATTTTCTTTTCTCAATCAGTCCTGTATTAAGTTCTATTTTTTCTTTTGACACACGCTTAACAAACTTGGCTTTATTGCCTAAAGACTGCTTAGATACGAGATCTTCTGCTTTTTGAATCAGCTTGGTCAAGTCGTTCAACTCTTTCTTGTAGCGCTTCATTGAAAAGTCACAAATGAGGTCGCCGTGCTGTGTTTTCATACGAATTGTTGCCCCCTTGTTAGTATTTAAAGACGTATGAATCTGTTTTACCAGCTTTATATTTACGTTTGCCAATCGAGCTCCGACAATGTATGATATTTTCATATCTCGCAATTCTGCTAATCTTTCCTTATCAAGCATTGCTGCATCGGCAACAACAATGGGCTTTGTATTTGGATGCATCTCAATAAAATTTTCAATGACAGGAAGCATTGTTTTGCCTTCAAAAGTGTTGCCTGGAAACACATTGTATGATAATGGAAAGCCTGATTGAGTAACCAGCAATCCAATTACTATCTGTGGTTGCTGAGATTTATTGTCTTTACTGAAACCCTGAATCCTTAATTCATCAGATTTAAAAGACTCAAAATACAGAGTCGTAACATCATAAAGCACATAGTAGAATTGCTCTTCAAAAACCTCATTAGCGGTGTTGAATGCGTGAATTTCGATGGTCGATTTGTAATCAATAAATTTGGGAATAGTCTGGTAAATACGCTGAGAATATTGCTTCCCAAAATAGCGAGACAGTAGATTTATTGCTTGTAATTTAGATGAAGGCTCTATTAATCTCATAATCGCCAAATCTATCAATAATTGTGGTAATTGCAACAATCCACAAGCCTCAATACATTTTAAAAAGAACTGATAAGCAAAATTGTGTGTAACTGCAATGCAATTGGCCTTTTCAACAAAAAGTACTTTTTGTTTTTCAATCGGAAACAAAGTTGTCTGAGCAAGTTGTTTTTCAATCCATTCGGTAGCTAATGAAAGCAGGGCATTACATTGTTCTTTGTTGTGAGCGCTTCCAATATGCTTTATAATTTTAACATTGTGACCAACATACTGAACAATTTGAATTGCAATTGCACCAGATTTTGTTTTTACTTTTCTAATTCTAAGCATAGCAAAAAGACCGTTAGTGCGGTAAATATGCAAAATTACAAACTTTATTTGACTTATTATCAATAAGTTAGACTTTCTTTACCGCACTAATTTTGAGAAGCGTATGAAGTCAGGAAATAAATTTAAAATTTTTGTATAGCTTTACGAATTATAATTAAAAGGTGTATCATATTTATTTTTGTTGGATAGGTTCGTGCACTGATGTAAATATATAAACGAGTTAGCTGCAACCCTAAGAAGCCTCCAATGACAATAGAAGTACATAACAATTAAATATTTAAAAATGAAAAAAGTAAAAGGAGATACAGAGTTTTCAGCTTGGGCAAGAGAACAACAAAACTCTTGGAGAATCGAATGTAAATTTCCAATTGGTACATATAAGCAAAAACAAAAGGATGGAACATGCAAAGATGTTGAATTAGGTAACTACATTGAAAAAACTTTCGCTTTTGATAAGCAGTATAATTTTTTGTCAGATAATATTAGATCAGTAGTAGCCAATGCTCTTAAAACGAAAGAGAAAGGGGCTAAAATATTAAAAACAAGGCTTTACACAAACTTACTATCAAGTCAGCCTTTAGCCTTTAATTTATTCGCAGAACTATCGCTTAATTTAGATTTAGCTACTGAGTTTCTTAATGGTCAATTCCCAAATAGAATCAAGAGTGTTCAAAAAATAATTTTTGAACATTCTGATGGAAGAGGAGATTGTAGTTATACTTGTGACCATTCTGCATTTGATGTTTTTATTGAATATATTTCTTATACAGGTCATATCGGTTTTATAGGCATTGAAGTAAAATATGCTGAAAGTTTAAATGATGCACCTGCCAAATATAAAACAAGATATGCAGAACTTACAAATGACTCTGGACTATTCAAACAAAACAGTATTCAATATCTAAAAGAAAAACCTTTAGAGCAAATATGGCGTGACCATTTGCTTTCAATATCTCACATAAGACATGAAAATACAAAATATGCAGAAGGATTTTTTGTTTATTTATTCCCGAAAAAAAATCAACAGTGTCAAGATGCTGTAAGTAAATATACAGAACAATTTATTTCTTTTGATGATGCGACAACTAAATATAATGAACATAAAACAGGTTTTTATATTAAGCATATAGAAACGTTTGTGTCAGATTTACAGCAAATTTGCAAAGAAAAATGGTTAAAGGATTTCATTTGTCGTTATTTTAATGGATGTATTTAAATTTAGTCAAATTCTTATATAAAAGGGCAGCAGCAAACAATACCTGTATGTAATGCTCGAAGCGTGGAAACTTGGTCGTGAGTCGCGTTTCAAAACATCGCCAAATTTTTTGATTTGGCTTTTGCTATAAAAATTAAAAACAAAATAAAAAATTCTTGCTCAGTGGGAACTTTTACGAAAGAATCGTTATTCCTTTCTCGCACTCCACATAGCTGCAACCGTTAAATCAAACCTCTCACAATCTCTCATATCTCACCATTAGGATTTCTTTACTGCTTCAAAAGCTTTTTTAATATTAATGCCATGCGAGTATTTTAATTTATACACATTTTTCGACTTATAATGTCTTTGTAGTCTTGTTAATCTTTTCACTAATCAATAGTGCATCTGATAAAATAGCCATAAGCAGGCAAGTTATCATTAACCCTCTTCGACACCCTCTCAAACCCCAAAAACCTCAACTCCTTACCAATCTTAACCGGACTTAAATTTATTGAAGTCCTTTCGGAAATAAATTCGAGAATATCCGTGGCAGTTTTAAATTCACCGGTTTTTTCGTCTGCAGGTGTAAAGAATTTCATTAAAAGATCACGTTCCGGAGTTGAGACCTGGTACTTTTTGTTGATGTAATCGTTTTCTTTTATTTCGTCGGCCGTAAGCTCGAATTCATATTTTACTTTGGTTAGCAGGTGATACGCTTGAGACCAAACATCATCAATATCAACTTCGTTGCTATAATTCCAATCAATTCGCTCTATCTCGAAACATAACCAGCGAACAGAGCCGTTTTCATCTGTTAAGAATTCCCATCGGTCTGTAGAACCTATAAAACTCGCACGCCTTGAATGTACTGTTGGTCGTTTATCGTAAGTTAACCTTGCTTTTACCTTGTCTTTTGAAAACATCGACTTAAAAGCATTTATTTCAGCTTTGTCGGCTTGTGATAACTCATCCAGATTTATCAAGAAATTCTCTGTTATTGCTATCATACTGTCCTTGTCTGTGGTAATACTCTCTGTAATGTAATCTTTGAGCTCAGTGGGGCATAAAAAACGACAAAAAGTTGACTTACCACTATTCTGTTTTGTACTCACTAAAACAAATGCCTGCTTATTGAAGTAATTATCATCAATTGCAGTTTTTACTGCTCTTACAAGCCACTTTTTGAAATGCTTCTCAAGACGTGCTCTGTCATTTGTAATCAAAAATGAAGTGAGTTTTAAAATATAATCTGTTGTACCATCCCATTCCGGAAGACTTTCAAAATATTCTCGAAAGACATGGTATCTTTGTACAAAATCTGACTTCAATAATGCTATCAAATGGTTTAGACTTATGTTTATATTGTCTTTCTGAAGCTGGATAAACATATTGTTTTCGTTCATTTCTTGCCATTCACGATCATCCTTTTTCTTATACTCAAACTTATTACTGATTACATTGTAACGCAAATCGAAATTCTTGCTCAGATATTCTTCAGTAATAATAAACTTGTTTGAGGTAACTTTTTTGTTTGCTGAATTATCGTTTTGCACATTACTATTTGTGCTTTCAACAGAATTTTGATTTATTGAACGAATTACTATCCCATGTTGTTTTGCAATATGAAATAAGGTTTTAATTGTTATTCCGCTATTGTTGTTTTTTAGACATCTGTTGTATTGCTCATTACAATTTTCGGAATTATAATCAGTATTAAATTTGCTTATTTCATGATAATACGAACGTCCAGTTTCTCCAAATTCGCTTTCCAATGCAAAACCTATCTTAAGCCAATCTTCGTAATTCCTGGTAATGTCAATGCGTTTGCCTTCAAGCTGTTCAATAAGTTTTTCCACATCATTCTTCATTGCTCTCTCAGGTAAAATTTTGAAAATTTCGGAGTTTGCATTATAATATAAGTTTGGATCATAAGACATAAAACAAAGTCTAGTAACATCTTTACCTGAAGGATCAATTTTTACCCCAAGAAGTTTTTCGTAATATGCCTGTGCTTTCAGAAATGCTTCTCGATGTTTTGTAAGGCTGTTGTCTGTTTTGATTAGAATCTTCAAACCTTTGCCACTCGGACTTTCGAAACAGGCAAAAGTATAAATACATTTTTCTGTTTTTTCGCGTAAATCTTTAATGCTTTCAAGTTTGTCAATATCAAGAATTATTATCCTAGAATACTCGACGAGAAGATTGCTTTTTCGCCCTCCGCTAAACATTCCGGAAGGAGTAAAAGCCGGCAAAGACTTTTTCTTTGCCGTGTACTCAGATTCTTTTTGCTCACTTATAAGTTTTCGTAATGTGTCAATATGATGCTTAAACTTTTCGCTTCTAATTAACTCGAGTATTGTTTCAATAGATCTATTTGCAATAATCTTATTAAATTTTTCGTATATGCTTACATTTGTCATCATTGCTTCTCCTTAAAAGTTGTTGATTTTTCTGTAATTTCTCTTCAGAAATTTATCTACATCCGAAGATTTGTAGTAAATTTTATTCCCAACCTGAGAAAAAGGGATTTTGCGTTCATCACGATAACTTTGTAAAGTTCTTTTACTGATTTTCAACAATAGTAGTACATCCTGATTGTCAAGCCAGCGTTCGCTAAGTGGAGTTTCAGCTTCCGTTTTCATTTTAACAAATCTGTCTTCTAGTCCCTGTAGCTTATCAATTATTTGTTTGAAAGCTTCCGATTCAATAGTTATTACATTCATATCAAAAGGTTTTAAAAATTAAACAATTGCCCGGGTATGGCCAATACCTTTTAGGCTTATCGGTTTGTTGCAACAAAAACCTTTTGCAATAGTATAACATCAAAAAAGTCTAAATGGTCTTCTGCGAAGACTTTTTATAAACTATTTTTAAATAACTGATAAACAGACAAATACTCTGATTTTCTGCAAAAAAAGTCTTCTATATTCTGAGAAGACTTTTTAAATAGCTAAACTACAGATTCTTAATCATTTAACTTTTTATCTCAAAATTAGTCTTCTAGAAAACAAAAAAGTCTTCGCAAAAAATCAAAAAGTCTCAGGTATTTCAGAAGACTTTTTTCACATTTTTGGAAGACTTTTTTTTGCAATTTTAGAGGTCAAAATACTTCTTAACGTCAATTCTTTTGTTGCCTTGTGCTCTTTTGTCACTTCTACTCTCACTTAAGCATGTCTTTATTGTTAGTTTATTCAACTGTTTTCCTTTGCGATCCACAAACATCCTATTTAAAGCTTCCTGGATGTCTTTTGGGTCAGCTTCAAGTATCGGGTGGCTATCTCCATCTTTTTCATGCTGGAGGTCGTAAATCATTGTTAAAAGTTGATTTACTTGTAGATTCCATTTAAACTTTGGAAAAACAAAGTCATATTCCACTTCTTTCTTTTCGTTTCTTCTTTTATATTCAATCTCTGGTTCCATTATCACATTAAGATCTATTATATCATATAATTCAGCTTTTTGTTTATCCTTTTCATTTTTCGTGTCGTCATAATATGAACTGAACATTTTTAGCAGATAAGCATGAACGTTAATCATAAAGACGTTTGCCATAAAAACAAGAAAAATTGCATCTCTATTTCCAGTTTTTTGAATTTTAACCAAAAACATTCGGGCATCATAGCAGTTTCGTTGTGCTACCTGAATATTCTTTTTTGCATAATGAACAATCTGATCATCATTTGCAGAATTTCGTAATATGTTTTTGGATTTAATTTTCAACCTCTCGAATGAATCTCCCATCAACATTTTGAGTTTCTTACCATTATCGCAATAAGGCACAGGAAGCTTTTTAATTACATCTTCCAGCTCATACACAGTTTGCGGAATCAGTTTTATAATAGTTTCATTTTCAAAAACATCCGACTTTGTTTCAATATTAAAATCAGCTTTTACCCGAAACCCATACTGTTTAAACTTTATTCTTGATGATTCTTTTTTAATATCCAGATTTAATCCCTGTAGCTTTATTTCTACAGTGCTTATTCTTTTTACTAATTTTAAAACATCTACATTTTTGCTTTCATCACTGTTGAATAATTCATTTTCTAAAATTTCTTTAAATACATCAACGTCAATACTTCTATACGCTTCCTGATTCATGATTAACCTACAAATAACATTGTACTATCCTTCTATTCATTCACTAACACAAAACTACATCAGATAGCATTATATTGCATCAATTGTTAATAAATTGTATAGTCGTGTAAGTGTCTGATAATCAATAGTTGAAATCTTAAGTAATTGATAATCAATGGGTGGTTTTTTATTAACAATTTTGACAACGCAATAATATGAAGATTAAAATAGATTGAAAAAGCCTCCAGTAGAAGGATTAGGGTTAATAATAATTATTGCACATAATATTTCTATATATAATAATTATTTTTATCCGCATATATACAGACTACTGTAAAATAACTACAACCAATAAGGCAGTATTTTTATATTAAAAACAATGCAAAATAAAGTTTTGAAAAGTGATTATAGTTCTGTATCTTTGCTTAATACATAATATAAAATTACTCATTAAAATGAAAAAAAATGAAAAAAGTAATTTACAAAAAACCGGAAATTTTGGCACAAAGTACTGTACTGATGGCGGAATGCCGACCAAACAGTAAGCCCAGTGGAAGACCTTGTAATCCACCAAAACCAGGTGGACGTTAATGAACAAATTTTTCAGGCGACGATTTTATTCAATTAAAACTCGTCGCCTGATTTTAAAAGAGTCATTATTATGTTTTTCAAGCAAAAATCAAATGTTATATTTAGAAATTATGAATCCTTTGGTTATCTAACTGACAATAGGAATTTCGAATATAGACAAACTAGTAATAACGATAACTACATCGGTGACAAAATTCTATCAGAAAGTGGTGCCGTTTTTTTATCTATTTTAGGTAGAAAACCACAAACCATTGATGAGCTTGCAAAAAAAATAAATACGCTATATACTGATGTTGACATTAGAACAATAAAAAATGATGCCTTAGAATTTTATAGCAGTCTTGAGCGGGATGGATTTATTGTATCTGGCGAAACATTGCAGGAGTGCGAAGAAAAAGACACGAGATTTTCATACAAGACATTAAAATCCGAAATAATAAAAAAGGATTTTTCTAAGACTTTTATGCATCCCGAAAAATTCACACAGGATTTTTTAGAAGAACACTTTGAAGGCAAACCTCAGCTTACAAATTTGCACATTGAAATTACAAGCAAGTGCAACGAAAGATGTGTACATTGTTACATCCCACATGATAATAAAGTAAGCCATATTGAACCTGACTTATTTTATGATATTTTAAGACAATGTAAAAATATGAGGTTATTGCATTTGACGTTAAGTGGTGGTGAACCTATGTTACACAAAAACTTTTGTGATTTTTTAAGAAAATGTAAAGAATATGATTTCTCAGTAAATATTCTTAGTAATTTAACATTACTTAATGATGATATTATTAAAGAAATGAAGGCGAACCCTCTATTAGGTGTTCAAGTCTCATTATATTCTATGAATCCAATTATTCATGATGAAATTACCCAAATGAAAGGAAGTTTTGAAAAAACAAAAAATGCAATTTCAAAGCTGGTTGAAAACGATATTCCTTTGCAAATTAGTTGTCCAATAATGAAGCAAAATAAGAACTGTTATGGTGAAGTAATAAAATGGGCAGAAAAGAATAAAATTCATGTCGGCGATGATTATGTCATAATAGCAAGATATAACCATACAACACAAAATCTGAGTTGCCGTTTATCAATTAATGAAATCAAAGAAATGCTTAAGGACAAAGTTACGAATGATCCAAAATATTTAGAGCAAATGGAAATAGAAGTTGAGAAGAAAAAAAATACAACTTTAAACGATTTTGTTTGTAGCGTTTGTCATTCATCTATTTGCATAGCAGACAATGGAAATGTTTATCCATGTGCTGGCTGGCAGGATTATATTGTTGGTAATGTAAAAGAAAATTCTCTCAATGACATTTGGAATAATTCTGAAAAAGTCCAATATTTAAGAGACTTGCGCAATAAAGACTTTCCTAAATGTATTCAATGCCCCGATAAAGATTTTTGTACCATGTGTATGGTTAGAAATGCAAATGAAAATCCAAAGGGAGATCCGTTAGTCGTTAATGAGTTTTTTTGTAATATCGCAAAACTCAATAGACAAATAATGCTTGAATGGAAGAAAAAACTTATAAATTATTAATGCTAGTATTTGATAAGATAATTTCATTAAATTTATTAATTAAAATTTATAACTCTACAATCCACTTCGTTTCATACAAGCAAACCGCAAAAAAATCAAAAATCTTTTAAATTCTCCTTTTTTTTTCTTGCATTCCTTTACATTATTTTGTATTTTTGTAATGTTATGCATAGTAATGCATATAGGTTCATTTAGATGTTGTAAAGTATAAAGTAAAAAAGGTGTGCTAATCGGTGGACTAGCATCTTTTGACTATAAGAAATCAGATATTGTAGTGCTTTGAGTTGTGGGTTCAAAGAGCCCCTCTCTCCGCCAAAGTTAAAACCCATCGCTTCGCGATGGGTTTTTGTTTGTTAAAAATCGCCAAAAACTCCTTTTTGTAGCAAATTTTAACAAACAAAAACCAGCTAACTATGTTAGCTGAGTTTTAACTTTTAAATGCCTCCCCCCTTGGGATCACAAATTTTGCGAAAGCGAAATTTGTAATCCTAAAAACCTCATACTGTTGCAAATTTTGTGAAACAAAATTTGTACTAGTAGTATTCCATACAATAATGTGAGGGCTCGGATTGCAACAGAAAACGCCGACAGGTGTTGAGCTCAACGAAGTTAAATCCTCGCCTACGATGTACTTTTATCCCCAGGCAAAAAACTGCAGCTTATTATTTGTTTTATCGCATTCTTCGATTGCATTATCGGGATCGATAATAACTTCTATTTCGCAATTTGGGTCGTATATCCAATAGTTTTCAATTTGGAATTCAATCCTTATACTTTCTCTTGGTTTAAGACTTGGTATTTCTTTAAACGCCTCAAAATATTTATCAGAATCATAATCACCTGTATTATTCATAAATATAGTGTCAAACAGGTATGAGTCTTCCTGACAATAATGACCATGATTTTCGGCATTCTCCTCAATTATTTCTATAATTGAATTATCAAGTTCCAATTTAAGTGCTTCAGTAATGCTCAAATCTAAATCAAAGAGTTTGACTTTAGTTGGTTTCGATTCTGAATTACCTATGTTTTTTATTTCAACAAAAACTACAGTACGCCCATTAATCCAATCTGGGGCATCAATTTTCTTGACTATAAGATCACAGCATTTATGTTTTCTATGCGTAACATTTGGAATTTTATGATCCACAAACAATGTACAAATCAGAATTATATAAAACAGTTTCATGTTGTTGAAATTGAACTTACAACAAATATAAGAATTATCTTTGAATAATAGTTGGCTAATTATTTAAAAACCAATAAAATATTACTATTGTAAACTTAGTATTGTTAAAAGTAGGTATTTACAGCAAATCTAAATTGGTCAATAAATATTTCTTTAAAACTTGAAATGCTATTCTGTTCATAAAATAAAAGCATTGCTTTCTTATATTCAACTGAGTCAACCGTTCTAAATGAAATCGGGCAATATTTATAATGCATCAGAATAGCATTATTTCTAATTCTCTTTTATCAATCATAGAGTTTTAATTTACGGCTCACAAATATAATCATTATGGTTCATATAATCGCAATATTGAGCCGTATTTTCTTTCAAAATGAGCTGTAACTTAGTTATGACTCAAGCAAAATTACTCCAATTCCCTTGGAGGGCGCGGATTGCAACCGAAAACGCCGACTGGTGTTGAGCTCAATGAAGTTAAATCCGCGCAGACGAGGGAAAAAAGTTAGGCAATGGCGTTTTCGGGATTTGTGTTCGGGCTGGTTTCGGAGTGCAGAATCTACAGCACAAAACACCATTTTACAATGATATTTGGGCATTAAATAAAAAATGTTAATTTTGCATTCGCTTTACTGAAACCGGAGAGATGCCGGAGTGGTCGATCGGGGCGGTCTCGAACCGAATCGCCATTTGGCGGTGAGCTCACGACTGAAAGGAGTAAAACCGTTGTACGTTCTTATATTTATTAAATATTTTTAACTTGAAAAGTCAGTACTTTTAACTGAAGTTAATAAATAACATATTTTCAGGAGAGATGCCGGAGTGGTCGATCGGGGCGGTCTCGAAAACCGTTGTCCGCTCACGCGGACCCAGGGTTCGAATCCCTGTCTCTCCGCAATAAAAAAGCCAACGGTTTGTGTTGGCTTTTTTACTAAATAATTATTTATCTAAAATTTCTAATCCTGGCTTTGAAACAATTCTGTACTTAAATACTTCTCACCACGATCAGGGAAAATTGTAACAATTCTGCCTTTGCTAATAGTTTTGGCAATTTCAATAGCCGCAAACATGGCTGCGCCACTACTCATTCCACAAAATATTCCTTCTTCTCTGACTATTCTTCTGGTCATTGCAAAAGCTTGTTTAGAATTTACCATTATTTTAATATCAATTTTTTCGGGGTCATATATTGCCGGAATTATTGCTTCATTCATATTTTTCAAACCCTGAATATAATGTCCTTCAACCGGTTCGGCACATACAATTTTAATGTTCGGATTATATTCTTTCAGAACTTTTCCCACTCCCATTATTGTTCCGGAAGTTCCAATTGCAGAAACAAAATAATCAATTCTTCCATTAGTTTGTTTCCATATTTCCTCTCCGGTCGTTTTATAATGCGCTACACCATTATATTTGTTAGAAAACTGATCTGTCATAAAATACTTTGACGGGTTTAACTCAACCAACTCTCTAACTTTCCGAATTGCTCCATCTGTGCCATTTTTCGCATCAGTTAAAACCACCTTCGCTCCAAATGCTTCAATCATTTTAATACGTTCTACCGAAACTGCCGCACTCATGACAATTTCGACTTTATAACCTTTAATAGCTCCTATCATAGCTAATGAAATTCCTGTATTTCCTGATGTAGCTTCAATTATGGTTTTGTCTTTTGTCAGTTGACCTCCTGCTTCGGCAAGTTCCAGAATTTTCAAAGCAATCCTGTCTTTAATACTTCCAGTGGGATTTCGCCCCTCTACTTTCACAAAAATCGAAGTCTGAGGATTTGGGTTTAATTTGTTTATTTCTATTATCGGGGTTTCGCCTATAGTTTGTAAAATGCTTTCATTAATCATAACTGTGTCTTTTTGAGGCACAAATGTATAAAAAAATGTATGAGGATATAAAGATAAAAATCACAAAATAATCTTCGAAAACAATCTTGTGTTTAAATATCAAAAAGCATAAGCTTGTCAATTTTTGTTTCCTGTACTTTTAATATCTTAAATTTAAATGTTTTTCCATTATCACTAATTGTTAAAACGTTTCCTTCTTTGGGAAAAACCCCAGTATGATACAAAATATACCCTGCCATAGTTTCGTATTCTTCCGATTCCGTAAGATCAAATCCATATTCTTCATTAAAGACATCTATTTCCTGACGTCCGGACAAGATAAAATTACCATCATTTGTAATCTGAACTCCCATTTCAGGAGCGTCATGTTCATCTTCAAACTCTCCAAAAATCTCTTCTAAAATATCCTCGATTGTAACCATACCGCTTGTACTTCCAAATTCATCAACAACAACAGCGAGACTCTTATTTTCTTTAACAAGATTCTCGAAGAGTTTTTTTGCTGACATCGTTTCTGGGACTATTAATACCTGCCGCATTATATTTCTTAACTTTTGGGGGTTTTTGAAAATATCTTTAACGGTTACATAAGCTTCTATTTGATCAATATTATCTCTATAAACCAAGATATTTGAATGACCAGATTCAATGAATCGATCTCTAAGCTCCGGAATTTCGATATTAATTGGGACAGCTACAATGTTATTTCGCGGAATTATACACTCACGAAGTTTAATTGTTGAAAAATCCATCGCATTCTGAAAAATTCTAAGTTCCTGAGATGATTGTGACAGCTTATTATCTGATTTACTCTTTTCAATAATGTCCTCAATATCAATCTTTCCAAATACCCTATCTTCTATTTTGTAATCAATATTTGCTTTTGAAAACAGCCTGATTACTTTTGCCGAAAACCATACTGTTGCTGTTGCAATTGGATAAAACAGATAGTAAAATACAACTAGAGGAACTGAAAATGTTCTCAATGCCGAATTACTAACAGCTCTAAATAAAGTTTTAGGAATAAATTCACCGACAAATAAAATAATTAATGTAGAAATAATTGTTTGTAATAATAAAACATAGAATTCATTATTTACATATTGATTTATTGGAGAGGCAAGCATTTTTGCCATAAAAATACCATAAATCACTAAAACAATATTATTTCCGATTAGCATTGCAGAAATATAACGCGAAGGATTATTGTTAAACAACGATAAAATTCTGGAGCTAAGACCTGATTCTTTTGATGCTAATTCCAGTCTAAGTTTATTCGAAGCTACAAATGCGATTTCCATTCCAGAAAAAAAAGCGGAAAAAATTATAGCAATAATTAATACTACCCAGTCCATTAGTTTAAATTTCTTCTGTTTCTCTTTTCCAGATTTTTTCTTTGCATTCTCCGAACACCAAACATGCCAACACTAACTACACTCATTGAATATATAAGCCAAACTTTACTAATTCCAATTTTCCCATGGTAGTATATTCCTACAATCAAACAAAAAACTGCCATTAGAATCCATGCATACTCTATTAGAACAACAAATTTAAATTTAGTTTTATTCATCTTTTATTTTTATTGTACCTGTTGGTTTTAAAATCTTCCATTTTGTAAATTCTTGATTTGACTCAAAGCCTTCTCCGAATAATATTTCGTCAGCAGTTGTTATTCTAACAAATTTATCTGAATATATTATTTCCTTTTTCATATCCCAATACAACAATTCTGTATTTATTTTTTCTTCCTTTTCAAAGCTGTTTACTTCGACATCAGATTTGGCTTCCCAAATTTCGTCAGCAATAAGATATTTGGCGTAATTACACTTAAGCGTTCCTGTAACTTGCATCGCATCATTAAAAAACTCTACATTTATACCCTGGGGATATTCATCATATTGAACTTCAGTTTTATCATATCTGACAAGTTCCGGGGCATATATCTTAATTTTAACGACACCTGAATCACTAAAGCATGTCTCGAGATTTGTAACTATAAAAGAAGGTAATTTATTAGTTTCAGTAATTCGATTAACAGTTTCAATATCATTCTTGCAACAAACAAACATCGTGCTGATTAAAAGAATCAGCACGATTATAGAGTTTGTATTATGTTTTACAGAAAATTTCAACTATTTGATGTATCTAACAACAGTAGTTTCATTAATCCAACAACCAATAGTAACTGTTTGCCCTTCGTTAATATTAACCCAGAAACCTTCTTCCTGAGTCGGGAAACTTCCTGAATATCTTCCGATTAATTCATTAGCCTCATCACTAACAGAAGGATCCACACTTTTAGCCTTAACAAATTGGTCAACTATCAGCCAATTAATACTTTTCTTTTCGAAAGCAGTCTCACCGCAAGATCCACCGGCAGCATAACATCTTCCGATTAATATATATGCTTTGCCATGATTTGGATTATTAGCTACACAACTACGAGCAGCTTGTCTTGCTTTAGGAAAATTTTTAAAATTACTATAATACAATAATCCTAACTCATAAAACATATCGGCTTTCTTTAATGATTCGGTTTCCAGTTCAATTGCTTCAATATAGAATTTCTCTGCATTTTCACTATCTCCTCTTTTAAAGTAGCCTTGTGCAATCTGATGAGCAGAAGTTGATGATTTATCAGAATTATATACAGCAACAGCAGCCTTAATATAAAGGTCCGAAAGCTTGCATTCATCACTATCTCCTCTATCAAGCAAGTAAAGAATTTTTTTAGCTTGCTCTATATTCTCAGGTTCAGCTTCGAATTTAGGTCCAAAAAGACTGATTATCGCTCCACAATCTGCAGCACCGCTATTAACGAACATATCTTCAACAGATTTTGCAACTTCGACAATCTTCTCGCGTTTCTTTTCATCAGGTTCATTACTAATCTGATAATTAAGGACATCGCTAATTTTAGAATAATTTTCGACTACGTTTTCTTTTGTAATAACCCCACCGGTAAACAAAACGACTGTTGTGTTCATGTAAAATCCCAAAACAAAATACTCGCTCTCATTCCCTGCAAGGTTAAATGACTCAGTAAATACATCATATGCTTCTTTAACTAGTGAGGGTCTGTATTTTAGCATAGAAGTTCCTTTTCTACCCAAAACCATAGGTTTTTGATTAAAATATTTAATCCTATTATCAAAAACCATCAACAGAGTATCAATATATGCTTCTTTGCTCAAAGAATCTGTTTGTAAATTAATATAATATTCAATGATTGTTGTCCCATGAATATAAATATTTTTTGTAGCTTCCGGACAATTTAGAAAACACCATCTCCATGCCGGCATAGCATCCTTATAATTCTTTTGATTGAAGAATTCAGTATAAGTTGACAAGTTTATTCTGCAAGATTCCGGATCGTCTCCATACTTCTCATCTTGAGCAATAACACTTATGCTCAACATTAATCCCAAAAATAAAGGTAAATAAATCTTAGTTCTCATAATCTTTTTATTTTAATCATATTTACTTTTCACAAACCACATATCTGCAATATTAAAACTGACACCAAAAATAGCATAATTTTCTTTAATTAAATTATTTTCCAGAGTCCCTCTCTGTCCTAATTGCAGAGACAAATTGTATGATGTCTTAGAACGTTTCATTGGCAATCCCAAACCAAAACTTATGCCAAAATCAGAAATCAAAGTTTCTCCTGAGGCCAAAGCAAAGTATGTATTATTAAAATGTACACCTCCTCTGTAGCTAACTCCTTCCCAAAATTTATTATAAGAGACTTCATTAAAACCATTAGGCTTATATTCAATTCCGAATGATAAATCCATACCGTTACTAAGACTATCTGAAATCCCGAAGTGTTTTGAATTTTGCCAGTTAAAAATTGTGTAGTCCATCCCCACAAAAAACTTATTATTATGATTAAAGCCTACTCCAAAACCTGTTTTGCGTGGTAAACCAACTGTTCCATCTTCCTTATCTGATTGATATACAGTGTCAACAATAGCCGAACTGCCCGTGCTCAGCGTATTATACACAATCGTGCTTCGTTGACTATCAAGTTCAGAATTATGACCGTAAACAAACCCCAAAATCAACGAATTGTCAGATTTAAAATTAATTGTATAATTCAAACCGGCATCAATTGCAAAGTCGCTTATTCTTATAGTATTTTGCTCAACAATGTTTAGATAAGCTCCACTATCATCATCAAAATCAATAGCATTTGACTGATATATTTTACCAAAAAGATAAGACACATTAATTCCTAATGACATATTTTTAATCGGTGTAAAAGAATTATTCCAAAAAACTTTATTAACACCACCGTTACCGGAATACAAATAATCTTTATTTACGTTTAACAAAGTATCATTTGCTCTTATTAAATAGCTCACATTACTATATGGCAACAGGCCTATGCTTGTTTTCCACCATTTTGAAACTGAAAACCCGAATAACAAATGTGTGAGCTGAAAATCGGATTTAATATGATTTGCTTCGGGTTCTAGAATACTGTACTTCCTTACTCCACCATTCATACCAAAATCAAAAATAAAAGTTAATGTATCTATCTGACCTGTTGCAGCAGGATTAATGAAGTTTATGTCATTGTTATAAGGTAATGTATAGCTCAATCCTCCCAAACTTAAGTTTCGTACCGAAGTACAGCTATAAATATCACCTATTCCATATCTTGTATATGGAGAGCCGACCCGTCCCTGTGAAAAAATGGTAAACGACACCAAGGTTAGGAATAATAATAAACTAATTTTCTTTAACATTTAATTCCAAAATTTTATTTAAGCCGACTGCTATCAAATCCGGCGCTGCAAATATGCGATTTTTTAACAACTTTTCAAAGAAAAAGCTATATCCTCCTGTTAGAATGACAACAATATCTTTATATTTTTTCTGATATGATTCTATCACGCCTCTAACTTCATGTAAAATACCATTTTGCACACCGATAATAATCGCATCATTGGTAGTTTGTCCAAATAATAATTCTTTATCCATATCAATATTCAATAACGGAAGTTTACCGGTAAAAGTATTTAAAGAACGAAATCTTATACCAATACCGGGGCTAATGGTACCACCAAAATAAATACTTCCATTAAACAAGAAGTCATAAGTAATCGCAGTTCCCGCATCAATTATCAAAGCATTTGCTCCCGGAAAAAGCACTGAAGCTCCGGCCACTGAAGCCATTCTATCCTGACCAAGAGTTTCGGGAGTATTATATTTTATTTTATAAGGCAATATCAAATCTGAATTAAGAAAAAATACAGAATAATTTTCGAGTAAATATTGATTTAACTCTTCTGAAACCTCTCTTACTTTTGAAACAATACAAAAAGAAATCTTGCTTTTAAATTCAATATTATCCAAAAAAGAGATTGCTTCTGCATCACTTGTCAAAACTTGTTTTCGTAATATCTTTTGATTATGAAAAACATACAGTTTGAGATTAGTATTTCCTATGTCAAAAATAAGCCTGAACATCTATATTTTTTAAGTATGCAAAAATACTATTTAATTATTTTAATTTCATTGTTCATAAATAATATTTATTTATTATCTTCGCAGCCTGAATTTATTTAGAGCAATATTAGTAAGAATTTGATTTAAAAATTATAGTAATGGCAGTATTACAAAAGATTAGAAACAGAGCGGGAATATTTGTAATAATTTTCGTAGGTGTTGCACTCTTTTTATTTATCATCGATCCTTCTACATTTCAGAGCTTATTTAACAAGAATAGTAATGATGTAGCTGAAATTAACGGAGAAGATGTAGAATACCAAGAATTCATGGAATTTTACAAATTGCATAGTGATTTCCTAAAGGTGGCTCAACGTAAAGAAAACCTCGAAACTAGTGAAGATGAGCAAATTCGTGAGCAATCATGGAACGATATTCTGCAAAAGTATTTGATGGAACCTTATTATAAAGAAGTAGGTTTATCTGTAAGCGAAGAAGAATTAAATGACATGCTTTACGGAGCCAATATTCATTACATCATCTTGCAAAATTTTACAAATCAACAAACAGGGCAAGTCGATACAGCCTCCATTAGAAGATTTTTCGAAAAAGCAGGTGACGACCCCGGTTATCAAATAATTGCGGATTATTGGAAGCTGATAATTAAAAAAGACCGTTTAAGCACCAAATATAATAATATGGTTGCTAAAGGTTTTTATACGCCAAAAGCATTAGCAGAGATGGATTATAAAGAAAGAAATACTCTTTTCGATTTTGAGTTTGTATATAAACCCTATAAATCTATCCCTGACGAAGACATTAAACTTACAGAATCGGACTACAAAGCATATTACGATGAACATCAATATATGTTTATGGAAACTAAAGCTAGTAGAGATATTGAATATGTAGTTTTCAGCATTATACCTTCAGCCGAAGATACATTGGCAACACTAAACGGCATAACCGAATTGTATAAAGAATTTATTGAATTGGATAACGGACATCTTGATTATGCAAATAGATATACTGAACACAGAACACAAGAAATGTTTATTGGAAAAGACAATTTACCATTAGGACTACCTGAAGACTTTTTCGAACTTGATGAGGGTGCTACCTCCGAAATAATACTTGACAGAAATATGTTCTATTTTGCTAAAATAGTTGAAGTAGCACAACGTCCCGATTCTGTTATGGCAAGTCATATTTTATTCATTCCTAATGATTCAGTTACTATTGAACAATGCCGTTTAAAAGCAGACAGTTTGATGAATATGGTTAAGAAAGGAGATGAGTTCGCAATTTTAGCTGTAATGAATTCTGAAGATCCGGGATCTAAAAATCAAGGCGGTGATTTAGGTTGGTTTACCGACGGGATGATGGTTAAAGAATTTAATGAAGCATGTTTTTCTAATAAAAAAGGAGATTTAGTGGTTATAGAATCGCAATTCGGAGTTCATTTGATTAAAATAACAGATCAAACAAAACCTCATAGAAAAATAAAACTTGCGATGCTAAATAAAGAAATCCATTTTTCTGATCGCACTTCTAACTACTATTTTTCAATAGCTAGTAATTTTGCTGCTGACAATACCACCGCAAAGAAGTTTGACGATGCTATCATTAAAAACAATCTCGTTAAAAGGATTGCAAGCAAATTGAATGAACTTGATAACAAAATAAGTGGTATTGAAAACGCCAGAGATATTGTCCGTTGGGTTTATGACGAAAATACAAAAAAAGGAGATGTGTCAACGGTATTCAATTTTCCAGACAAATATATTGTTGTAAAAGTTTCGGCAGTTCGGGAAAAAGGCGTTTTACCTTTGGAGGATGTTAAAACAATTATTGAACCTATTGTATTAAATAATAAAAAGGCTGAAAAAATAATGGCTGACTTCAACAAAGACCTTAGTGCAAAAGCAGATCTAAAAACAATCGCTGAGAAATACGAACTGAAGTTTGACACATTAACAAATGTAAGTTTTAGTTCACTTTCATTACCCGGCTTTGGAATAGAACCTAATGTTAATGGTATTATATCTTCAATACCTTTAAATACAATCTCGAAACCAATCAAAGGAAATAGTGGAGTATTTATTGTTAAAGTATTTAATTCTGTACAAGCTCCTGAAAAAACCGACTTTTCATCTGATCAGCTCAGTAGTATGAGAAACTATGCCACTCAAACTTATAAAATATTTGGAGCTGTTGAGAAAAAAGCAGAAATTTCCGATTTTAGAGCCAAGTATTTTTAATAATATTTAAACGTCTTTTTTAAAGGCGTTTTTTTATGTCTATTTTCTCTATTTAGAATGATTATAAATATGTATGGTGTTGGAAAAAATAACCGCAATTGCTTTTTGATTAAGAAAATGTAATATAAGTTTGTAAAGATAAATTATACTATTATTAATTTAAATTATAAGAAAAATGGCTTACAAAATTAGTGATGACTGTACTGCTTGTGGTACATGTATTGATGAATGCCCGGTAGAGGCTATTTCTGAAGGTGATATCTATAAAATTGATCCGGATCAGTGCACAGATTGTGGTGCATGTGCTGATGTATGTCCGGTTGAAGCAATTCATCCTGAGTAGTCGAAAAACATTTCAGACAAAGACTGTTTTCCAAACGGGGAGCAGTCTTTTTTTTTTCTAAAAAGTGATTTTATTAGGCTTCAAATAAGCTGATGGAAAACAAAAAGCTGATTTTATTTGCACCATATAATTTAATGGCTCATTATCTAAGGTGCATCGAGCTAGCCAAGTATTTATCTAATGAATTTGAAATTGTTTTTTTATACTCTTCAGAACATGGCAAATATGTTAGACATGAACATTTTAAAATGACTGAGCCTTTTGAGCAAAGTTTCGAAAATGTTATTAACAAAACACGTAACTTTGATTTTACATGGATTAATTACAAATCTGTTTCGCTTGTAATTAATAATCTCAACAAAATAATACAAAAGCACAAACCCGACTTAGTAATTGGAGACACATATCTAGGTTTAAAAATAGCCTGCAGCCTTACAAAAACACCTTTTGCAGCAATTGCAAACTCCTACATAACAAAGCAATACGACGGTTACAGGCCAGTTCCTCATAATCATCGGGCAATGCAATATAGTAGCAAAGTCTCGCCCGAAATGTGGAAAAAGATTGTCCGCTCAGTAGAAAAATTCACTTTGTATAAAGTACATAGGCCATTCCGTTTATTGAGAATTAAGCATGGTCTTAAACCATACTTTGATTTATTTGATGAATTTAGCGGTGATATTACTCTTCTATGTGATGATAAAAGATTCTTCCCTCTAAAGGATTTACCGGAAAACTTTATAAATATTGGTCCAATTGTTTTTCGTTCCAAAGAAAATGAAAATGATCTTATCAATACTCTGAAAGTCAATTCGGAGAAGCCGGTTATTTTTATTACAAGTGGAAGCTCGGGGAGAAAAATTGTACCGGAGCTTATATCTGAAGAATTACTTCATGATTATACTGTTATAGTAAGCGGGTCGAAAGAGGACAAAATATCGGGCAAAGTAATTTACAGAAGGTTTGTAAATTTTTTAGCCATTTCCGAATATGTTGATTTGTACATTTGTCATGCTGGCAACGGAAGTTTTTATCAGGCAATTGAAGCCGGGAAGAAAATACTTGCAATACCATCAATGTTCGAACAAGAATGGAATGCATACGCATTTGAGAAGGCACAAAGATGCAAAGTTGTTTTTCCCGAAGACAGCGAGGATAATATTTTAAAAAGTATTTCTACAATGCTAAACACTCAAATCAAATTTGACAAAAGGAAATATAATATCTCTGATTTATTTCGTAACCAAATAAAAAACCTGCTAAATTCTTGATTAAGCAGGTTTTTTTGAGAATCAATTAAATGCTATTTCAGATACTTATCGAGCCAAGCTTTAAATTCCCTTTGCCACAGAATACTATTTTGAGGTTTAAGCACGAAATGTGTTTCTTCGGGGAATATAAGCAATTTGCTCTCCACTCCCAATAATTGTGCTGCATTAAATGCCTGAAGACTTTCTGTATATGGGATACGAAAATCATTACCGCCGGAAATTATTAAAATAGGAGTATTCCATTTCTGTACAAAATTATGAGGAGAATTTTCAAATGATTTTTGTGCAGTTTTATTATTATGTTCCCAGTAAGCTCCACCAAGATCATAATTCACAAAAAACATCTCTTCCGTTGCAGCATATTGAGATTCGAGGTTAAACATTCCACAATGAGCAATAAAAGCTTTAAATAATTTATCTTCATTATGTCCTGCAAGCCAAAAAACAGAAAAACCTCCGTAACTTGCACCTACTGCACCAATTCTATCTGCGTCAATAAATGGCTCGTCTTTAAATGCATTTACTGCTGACAGATAATCTTTCATGTTCTGGCCTCCGTAATCACCGGAGATTTGCTCATTCCATTCGGAGCCAAACCCTGGCAAACCACGCCGATTTGGTGCAATAATAATATATCCGTTTGCTGCCATCATCTGAAAATTCCATCTATATGAGAAAAACTGTGATACAGCACTTTGAGGACCGCCCTGACAATATAAAATAGCAGGATATTTTTTCTCAAAATCGAAACGGGGAGGCAGTATTACCCAAACAAGCATTTGCTTATTATCAGTAGTATTAACCCACTTTTCAACTACTTTACCAAATTCGATTTTATCATATATATGCTGATTAGTAAATGTAATTTGTCTTTCTGTTCCGTCCATCCCTACTTCAAACAGTTCTGTTGCCATAGACATGGACATTTTTTGTGCTATTAAAGAACCATTATTGTAGTCAAAACCGGTAAAATCATGTTGTCCTTCGGTTAATTGTCTTACCTCATGTGTTATTATGTCTATACTAAAAATCTGATGAGTAGCATTAATACATGAAATAAAAAATATCGAATTATGGCTTCCTTCAATTTCGGGCCAAACGACACCAGCAACATTATAATCAAAATCAACTGTCAAATACTCCTTGGATCCTGATTCAAGGTTCATAACGAATAACCTTTCCTTATCTGCTTCATAGCCAGGCGTTTCCATACTTATCCACGAAACTTTCTTTGAATCGGGACTAAAAACCGGATATTTATCGTAACCCGGCATTCCCTCTGTTAAATTTCTGGTTTGTTTATCTTCAAGCGAGTACAGATATATATCGGAATTTGTGCTTAACGCGTATTCTTTGCCGTTGAGTTTTTTACAAGTATAAGCTATCATTGTACCATCCGGACTCCAAGATATTTCTCCATCATCAAAATACGGGCTTAATGGACTGTCAAACTTTTCATTTTCCATAATATCAATAGGATTTGACACAGATTCTCCATTAAAATCTGACACAAAAATATGAGAATACATATAGTCTGTCCAGCTATTCCAATGACGATACATCAAGTCATCAGCCATTATAACATTTGATTTGGGCAAGTCGGTGTAAATATCCTGAGGTGTATCATCAAGTTTTACATCTGACAAAAACAACATCTTATCGCCGATAGGAGAAATTTTAAATGCATTAACACTCATTGGAAAATCCGATATTTTTGTTTTACCCGTTCCGTCAGCGTTTATTTTCCAAACTTGAACAGTATCGGTTTCGGAAGATAAAAAAGCTATCGTTTTTCCATCATTAATCCATCTTGGATTAAAACATGAATACTCTCCTCCTGTTATTCTCAAAGACTCGCCACCTTCTACCGGCACTACAAAGATATGTGTATAACCTCTATTTTCATCAATATTGTATTTTGTAACATTATACGCAATGAGTTTACCATCGGGACTAACCTGCGGATCGCTTACACGACCAAACTTCCATAAAATTTCGGGGGTAAGAATCCCATTCTGTATTTCTTCTTCGGTCAACTGGTTTTCCGGAAAATATCCGGGATCGAAATTCTTCTTTTCTGCTTTTGGACCACACGAAAAAACTATGACAAAAATAATCAAAAGGTACAGCCAGTTCTTTTTCATACTAATTCATTATTAATTTTAACTTTTATTTTACTCTCATTTTATCAATTACATCATTAAGTCCGTTAACTGCTGGGTCGTAATTTGGTATTATTTTAAGTGCCTTACGATAATCGGCTTCTGCCATTTTAAAATTACCCGACAATTCGTAAGTATAGCCACGATTATAGTAAGCTTTATAAGCCACCGAGTCGCAATTGATAGCCTCAGTAAAATATTCAAGCGCTTTATTATAATCCTTTATGTCATTTACATATATATAACCTAGATTAAAATATGCCTGATAATATAATGAATCAAGATTTATGGCTTCGAAATACTCTGCTATTGCCTTGTCTGTCTCACCAAATTGCTGTAATACATATGCTGCATTAAATCTTATTTCACTATTGTCGGGAAATAATCTTACAGCAGTTTTAAAATACTCCATTGCCAAAGGATTCTCTTGTCTTGCGTATATCATACCCAGCAAATTATATGCTTCCCAATGATTCGAATTATACTCTATTGTTTTCTTCAATGATTTTATTGCATCATCATACATTTCAGTTTCATTCAATATTAAAGCTTTTACAAAATAAGAATCAGCATTTTGAAGATTATTTGCTTCCAGATTCATAATTTCCTTCATTGCTTCGGAATACATCTGAACATACAAATATAGCTTGGCTAATTCTACTCGGGCTTTGACATTAAACGGAAATCTGTGAAGACATAAACTGAGAATATTTTTAGCTTTTTCCGATTTGCCAACAGACAAATAAAGATCGGACAAACGAACGTAAACATCTTGTCTTAAAGTGTCAACCTTAAGAGCAATTTCAAGATCATTAATTGCTTCTTCGAAATTTTTTGACTCAAGATACAACTCAGACCTTTTAATAAACAAATCAGCATTTTTAGGATTTTGCCTAATCAACTTATTTAGCTTATCAATAGTTAATGTTGTGTCATTTAAAACATCTTCGTTAACAGAACCATTATTTCCATTATTACAAGATGTTACAGTAAGTGTGGCAACAAATAAAAGAAGAATAAAAAAAATTCTCAGCATATCTTACTTAAGTTTTTCTACAATTTTGTTTTCGATTTCCTGCATCAATTCCGGATTATCATTTAAAATTGTCTTGACTGCATCTCTGCCCTGCCCTAGTTTAGTGTCATTATAGCTAAACCATGAGCCACTCTTTTTAATAATTTCAAAGTCCACTCCCAGGTCAATTATTTCACCCATTTTGCTTATCCCCTCACCATACAGAATATCAAATTCGGCTTTACGAAAAGGAGGTGCAACTTTATTTTTAACTACTTTAACTTTTGTTCTGTTACCGGTAATATCTTCGCTTTCTTTTAGTTGTCCTGTACGCCTTATATCGAGACGGATTGATGCATAAAATTTAAGTGCATTACCTCCGGTTGTTGTTTCGGGATTACCAAACATAACACCGATTTTCTCACGAAGTTGATTAATAAAAATGCAGCAAGTTTGAGTTTTGCTGATGTTTCCTGTCAGTTTTCTCAATGCCTGAGACATAAGTCTTGCCTGAAGTCCCATTCTGGAATCGCCCATTTCGCCTTCAATTTCGGCTCTTGGTGTCAAAGCTGCGACTGAGTCAATGACGATGATATCAATTGCACCGGAACGGATAAGGTTGTCAGCAATTTCGAGAGCTTGTTCTCCGTTGTCGGGTTGAGAAATAATAAGATTTTCAACATCTACGCCAAGTTTTTCGGCATAAGCTCTGTCGAAAGCGTGTTCGGCATCAATAATTGCAGCAATTCCTCCTGCTTTTTGAGCTTCTGCAATAGCATGTATTGCCAAGGTTGTTTTTCCCGAAGATTCAGGTCCATAAATTTCAACAACTCTACCACGTGGATATCCTCCAACGCCTAGAGCAACATCAAGTCCGATTGAACCCGATTTAATAATCGGAATATTTTCGATAGGTTGGGCACCAAGCATCATAATTGATCCTTTACCATAATCTTTTTCGATTTTTCCCATAGCCAACTGAACGGCTTTCATTTTTTCTTTTCTGATATCTTCAGGTGAATTTGCCATAATTTTATATTTATTTTGTTTCTTTTAGTATTTGTTCAGTATGTGCTTTAGTATCAACTTTTTCGAAAATATTCTCAATAATTCCGTTTTTATTTATTACAAAAGTCTTTCGTAAAACACCCATATATTTTTTCCCGTACATTGATTTTTCGCCCCAGGCCCCATAAGCAATTAATATTTCTTTTTCAGTGTCGCTTATAAGGTCGAATGGCAGATTATATTTTTCAATAAATTTCTGATGAGATTTTTCCGAATCAGGACTTACGCCCAATACCTGATATCCTTTAGCTAACCACATATTATAATTATCTCTCAGATCGCAGGCTTCGGCAGTGCAACCGGGAGTGGAATCCTTGGGATAAAAATACAATATCAGATTTTTTCCGACAAAATCAGATAATTTGATTTCTTTCCCAATTTGGTTTTTCCCTTTAAAATCAGGGGCTTTGGAACCAATCTCAAGTTTGCTCATATTATAATCAATATTAGGTCAGACAAATATAATTTTCACAATTGGTAAAACCATAGAAAATTTAAAAAGTTTATTAACAATGGGGGGGAAAAGTGTCTAAAGTGCCTAGAGTTGGGGATTTGGGATTAAAGCAAACCAATAGAACGTTTAACAGATTGCTTTACTTAGTTGACGATGAATTTAATATGTTGAGCCAGATTCGATTATAATTAATCACATTATAAAAAAAATAACGATGACCAAAAAGTCAGGAAATTATTGGCACAAATAATAAAACACGACATATCTCAGTTATAATAATTTATCTTTGTTTTCGATGGAAAAAGCATTTTTATTGTTTACAATACTTATCGAACAAAACATTCTTATTACTATGAAGAAATTAATTAATTGCGCAATCGTTTTGGGTTTTACATTATTTCTTTTAAATAGCACGGTAAAAGCTCAATCGGGAATGCTATTTCACATGATGTTTATTCCGATAAATGATAGTTTTTACGAAGCTGGCGATTATCAGAAATCGATTGCTAACAGTTTACAAAACGACAATCTTTCTTATCACGATTTATACAGTATTGCTCAATGCTACGCTCTGCTTAACAAATCTGATTCTGCGTACCTTTATCTCAATAGATTTATTGATGAAATAAGTTTCGATTGCCGAGTTGTTTTAATTGATGATGATTTTGAAATACTGAGAAAGAACAATACGGAATGGGCAAAAATTACAGAAAAGATAGAAAGTAAATTTCTTGATAGTCTTACAATATCTGCAAATAAGGAATATGCTTTGTCGCTTTTTCGACTCGGAGTAGAAAGAATGAAATACAGTTATTTTGATGTTAGTTTCGATAAAAGTGAAAAGCTGTCAACTAACCAGATTTGGAAAAAACAGTCGAAAGCAATAAAAGATTTTGACAAGCTGGTGCGCAAATATGGTTTCCCAACTCAATCACTGGTTGGGGATGATGCTCTTTATACGAGCATAGAAATTATTCTTCACCCACCTATTAAAGAAAAAAATTATCTAATGCTACAGAAGGCCTTCGAAGAAGGAGAATATTTACCTGCTCATTATGCATGGATTACCGACCGCTGGTTAACTCAAAACGGCAAATTGCAATTGTATGGCACAATATTTTCGCAGGAACAAAATGCGGATGGAAGTATTAAATCAGTTCTTTTACCAGTCGAAGATTTTTCAAACCTAAACAAGCGAAGAGCAGAAATAGGATTGCAAACAATTGAAGAAGATTTGAAAGTGTTTGGGGGAAAGATTCCGGATGAGTATTATGGAGAAAAGCCATAATCACTTTCGCTTTCTCGCGAAAAACTCCTTTAACAATTCGCTGCATTCGTCAGCAAGTACTCCGCCGGTGAGAGTAGTTTTAGGGTGTAAAATTTTCGGGTCAGTGTTTGTAAAACCTTTTTTTTCGTCGTAAGCCCCAAATACTACATTTGAAATTTGCGACCATGCTAAAGCTCCGGCACACATTACGCAGGGTTCGAGTGTAACATAAATGGTGCAATCTGTAAGATATTTTGAGCCTAAATTGTTTGATGCTGCGGTAATTGCAATTATTTCGGCATGAGCAGTAACATCTTTCAGCATTTCGGTCTGATTATGTCCACGGGCAATTATTCTATTATTACACACTATCACTGCCCCTATCGGTACCTCGTTTTTCTCCAGGGCTTTGTGTGCCTCCTGAAGAGCCATTTTCATATATTGTTCGTGGTTCATTTGCCGGCGTTTTTTAATATTCTGATTTTGCATTTATCATTACACTCATGTAGTAATTCTAAAATGTGTTTTTTCATTAGCGGATGTTCGAAATTAGCTGCAATTTCTGCCATTGGTAAAAGCACAAATAATCTTTGGTGAATTTTTGGATGGGGAACAGTCAGAGCTTCGGTTTTAATAATTTCCGAACCGTAAAACAAGATGTCAATGTCCATTGTTCGCCCTTGATATCCGGTACCGTTTCTCTGTCTTTTCATTTCAATTTCGATACCACTGACTATTTTAAAGATTTCTTCTGCAGGCTTATTTGATCTTAACATCAAAACAGCATTTGCAAAATATTTCTTATGAAAAAATCCCCAGGGTTCTGTGAGATATATTGATGAAATTTTCTGTGGCACAGCAACTTTCTTTGATATCAATCCAATCGCAGTACTGATATTTTTCAGTCTGTCCCCCAAATTTCCTCCTATGCCAAGATAAATTTCATTCATTTTTTAGCCCTTCAGTGCAATTTCTACACATTTCGATACTTTTTCGTTGCGAAAATACAGTTTTAATAAATTGCTTGTACTTTTCTGAATTCCGAATTTCATTAACAGTTTGCAAATTTGTATCTCCCATAACGAATTCGGCATTTTTATCAAAACAACATGTAACAAGTTTTCCATCCCAGCAAATAACAGAACCGAAAACTATTCTGCGACAATCGTTATGCAATTTGGATTTGGGAGTGAATGTCTCTTCATCAACAATGTAACGGGAATATTTTTCATTTTTAGGTAACATTGGAATTTGACTACTTTCACAAATTTGGGCAGTTTTAAGGCTGAGATTGTCAATTTTGTATTTCGCTTTGATTTTTTTGAGATTTGAAATTTCATTCTCGTTGTGTCTAAAAACCAAAAACTGTAATTCAACAAAAGGTCTTTGTTTCTTTGATAACCCAGACAGCAACTCCAGTGACTTAAAAACCTTATTGATATCCCCTCCTTTTCTGTAAATACAGTAAATATCCTGAGTTAAGCCATCAAATGAGATAATTAATTTATCAGGCAATGAATTTTTCAAAGAATCGAAAACATCAGGAAGTAAATTTGCATTTGTTGAAAGTTCTGTGAAAATTTTATTTTTCCGGGCATAGTTTATCATTTCACCAATTTGATCATGCATCAATGGCTCACCTTGAAAATGGAGTAAAATATTTATCAGATACTTTTTATTTTCGTCAACTATTTTTTTGAAAAGTTCAAAATCGGCAAAACCTTTTTCTCTTGTCAGTTTTCCACTTCCGGATGGACACGCAGGACACTTAAGATTACAATAATTTGTCGGTTCAAATGAAAGGAATGATGGTGAAGGCAATACAAAAGCTTTACTATCTCGATTTGTTTTTTTAAGTTTACTGTAACAGCTTTTTAATCTGAGATAGTTCAGAATTTTAACAAAACTGAAATATTTTATATTTGTGATAAATCGCAAGTTTTTGGGTGCAAGTTAGAAAAAACCAACAAAATAAAATGATTTTTATGCCTATAATTATTCAACCACTAATTTGTATGACACAGTCTGATTACTACCTATGATCTTAATTACATAAATACCAGAATTCAAATCATAAGTACTTAAAATATTTTCGTCATTAGCTGCCAAAAAAGATCTTATAAGTTTTCCTTGAATACTATATAATTCTATTTCAGAGCCAATCAAGTCATTAGGCAAACATATTGTTACGTAAGAATTTGCAGGATTTGGAAATATTTTAACTGCATCGTAAACTAAATCTAGAACCGAGCTGTAAATACTTTTAGCATAATTATGTATTGTGACAGAATAGGCCTTGTATAAGGAAATATTATACCACGCCCAAATTGTATCAGATTCTGAAAATTTTGCCAGTGCCAAATAACCATTATCCAGGTTGTGCCAACTACCTCCCAAACCTTCACCTTCCCAACTGTGATACTCATAAGCCATTTCTATATTTCCGCTGTGCCATGTATTATAAGGTCCTATCATTTGAAATTCATGCATTACCATGCAACTATTTATTTGACTTTCAACTACGCAAACTTCTGTATTATCAAGTGTTTTTAAATAAACATCCCATCTGTCTCCATGCCACATTGGTGTTTTTCTCATAACAATTTGAGCATCAGGTACAGCATCATTGTTAATAAACAAATCTATATAATCTTCAGTTTCAGGGTACATGGGTGAGGTCAATACTAAATCTGGATTAAAATCAAAATAACTAACAGAATCTCCATACGATTGACCTGCTTTAAAATAATCCGGATTATGCAAAACCAACAAATATGACGGTGGAGACAAAGCGTTTATGTCAGTATTTACCAAATCTGCAACAGATTGAACAAATATTCTATAAATTTCATTTTCAATAATAAAATCCCCATCGCTGGCTTTTAATTCCAACGGCAGGCTTATCTCAATATTTGTTCCTGATGGAATAATTTCAAAATAACTTTCATGTTGAGTATGATTCGCAATTTCAAGGTTAAAACTATCAGCTAAATCATTTTTAACTACAAAAACTCTGTATGATGAAATCTGTGTTTCGTCCACTTTGTTAAAACTAACTTTAATGTCAGAAGCATTCCCACTATTTTCGTTATCATAAACACTTACATTTGTAACATAATTACATGGAGTAGCAAATATTAAATCTGATTCCGGTATTACAATAACAGAAATATTTGCATCAATCATATCGGCAACTGTAAGTATAACAACCTTATAAACTTTGTCATAAGTCAGAGAATTACCATCAATATCTTTTAAAATTGAATAATCAAAAGAATTTGAGTAAACAGGATTATAAAGTTCAACCTCAATATAATTTTCTGGTAAAACCTGAAGAAATGCTTCAACATTTAAACTATCCATATTTGTTGAATCAACAAATAAAATTCTGTGATGAAGAATCCCTGTAGTTATTTCAGGAGAACTAAAACCAATATTAACAGTATATGAATTTCCCCCATTATAAATTCTATTTGCTTCAGCATTTTGAACCGAATGTACCGATGTAGCAAGAACAATCTCATTTGAAGGTATTGAAATATAATCCTCAATCATATTTAATCCATCCGCAACACTCATAACAAATAATTTGTATGGAACTAGCTCTTGGATATCGTTACCTAGATAATCTTTTGTTCCTGCAGGAACATTTCCAATAAAATTTGTGTCCGTTTGTACTACTGAAAAATAATTCCCTGCCGGAACTACCTGAGCATCTGACAAATCAAATGATTCAGCCAGTTCCGATGGAACAACAAATACTCGATATTCCGATACACCTAAATAGTTTATTGCATTTGAGAATTTAATTTGAATATCTCTTTCATCTCTAAAATCTGAAACATCTTGGGCTACTAGATATTCGGCCAGCGGAGGGATCCCTTCTCCAGTAAAAATCGCACCTGCGTTTTGCTGATTAATCGCCATATCAACAACCGATAACGAATACATATAATTTATATCAGGAGTTTTTGTGCGTAGTCTTATCCAACCATAAAGAGTATCTCCATTCATCACATAAGCAAATCCAAGAAATCCTGATTCAACATTTTCAAATTCATAGTGATTACAACCAATATTATCGCAATATAAATAAACCCATCCAATTGTATTTGAAAAATCTATTTCATCAACAATTCCTGTTAATGGTTCCATATTAGTGGCTTCAAATTCATATATGTCAAATCCATATCCTGCCATGTACATGCTATCTGAGGGAGACATCCCAAATTGAAGCACTCCATGAGGAATAGCTGCAAAGCTAATGCTGAAATAAATGCTGTCGTCTATACCTAATTCTTGTAAACTGCAATAAAGGTTCGTGCTTGGTCCGAATCTTCCAGTTGAAAGCTCCAAATCGGGTTGTATATCGTAGTAAACAACTTGAGAAAATGAAAAATTTGATAAAACCGAAAGAAATAGAAGATTTACTATTAAATAAAAATACTTGTTCACAGCAAAAATGTTTATGTAAAAATACAAAAAAAACAAAGACAAATAATAATTCTCAAAAAAATTGGCATTTTCTAAAAATAATATTTCCAAACCAGACTTACCAGCAGCATAACAAAGGCAAAGATCAGGAAAACTCTGATAACACCTTCGCCCCTCTTTATTGCGAGACGGCTTCCCAGAAAGTTGCCGGCCATGTTAGCAACTGCAATTGGAATTGCCAGTAAAAAGAGAACTTTTGAGCCTAAAATAAAAGCAGTCAGACCACCCACGTTGGACATAAGATTAAATACTTTCGCATTTGCAGTGGCATCAATAAGTTTCATGCGGGTAAAAAAGAAAAATGAAAGAGTTAGAAAAGAGCCTGTTCCCGGTCCGAAAAAGCCATCATAAAATCCTATAATGAGGCAAATGAGTGGTATTTTCAGTAGCAGATCTTTTCTTGTAAGTTCGATTCCGCTTATAATTCCTTTTCGAGGGATAAGAACCGCAACCACACCCAGAGGCAACATAAAAACTATGATTTTACCGACAATTTCCTGATTAAATATCATTACTGTCTGAGATCCAATAAAAGAGCCTCCCAATGAAAATGCAATTCCAAAAGCAATAACCTTCCAATTTACTTTTTTGCTTCTCACAAAGTTAAATACGGCAGTTCCTGTTCCAAAAGTACTTGCAAGTTTGTTTGTGCCTAAAGCAAACTGTGGAGGGATTCCTGCAAAAAGAAGGGATGGTAGGGTAATTAAGCCTCCTCCACCGGCTATACTGTCAATAAATCCGGCGACAAAAAAAGCCAAACAAAGTAGAACAATGGTAAATATTGAAAATTCCATCAACAATAAATTCAGAACAAATTATTTACTCTCTTATCCTAACTCCGCATTGAGAACAATATTTACCAACATCACGACCCATAAATTTCCCGCAATTCGGACATTTTAATACATTTATAAAAAATGGGACACAAACAAGCAATAATAAAGCACAAAAAACCAAATATATTATTATTCCTGTCGAGTTTAAATTAAAAACAAAATATGCAAACGGCAAACCTGCAATAATTAAAATAAAATCAACGAAAATCAGAATTCCCCAAGGTTTAAACTTTTTAACCTGCTCTCTATATTGGTTTGAAAAATCTTTTTCTTTATAATCCATAAATACACATATTACCTTAACCGATAAGAATTTTAAACCAAATTAAAAAAACGCTAGAAACAGCCTTAATCTTTAATAACGCTAATTCTGATAATTTTAACATCCTCAACCGGTCTGTCATTTGCACCAGTTTCGACACCGGCAATAATATCAACAACATTAAGACCTTCAATCACTTCGCCAAAAACAGTATATTGAGCATCAAGATGAGGAACGCCTCCTACATTGGCATAAGTATCTCTCTGTTCGTTTGTAAATTTCGTATTCATTTGTTTTTCCATACTGTCCATTTGCATATCGGTGTAGGTTTTTCCCTGTACAATATAAAATTGTGAGCCTGAACTACGTCTCTGTGGGTTACCCTGATCTCCGGTTCTGGCAGCAGCTAAAACGCCTTTTTTATGAAAATACTGTGGATTTATTTCGGCAGGAATAGTATAACCGGGTCCGCCATTGCCCAAGATTTTACCAGCAGGTGCATCTTTTGAATCGGGATCACCTCCTTGTATCATAAATGAATTTATAACTCTGTGAAACAACAATCCATCATAAAATCCGGCTTCAGCAAGTTTAATGAAATTATCCCTATGCAAAGGAGTTCCATCATAAAGAATTGCTGTGATATTGCCTTTTGATGTTTCGATTAAAACCTTTGTAGTTTGGCTAAAAGAAGACGCTACAACTATCAAGCTTATAACACAAGTAAAAACACATTTTTTCATAATTATATTTATTAAAATTTCGAATGGTAAAGTTATCAAAATTTTTACCATAAGAAAAACAAATATTTAATTATGAATTTAACTAAACAATAATACTTAATCTGAAAATAGATTTAAAATCCTGAACTTATCCTACATAAAACTTTAATAAATTACTGAAACAATGCCACTGTATGATAAGTTATTTTTGTTTAATTTGATTATGTACACATATGAACCTGTAGGTACGAATTTTCCATTGTATGTACCATCCCAGAATTCACCATCTCCGCGCATCTGATACAAGAGTTGTCCCCAACGATTAAACACCGAAATATGTGAATCCGGGAATAATTCTATCCCGTCAATCATCCATTGATCGTTTATACCATCCGAATTTGGAGTAAATGCATCTGGTATTTTTATACAATCAATTTCTGTGTCTGTCAAACTAATAGCTTGAATTTGATTAACGCATTCATTTGCGTCAATAATACTTATATCATATATTCCTTGTCCCAATCCTGATATAAAACTTATATCAATTACATTGCTATCCCATGAGAAAAGGTATGGTTCAGTCCCACCAGATGTAAAAAATTCAATAGAACCGTCACTTCCTCCTCTACAGCTCGGATTAGTTGTAATGATACTTGCTGCCAATTCAGCTGGTTCGTCTATAATTATTTCATCAATAATTTCACACCCGTTCGAATCTGTTAGAACTACGCTATATGTACCTGCATATAAATTTTCATACATTGTTTTATTCGAATATTGTATTCCCCAGTTTAAAATAAATGAATAAGGTGCTGTACCTCCAATCGCACTTAAATTTATGCTTCCGGTGGCTGTGCCATAACATTTTACAGGTTCATGATTTTCTTCAAGAAAAAGTATTTCAGGTTCGTCAATAATATAAGATTCTATTTTGCTACAATTCATATTATCTGTTACGGTAACTGAATATGTTCCGGCCTCTAATCCGCTTAGCGATGCTGTGTTACCCATATTGTTCCAATAATAAAAGTATGGAGAATTACCATTTGTAACAAAAATTTGAATAGAACCATCAGCTTCTCCATTACATGAAATGCCTGAAATATTTGCATCTATCTGCATTGATGCAGGACTTACCAACTCTGTATTAGCAGCTGCCGTACACGACCAGCTGTCCATAATAGTAACAGAATAAATTCCTGCATATAAGTCACTAATAGCTTGATTAGTTGAACCATTACTCCAATTATATTGTGTTGGAGCAACCGCGTTAGTTGACTCAGCTAGTAATGAACCAGTATTCTCGCCACTGCAACCAATTGCATGTATTTGAGAAATTGAAGCATTGATATTTCCGCTTACTGCAATTGTTGTTGTAGCTGTAGCTGTACAATTATCATCATCAGTAACAGTAATTATATAATCTCCTGGTGATAAATTATTTAGATTTGTATTAGTTTGATTGTTTGACCACACAATATTATATGGAGTTGATCCACCAGAAATTGCAGCAATAACAGATCCTCCCGTTCCACCACAAATAGCAGAAGTTGGTGTTAATATTACATTTGGTGGGCTGACATAACTAATTGTAATATTTTCGGTATCAATACACCCGTTTAGAGCCGTAACTGTGACAGTATAAGTTCCCGGACTGGAAATAACATTTGTAGCACTATTGACTGTTGACCCAGAACTCCAAATAAACGAAACTCCGCCAGCAGCAGTCAAATTTATGCTCGCATTATTACAATCAAGTTGTAACGTGCCAGTGTTATTAATGATTGTCGCTGATGGAATAGTAATATTCTGAGTTATAGTATAAGTTTCCATAGCAGTACATCCATTTGTTCCTGTTACAGTAACAGTATAAGTGCCAGGTAAATTAAATAAATTTAAGGCAGATGCAGGAGCGGATCCTCCACTCCATGCATATGTCCCTGCACCAGAAGCTAATAACTCAATTACAGTTGTTGTACAATTTAGCTCGTTTGTACCAGTTGTGTTGGTAATGAGCACTACCGGAGGGTTTGTGTTCTGAGTTAGTGAGATGTCTTGAGAGGAAGTACAACCATTTGATCCTGTAACTGTTACAGTATATATTCCGGGTATAGTAAAGCTGTTTTGAGGAGTATTTATTGATGTGCCAGAATTCCACAAATAACTTATTCCACCATTTGCAGTAACTGAAATTTCAGTAATATTACAGTCTAGTTCATAAATTCCTGTATTATTCAGAATTGAAATATTTGGGGTGTCGGTATTTTCTGTAATAATTATTGCTCCTGAACTCGTGCACCCATTGGAGTCGAAAACTGTTACAATGTAGCTGCCTGCTGCAATAAAACTATTATTTTGAGAACTCGGCGTTAAACCTCCATTCCATAGATAACTATCACCACCCTCTGCTATTACTGAGATTGTTGATATATTACAGTCTAATTCGTTTGTCCCGGTATTATTTGTTATTGTTACTACAGGAAGGTCAACATCTTGTGTAATCGTTATTGTTTCGGTGGCTGCACAACCATTTGCTGCAGTTACCGTTACAGTGTAGGTTCCGGCAGTATTAAATGTATTTGCAGCAGTATTGGTCGTAGCTCCACCACTCCATGTATATGTCCCACCTCCTGTTGCTGTTACTGAAATAGAAGTCTGAGTGCAAGTTAAAGCAGTAGTTCCGCTATTATTTGTAATAGCTGCAGTTGGTGGTGTTGTATTTTCAGTAATAGTAATTGTTTCGGTATCGGTACAACCATTTGCTGCAGTTACCGTTACAATGTATGTTCCGGCAGTATTAAATGTATTTGCAGCAGTATTGGTTGTAGCTCCACCACTCCATGTATATGTCCCACCTCCTGTTGCTGTTACTGAAATAGTAGTCTGAGTGCAAGTTATAGCAGTGGTTCCGCTATTATTTGTAATAGCTGCCGTTGGTGGTGTTGTGTTTTCAGTAATAGTAATTGATTCGGTATCTGTACAACCATTTGCCGCAGTTACCGTTACAGTGTATGTTCCGGCAGTATTAAATGTGTTTGCAGCAGTATTTGTTGTTGCTCCTCCACTCCATGTATATGTCCCACCTCCTGTTGCTGTTACTGAAATAGAAGTCTGGGTG
>JAKQEK010000142.1 GCA_029558535.1 Bacteroidota bacterium | reverse complement strand
TTTAGAAATATTGCCTTCTTCAGTTAAATCAACTTTTGCCTGTATCTCTTCTTTTGTTTTAGAGAATTCTGTAACAAACTCGATATCTCGATTTGAAGAAACATTATTTTTTAGGATTTCATTTATGAATGAAATCTTATCCACAAGCGTTTTCCACCTGTTTGTGTAATAGGAATTACAGCTTTTACAGTAAGGTACCTTTATCTTTCCGGGGATAGAAAATTGAAAAGATTCTTTTAGGTAGCACTCCATACATCTGCCGTCAGTGAGGGCATCGTCCTTACCACAAACAAAGCACTTTTCCATAAGTATAAGTAAGATAAATATTGTTTAAATTGCTTTTTATAAAAAAATTAAGAAAAGAAAAATATTAATTATTTTTGTTTCCCTTTAGAATTTTTAAGATAAATTCTATTGGAAAGCCTTTCTTTTCAAGCCGGTTTGATACATAGTGGTATCCCATATCAACTGTTCCTGTGTCCCATTGCTCATCAGTTCTTGTTGTCATCTTGTCAAGACCAAGTGATGCGGCAGATGTTGAGCCACTGTCCACACATGGGCTTGAGGTACTAAGATAGTATGTCCCGAGCCTTCCTGTCGCAAATAGTGGATCTTTGGATATTGAGCCTGTTCCAGGAGTTAGACCCGCAGGTATGAACGAATAGTTTGTTGTATTGTTCCAGACATTGTTGTATGTCAATGTAGGCGTACTATCATTATTATTGCACAAAATTCCCGTAACATTGGAGACTACTATATTATTTTTAATATTCGAGACATTTTTATTCTGAATCATAATCCCATAGTTAGTATTCGAAACTATTGTATTGTTACTTACAGTTGAAGCATCAAAATTAAATAAATTGATGCCAGTGCCATTCGAAACTATTAAATTGTTGAAAATTTCATATTTACTGAGGTCTGTTTCATCGTGCCCAGCTACTTGTATTCCATTGTAGTTATTTTCAAATATATTATTGAAAATTTTTCCATTATTCATATCGACACCATGATTATTGAGATTGGCGTATATCCCAGACGATCCCTGTGTAAACGTAAATCCACTTATAGATACATTATTTGCCAGTACGACCTGAATAATATAATCACTTTTGTTATTCCCTTGAAGTATAGTTGATGAAGCGCCGTCACCGATTAAAGTAATATTATCTTTATTTATTATTATTTTAGTAGTAATTGGATAAGTTCCAGCGTGCACATATATAGTAGATCCAGCTGGTGCACCCTCGATTATTGCCTTAATATCCCCACCAGGATAAACATGAATAGTTCCTGCCGAAACAGGCGCTATTATCGCTAACATACTTAACAATAACAATCCCGTTGAGGTATGTGCAAAATAGATTTCCAATGGTTAATTTTAAATACTTAGGGGTTTGGTTTGGGGTTGTGCTCGCACCCAAACCATACTGAAAGCAATTTTTGATGAATATAAAGATTGCGTTCCCAAAAAGAAGGGCAAGGGCAGATACGGCTACAGCTACCATTCGATTCTGAATGCATTTGTTTTGATGC
>JAKQEK010000140.1 GCA_029558535.1 Bacteroidota bacterium | reverse complement strand
GTGTAGGTAATATATCCACATTGTTCATTTCCAACAGTTAAGGACATACAATAATATCCGTAATCAGTAAATTCGTAATTTAGTGTATTTATATCAGTAATTATTTCTTCATTTCCAATGTGCCAAGTCCATGTTAATGATTGGTCTAAGTTGGCATCGTCGGTAAAAGTGAAAATATTGCCTGTATATAGGCAGGAGGGGATGTTAATTTGAGGGGCTTTAATATTGCTTGTCGTTGTTGTTTGTGCTTTAAGAGGTGTAACAAATAATACAAACAATAAAATATATACCAATTTTTTCATATAGCATATTGTTAGTTTCAATGTTGAAAGTTAGTTATCCAAAGATACAAAAATTTCTTGTAATCTAATCCAATCATTGTTTTTTTCAGACCGGTTGCTTCGACTACGACAATTAATTTTACTCAAAAACCAACTTCTCAACCTTCACCAATTTCCCCTCTATAAAAAGATTACAAACATAAACCCCATGGCTCCATCCTTTTGTGGAAATAACAGTGGTTTCGCCGGTGATTTTAATTTGTTCTTTTATTTCGCCATTTGTGCCGACAATTTTAAATTCAACATTTTTGTATGATGCAAGATAAAGCTTAACTGTGAAATTGTTATTTGTAGGGTTTGGATAAAGTTGCATTTCGGGAGTTTCGGGCTTTTGTATTTCTGAACCTAGCTGAATGTAAATTGTTCGACTTGCTGTTTTTATGCAGCCATCCTGGGTTACTGTAACTTGTATATTGTACTCGCCTTGCTCTGTGAAAGTATAGATTGGGTCTTTCACACTGGCAGTTCCAAGACCAGAAAAATCCCATTCCCATGTATCTGCATAAGCATTATTATTATAAAATTTTACCTCAGCTTCTCCACCATCTAGATAAAACGTATCTTTAGCAGTACCAAATTCCTCGTATGCATACACAATTGGGCGTAAATAATCACAATTATGAGGAACTGGCATGTGCCATTTTGCAATTGCTAAAGCACGCTTTGAATTTCCTACTTCGTAAAAATTACCTCCGACAATTAAAGTATCTTTAAAAACAGTCAGAGCATAAACCCATCCATTTGTTCCGTTGCTCAAACTATGCCAATTGTAGCCATCCCAACGGGCAATGTGATTGACTTGTAAACCATTTACAGTTGTGTCAAATATACCTCCTATATATAAATCACCTCTATACATTGCCATTGCTTTGTACCAAACATCTCCACAAACACCTTTGTCTAGGGAATGCCATTTAAAACTATCAAACATAGCAACGCACCGAGAATAAATAGTATCATTAACGTAGTAAAAAGAACCACCTATATACAAAAGATTATTTATTGTATCAACAGTCATATTATTGACTATTCCCGTTGGACCTTCTGGAAATGCCGACCAGCTTGTCATTCCGGTTCGTTTGTATATGCCAGTATACCTAGTACCAAGCAGAAGTTCATCATTATAAACTTCATACGTCATTCCATGAGCAACCTCTACATGTCCGATAGCTATCCATGTTCCATCATAATAAGCTTTAACAGTCGCTCCTCCTCCGACACCATCAATTTCATAAAAGTTGCCACACGCAAACAAGGTATCATTATGCTCAATTAAATCAAAAACAGAACCGTTTGGTTTTGTAGTATAAGGACCTGTCCAAGAGTTCCCATCCCAACAGGATAAAAACGAAAGATCTGAATTCCAATTGGGATACCAACCCAGAGTACCTCCCACCCATAATTTATCTTCATATTTAATTAAACACTGCATATAATCATTAGTGTAGGTTATTCCAAGATTATACCACTGATAATCGTGCCATTTGGCGATAGCCCATAATTCAAGATCACCTGCATAAGTAAATGCCCCTGACATAAAAAGTGTATCATGGTCAACATATAAGACATCTACATAAGGACAATGATCAGGACAAGTCCCACCAGAAAACCTTAATGTATCCCCAAAATATGTATGCCAAGTTTGTCCCCTCAAATTCAGATTGAGTAATAATAGGGTTATTATTCCTGCAAAAACCAATGTTTTTTTCATACCATTGAATTAAAGTAAATTACAAAATAACATAAATTTTAGCGATAAATAGCAAACTTTTTAGTTTCGGTTTTGCCATTATTACTAATCAGAGAATAATTATATATTCCGGCAACAAGTGCCTGAGTATTAAGCCTGAATTCATGCTCATTATTACTTAATTTATAATTGGCAATTATCTTACCTGAAGCATCCGAAATTTCCAAAACACCCTCATTCTCGCTTTCAAGAGTATAAGGTATAATTGTATAATCATCAGCAGGATCGGGATAATTATCACCTAAACTAAATGTTTCAGGATCTTCAGGGACATAAAGATGAGCATCATAAATTTTGGCAGTTCTTGTGCCCATGGGCGGTGGACAATCGTCAAATTCCTCGCGGAAAAGTAATGACAGAATAGACTGTGCATTCGCTCCTGCAAATGTTAACGGACAGGCATAAGCAAGATCACGTATAAATTCAAGTTCAGTACTGTCAAGTTCATAAAGAGATTTTCCTTGTTCGGAATATGTTAATATAAGGCTATTCAGTGCTTTAAAGTCCTGATCTTCTTTAGTAACGTCAGGAATAAGTGCTATCTTATCTGTGGCCGATATATAATCATTTTTCGAAATATATGTTCCTGTAAGGATTTTATCTGCTGCGACATTTTGTTCCGCCTCAAGAAGTCGTATAGCATCATCGTACCTGTTATGTGTTGGGTCGGTAAGCAGTCTTATAAAATGATTTAGCAACAACTGTTTTTCAAATTCCAGCTCTTTTATTTCTTGTTCCAATTTACCCGGGGTATTTGCAAAAGGATTATATGCCTGCATTTCCAACATTTGTCTTGCTATTCCTGAAGGTATTTGAGTAAGTATTGTATATAACAAATACTCCAGATTTTGATTAACCGGTAAATTAAGTAACATTACATTCTTAAAATTGCCATGCGACAAAGGATACTCAGACATTAAAGCATATAGTACAGTATCGGATAATGGAGAACATGAAATAAGCTTATTTTTGAGTCTGCCCTGAGCTGTATTTCCATAAATATCATTTAGCAATTCAATAGTTTTGCCATCATCAAGATTTTGGTTTAAATTATCCCTTATTAGATGTAAACTATCGCTTGCATTTTGCAGACTATCAACAATGCTGAAAGGATAACTCATTATGCTATTATTAGTTGGTGAGATATCAAGTTGAGGTAATTGAATGCCACCTATTACTATATGCCCCCAATATGGATCGGGACAGGCAGCTTGTTTAGTAAATCTAAATGCAGCATTATTACTGTTAGGAATAATGAAATCTTGATAATTTGCCTCAACATAAGGAATAACCGCATCGGGTCCTATATGGTGATAATATGTATAATACGTATTCGTTGAACCTATTCTTTTGTAATAGTCTTGATTGTCAGGGAAAAACTCATTTCCTGCCGGGAATCTTTGTTTCTGGTATGACACCCCGAGAGGAGATGGGCTTCCCTGATTTGCTAATGTCCCTGTATTCAGATAATTTACATCATATTCATCCGGATCTGTAGTGTTGTTAATGCTTGTATTACACTTTAATCTTAGTTTGGGATTATCGCCTAGTGTTGTAATACTGCGCCATGAATTTGTGAATTCATTCCCATACCAATTGGTTATCGAATTACTTTCGGCACCTATAAAACCACCGTTAATGCCTGAACTTTTTGTATATATACCTCTATCAAACTTTCGGAAAATGTTTTCTGTTATCTCAAATACTGAGCTTTTTAAAGTTACAATTCCATAATGATTGAACTTTTGTTCAGTGTTCATGTTACCAAAAGTATTATTATGAATATAGTCATTATAACCGGCTTTGATAAATATAGCAGCAGTTTTAGGGTCAGCAACGGGACCCGTCTCCATACTAACTAAATAGCCGGGAATGTTATCAAAGAAGCACTCTGAAATTTCGTGGCTGTTAATAATAGAGTTGTGGGTATTTTCGAGCTTTATACCATAATCCATAAATGTAAAATTCGAATTTTCTTGTACATTAAATCTGGAATCGTAAGATAAGATACCGTATTGCATATTATAAAATGTACATGCTCTAATGTTTAAACCTTTTATTCCGTTGATGGATATTCCCACATCGGTTCTCTGGTATGGGTTTGCATAACCTGCCCAGGGGTTTTGGGAGTTGGGGTAGGGGTTGTTTGTGTAGATAGAATATTTATCATCATTCAATTCTTCGTCAACTGTTGTCTCGAAAAAGCAAGCTTCCATGACATTTCCACTCCAAAATTCACCATCA
>JAKQEK010000139.1 GCA_029558535.1 Bacteroidota bacterium | reverse complement strand
CTGTCAAATCGACCATGAAGCCTTGCGGATTTTTTTTGTCAGGGATAAAACGCAAAAATCCATGCAGTGTATAATCGCATTCTGCACAATCGCCATCATCAGCGTAAAGTGCGGTTCCGGGTGCAAGGCAATGCGGTTGCGGTCGTTCCGGTACATAACGTGATACTTTGGCAATAATAATTACTTCGCAATAATTTTCTTCCGGTAACTGCAGGATGATATCGATGTCAAGATACATTGTGCCACCTCGTTAATTTTTTATAATTTTTCATTGTTACCATTTTTCTCCGAGTTCTTCTTTTAGAAAATTAATAGATGGAATTGTTTTTATTTTCTCCAATGATAGGCTTGCATGCGATTATAACCAGCGCACGGAAAAATGACTCATTATTCCTCGCAAGCGATTCGACGCCTTGAATCGTTTCAGATTTTTTTGTCATCGTCCCATGTATGCCTATTATCATTGATTTAGCAATAGATATGCTAACATCGTCGATACCGCATGCTTTCACAAAATTATTTTCTTCTGCGTGGTTATAACGTTTCATTTCACATTTTCTCCCTTTTCTTGCAATTTATCTTTTTCCAATTTTTCTATTATAATGTTATAGGCTTGTTCAATACTACAAAAAGTATATCCCGGAAACATTCTCCAGAATATGTCAAAAATCATTCTATCAGCTCCAATTATTTTATATTCATCGCAATTTTTTACTTTCATTTTTTACCCTTCCACTTAATCATTCATTGAAATTTCAATGACACTATTTTCTTCCAACGTTACCCTGCTAATATTTTTTGTAATTTTAATTTTGATATTTCCTTTTTCATCCATCAACAAAAATCCAATTATTTTATTTTCAAATTTCAAGCTTCCGATTATTTGTATCATCATTTTCTTTCCTCTTATTTTCAACATGTGATATAATCAAATCCCGCATTGACTTCGAATATCCACTTGATTTATTCATAATCTTTTCATATTCTTTTTCCAGGTCAATCCCCTTCTCGATAAGTTCTTCTATTCTTTTATCATTTCGTGCATTTTGATGAGAGTATAATCCTGCTATAGCTGCAAATGTTGCAAGTGTTGCAAATTTCATCTTATTATTCATATTACTTTTCTCCTTATTGTTCTCATCCTTCCAATACTTCCTTATCATTTTTACTACTGTCCTCTATCTTATTAACCACGTTGCCAATGTTCCCATCACTTTTCTCATGCTTGCCAATATATTCCGCCATATTTTCAAAAATTTCTTTATCATGATGTTTATTTGTCGCTGATATAACAGCAAGCTCTTCCGCCCAGCCACGAACTCTGTAATATAATTCCATCACCTTCTTGTGCCACCTTTACCGCCTATCGTCCCGTTCTTCTAATCGCATAATTTCAGCGATATATCCATCCTCTTTAATTTGATATTCCAACTCATATTTTTTCTTAATTTTTTCAATCTGTAGATTATACTCACTCCGCAATCGTTTTTCCTGCTCTTGTAACCTTCTATGAATTTCATCCCTAATCATATTGCGGTGGATATAATTTTCGCTATGATAGCTCGCGATGTACCAATCAATAAATGTTGTGATTGGATGCCTGAATATTCTTCTGTTCATAACGAAAGTAACCATATGCAAATTATTATACATATTATCGATACTGCGATAAAAAATGCTGGAATAAATGTGCTCATTACTTAACCTCCTT
>JAKQEK010000098.1 GCA_029558535.1 Bacteroidota bacterium | reverse complement strand
ATACCTTTTTTTGCTGAATAAACGCTTTTTCCGCCAATTTCTGCCAAAAAACAAATAAAATATAAAGCCCACTACCGGCAGAAAAATAAGCACCAAAATCCAAGCCATAGTTGTTGCCGGAGAACCATTTTCCATTACTACGATAAGGATAATTAAAACTATGGAAATTCCAAATAAAATATTGATAATTCGTAAAGTCACTTTACTGAATGTATCCAGAACTGCACCACCAACTATAATCTGCGTGAGGGAAGCAATTAAAAACAAACTTATCAGCAAACCTATAATCAGCGCCAGGGAATCCCATAATTTATTGGAAGTTAAAATAATTCACCTCTTTTTTGCTAAATCTTGATAGCTATATTATCACAATTTTTATAAAAATACCTTTCTAAAAATGCAAGAAAAAAATGTCAAGTTTAAAAGTTCCTTCACTTTTTAAAAAAATTACTTGCCAAGAATTTCAACTCTAAAAAGTATGTTTAATATTGTTAAGTATATAGATGTGACTAAGGATTGTGTGAAGGATAGATAATGCTTTTGCATTGTCAGACCTTCAATAAAAACAGCAAAATTTTTATATGTCTTGCCAAATCATATTAATTAAAAAAACAAAAAACCTAAGTACCCGAAAGGGAATTTGCTTATGGAGGAATCAATGAAAGAAGTTCTCTTAATCACTTTACTCGCTATGTTGCTGATCAGCACGTTGGTAGTTGAAATTAAAAACAATAAAGAATATAAGGCATTAAACAGAGAAATTGTAGATATTAAAGAAGAAATCTCCTATATAAAATCCTCTTTATCCTATATAGAATCCTCTTTATCCGATATAAAATCCTCTTTATCCGATATAGAATCCTCTTTATTAGAACTGATGGACCAGTAAAGTGAAATTAATGAAATAGTTTCTTCAGTATTGTATCTATTTGCAAACCTGATATAATGGTTCTGACGCATAATTTTTCTTGCTCTTCGTAAATTTGTTTGACTCAACTTTTTCCTGAATGAAATTACAAGACAGAAGCTATGCTTCGTTCACCATCTTGATTTATAAAATTACTTTGTGGACTTAGTATAACTGCCTGTTGCCTAGTCACTTCTTTTACGACTCTTTAACGATTCTTTAACACTTCCTTAACTTTGTTAAGGAGTCGTTAAAGAAATGTTAATGCAGCATAAAAGATATAACTTGGCAGGAAATATTGCGCAGCTGAGAGAATGAGGGGTGGCTATTAAGTATTAAATTATCCCCAATCTGCAACAAGCAATTCATTTTTCTTGACAGCAGCAGGTAAATTTACTATCAGGAACAAAATATTTCAGGTTATAATAAATGAAGAACAGAAGAAAGAATGAGGAATGGTATTATCCAAGACAA
>JAKQEK010000092.1 GCA_029558535.1 Bacteroidota bacterium | reverse complement strand
GTTTTATTAATAAATTCCATGTTAATAACTCCTTCCCCCCGCATAGCGGGGATGAATTAATCAAAAAGGTACATCTCCATCCAAAACCTCAAATTCTGATAAATCAAAATCAGGAACATCCACTTTAGACTCTTGTTGTTGTTGCTTTGGTTTTTGCTCTACAGATGTATCATCTGACTTTTTATCTCCGCCAAAACTTACGTTATCAGCATGTACTTCTATCGTATAATGTTTTACACCATTACTATCTGTATAATTATTATTTCTTAAAGCACCCTCAACAATAATCATTTTACCTTTTGAAAAGTATTTGCTAACAAATTCCGCTGTATTTCGCCAAACAACTATATTAATAAAATCCGATTGTTGCTCTTTATCCTTTTGTTTGGGTCTGTTGATAGCGATTGTAAATTTACATACAGCTATATTATTTGTAGTTTGTTTTAGTTCAGGATCAGCTACTAAACGACCCATTAAAATTGCTTTGTTTATCATAATTAAAACTCCTCTATTTTATTTTTCTATTATCAAATATAAAACCCAAATTGCTAACAAAGATGCCGCTGGAATTATTAAAAGCAACTCTGTTCCATTTGTTTTCTTTTTCATAAAATCAATCCTTTCATTTTAAAGCTACTAGCAAGCGTTTTAAACGACTTTTAAACTTATAGTGTAGTTTGTCGTTTAAAAGCTTACTAGTGCTATATCATGCTCTTTATTTTGATTTAGAGCAATCATAACAAAGAGCAACGCCATTGTTTTTGTTTTTGCTGAAATGTGCAACTTGCCCTGGGCTCCATGTCTTACCGTTTTTGTCCGTCCATGGCTCAAATGGTTTACTGCATTTTTCACACTTATATTCTTTTTCAATTTCTTTTTCTGTTGTATTTACATCATATTTACTTTTATCTTTGTCAAAATAAACATCCGCTGCTATCCCCAAAGCTTTACAAGATACTGACAAAGCATCTGTTAAAGCCATCTTAAAACACTCATCGCTAGTGTAAAGACCAGCTTTTTCTTTTGTTACAAACATGCTGCCCCCAACCCCAGGTATTGCATCAGACCATTTATCATCATCTTTGATGTATAAATTTATTTTTACAAATGCAGCCTGTTCATCCCCATTTTTCTCTATCCACTCCTTTTCAATTTCATATTTCCAGCCTATGCCGCATGGTCCAAACATTTCTGTTAGTTTTTTAATCCTCCACATAGGATTGATGTCTGTCATGCCCTTTAATCTTCCACCGCCAATTGATTTTTTGGCTTCTTGTGGGACTTGACGCCCCATATTGTAATATTTTAAATTATCCATATATACCACCTTTTATTTTATAATTAGACTTTGTGTCTTTTCTTTTTTAACAAAAGGGACACTAAACATAAGGTCTTTTACTGCTTTTAAATCAATTGTTTCTTTTGTTTTAACACACCATTTTGCGTTATGTTTTAAAAACTCAATTAATTGTTCTTCATCTTCTACTATAAGCTTTTCTGCGTTATTTCTCACAGTCACGCTGCATGTTGACGTTTCGACTTTCTTCTTGTCAACTTTTTGCATAAAAGCTTTCAAAAATTCTTTTTGTCTATTGGCTTTGTTTTCTGCTGCCTCCTTTCTTTTTTTTAAAGTGTCAATTTCCGCTTTTAAAGCATCGCTAAACACTTGATTTCTTTTGATTGACTCAACATATGCAGATACGCAAACGTCAACGTCTATCTGCATAGACTCGAGTGTATCTCTGCAACATTGTATTGTATCTTCATCGTTTTCTTCTATAGCGACGTTCATCATGCTCAAGATTTCTTCTATTTCTTCATTTAGTTCATGTAGTTTCATTTTTTTCAAACTCCTTTGTTATCCAGTATTCAGTACCGTTGTAATTTACAACTTTTACTTCTTGTACTTCATTTTCTTCAAATTTAACCAATTTTGCATTTGGTGACAACATCAAATTATAATAATTATCTTTGCTAAGAGATATGCAATTAAGTGCAGATAATTCTGCTCCCATTTTTTTTAAATCTGCATCAAAAGCTTTTCTTCTTTCTATTTCTGTTTTTATCAAGTCCATTACTTGACTTATATTTACTTGCCCTGCATTTTCCCCTTTATAATTTTCTTGGAAACTCTTTTTATCCATTTTAATAACCTCCTTTTAAAATTTAAAATTAAAAATTCCAGCTGCTTTTGCCTGCTTTTGCACGCTCAAGCATCATGCTAATTGTATATGATGTTTTTGGTATATAATATTTTGCTTTTTTTTCAAAATCAAACAGACTTGGTTTGTTGCTTTTGCACTCACTAAGAGTGCAGTTTAAGCAATCTTGTATTGACTTTGGACCTTTACAAGTCTCTTGCATCACTTTTCCCTCCTTTTAACATAATATAATCCCAAAACTGCTATTATCTTTGTAATTGTGTTATCACTTGATAATAAAATCAAGCTGATAACTAAAATCATATCTTTTATACTATCATCTCCTTTTAATTTATTAATTGGTATTACTTAAGCTAACTTTTTAGCTAGCTTAGACCAAAGATGTACCCACATTCTTCCCAAGGACGTTTCTGCATCTTTTAAGATGCTTTCTTTTTCAAGTTCCCAGTCCTCTCCTCTAAAATCTGGAACTGGATTTTGTGCTTTTGCTTGGCGGAATTTAAATCCGTCAAAATCTTTAATATTTGTTTTCATATTGAAAACCTCCTATAAGTTTTTATTTGTCTTTGATAATTTACTAATTATCATATACTTATTATACATCACTATATGTATGATGTCAATAGATATTTAAAAAGTTTTTACTTTAAAAATAGACAAAAAAATACCCTCAACTTTAGTTAAAAAGCTGAGGGTTAAACAGAAAGGAATAGGAGGTATATAATGAATAAAAACCGTGCCCACGTCTCGCACGTGGATGCTCTTAATTGATTACTGCATCAATGTGCAGATTGCAATAATGCTGCACGGTTAAATTTTAAAAGGAGATTATCTTTTGGAGTTAATAATCTAATATTATTATACACGATATTTTGTGTTTTGTCAAATGAAACTGGAACAAAAAAATAATCATTAAGCTCCTCAGAACATAATGATTATTTTTATAATAGTTAAATAAGTCTAAATCTAATTTTTACGGCAATAAAAATTAGATTGCATGTTATAATTTGCTTTGCATATACCCAATATAATAAAAGCATTAATATTATTATACTATATCTTTTGCGTTTTGTCAAATAAAAAAGACCGCCTGAGCAGTCTTTTAAAAAATTTATATTAGTTCCTCGAGTTTTAAATTTAACGCTTTACTAATCAGCATTAAATTTTTTATGCTTGGTTTTCTTCTGCCCTGCTCCCAAAACTGCAGGGTTTTCTTTTTTATATTTGCTTTTTCTGCAAACTCGGATTGACTTAACCTGAGTTGCAATCTTATTTTTTTAATTTTGTTATCTTCCATTTAGTTTCCTTTCAACCATGGCTTTAATCTCGGCCATGGTTATATTTTTATCTGAGATGTTGCCACAGTTGAGGACATCTTTATCCGCATACTCAGTCCATGAGTTTTGCCCGATGGAGCAATGCAAATCGCTCCATACTTTGCCTGTGGTCTTATCTACATTGACCTGTAGATATAGATTATTTTTACCTAAGTTGTTTCTTGCCTCTGTAACAACATTTTTAATTCCTTTTAATTTCATAATTTGCTCCCTTTCTGTGTTTTTTAGAGTTTAACACCTCTCTTTTTAAAATTTATTCCCAGTCTATGTTTGAACAAGCTTTTATGTTTTCTTTTGCTGTTTTTATTGATTTTTCGGTAACCTTTTTACCGTATGATTTTTCGATAAATTTAACAGCCTCCGTAATTGTCATTTTGTCGTAAAAACATCTTTTTAATAATTCTTGCATTTTAATTACCTCTTTCTTTTTTTGTTTTGCTTTACCTTATGTATTTATTATACTACAAATGTAGTATAAAGTCAATACATTTTAAAATAAAATAATGCACAAACTTAAATAATTTTTATTGTGTATAATGCACAAAAAAAAGACTAGCAATTAAGCTAGTCTAAATTTACGGTATTTGATTTTTTTCGAGCAGTTGCAACCTTGTTTTTAGATTTTCAATCTCTGTTTTACTTGCACACTGAGCAAATAAGTCCTTCATCGTTCCTTCGAGGCGACTTATTGATAATTGTAGGTCTTTTATATCCCTCTGCTGATTGACTTTACAAGATACATCATCAGCAGTGTTTTTTTTCAAAGCTCCTAGTCTGCCAATTAAAAACGAGCATATAGTCATCAATGTTGCAATGACTCCAAGATATTCTATTTTCATTTTTTGCCCCCTCGCACAAATATAGTTGCTATTGTTTGTATACGCACTTTCAAACTCCAAATTGCTATTTTTAATTTATCTCTCCATGCCACTTGTTACCACCTCGCTTTTTGCTTCAGCTACATTTTTTACATCTATTTGAGATGGTGCTAATAGCAATATACATGCTACTATTATCACAACTACAGATATACAT
>JAKQEK010000088.1 GCA_029558535.1 Bacteroidota bacterium | reverse complement strand
TTATATTTACTGTATAGTTTTTCCCAATTTACAACCACTACTTCGTTTTGCTCAATGTAGTTTCTGCTTCCAAAAAATTCTTCTTCCAAAAGATTTACATTAGGAAACCCGTCAAAAATTCTTTCAAGAGATTTTTTGCTTTGCTTGTGCAAATCGCCTTTTCCAATACTAACCCACAAAAAACATAAATCTGTTTCGGGTAATTCTTTGATTATTTCTTCAATGAATTTGGCAACCATAACGGTTTTTCCGCTACCTGTCGGGCTTTGGAAAACACAAACTTTATTACTGGCATCTTTTGCCAATAATTCAGAAACTGATTTTACCAGTTGCCCGATTGCATTTACTTGATATTCTTTATTTCCGTATGACATTCTTAGTTCTTAAAAATTCGTTTGTAAACATCTAAAATCTTTTGTGGAATTGGCTCAAGTCGGATATTTTTCCAACCTCTGAAATTCGCTTTGTCTAAACCGTGATTGTCAACGGTAAAACAATACAAAACCTTTTCACCTTTCAAGGCATTCATTTCTTCTTTCAATTCATCAAGCGAAGCATTAGCAAAGTCATAGTAAACTGCCAAATAGCGATTGCCTTGCTGAAATATTTTATAGTCTGCTTCTTCCTTGATTAAATTGAAAATACCTTCTTTCAAACAAAGCATTTCGGTGCAACGCTTTGTAATATCAATTTTCAATTGGTCTTTGTTGCGATTATTCGCTACAAAAGAAGTTTTGAAATATTTGAGATTATTCCCCAAACCTTCAATAATTTGTCCGTTTTTCTTTTTATAACCTTTTATAACCTTTTCTACTCTCGGATACATTACTGTATCTACAATTTTTCCGTTACCGTTGTTATTTTCGTTACTTGAACAAATTATAACTCTACGATTTCCTTTATCTTCATTGTTTAGGGAAAGTATAGAGTGAAGAGTAGTCCCTGATCCTGCAAAAAAATCAAGAATTAATGCATCTTTTTTATTAATGCATCTGCCGATTTCCTTAACTAATTCTGTTGGTTTAGGATAATTAAAAACTTCTGAAGCTAAATCAACATCAAACAATTCCTTTATTTCTTCATTAGCATCTTCATTATAACCTTTGTCTATCCATAAATTATTTGCTACTTTTCCCAATAATTCTTCTCTATAAGTGATAAGTTTAGGCACACCGTTTTTGTTTATAAATACATTTCCTTTTTCAATCTCTCTTGACAACATTCCTCTTTCATTTGTAACACAATATCTACCTTTTATTCTAACATTATTCTGTAATATTCCGTTTTCAATTATTGGTTTATCTAAATACTCTATGTATAATTTGGGGTTTCTTGCAGATGTATTTATACCTTTTTCAATATTTTTTGCTTCACATTTTAAACCTTGCGGAAATATGTATATTCTCTCTTTTTTGTCAGCTTTAATAATTGGACCTTCAGAGAAATTACCATTTTCATTATTACCTTTAAGAGTATATTCTTGTACTAATTTAATTTTTTCATTTTTTGCATAAACTAATATAAATTCTGCTGACTTTGATATTGTTCCAGCAGCATTATGAGGTTTTCTGTTTTTACGCCAATGAATAATACCCATTAATTTTTCCTCTGAAAATATATCGTCACATAGTAATTTAAGTTGCCCAATTTCATTATCATCTATTGAAATAAAAATAAGCCCTTTATCAGTTAGAAGTTCTTTTGCAAGTATTAGTCTCTTGTTCATAAATTGAAGCCATTTACTATGCCTCCAAGTGTCTTCCTTTTCAACATACTTGTCATTGTAGATGAAGTCTTTATATCCAGTATTATATGGCGGATCAATGTAGATAAGGTCAACTTTGCCTTTATGTGTGTAGTTCAATACAGATAAGGCGTGGTAATTGTCTCCTTCAATAAGAATGTGAGTTGGTTCGTTTTCGTCAGTTATTATTTCCTTGCCTTTTACTTCTGTCAAAACAGGTAATTTGTCTTGGCAGTCGGTTACAACCTTTTCTGGCACTCTTTCTTCGTCCCAAACCAGTCCGTATTTTTTCTTGCCTTCCAGTTTTTCAATTACTTCAAGTAACTGGTCTTTGGTTAGGTTGCTATAATCTTTTTTCGCCATTTATATATTCAAATTTCAAATCGTTTTTAATAGTCGGTAAAGTTAAGTTTTTAAATCGCTTTTGCCTCTCAAAAGGTCGTCAAATTGTCACCCGTCCACTTGTAGGGTGGTGGGTGGGCTTGGGTGCTTTTGGGCAAAATAAAATGTGCTGCAATTTGTGTCGGCTTGTGAGTTGGCTTGCAGCTCTTTTTATTTTGCGAAGCGTTGGCATTTTGTCTTTCGTATTACTGTTCGTTTTATATTGGTCGTGTCGTCTTTTAGGGTTGCTGGTAACGTTCAGCCCGCTTTGCGCAGGGCTGGAAATAGAATTACGAATGTTTAAAATTTATTCAAATGCAAAATAGAAATTCAAAAGTTGATGGTAGCACGTCTGCCAGCCTTGTGCAAAACGGCTTGTTAGCAGCATACCCT
>JAKQEK010000063.1 GCA_029558535.1 Bacteroidota bacterium | reverse complement strand
TAAGTTACTATTCTATTTCTGCTTTTAACTTGTTTATCTGCTCATCCATTGCAAGCCTTTCCTTATTGTGGTCATATACCGATCCGTTCTCAAACCAATCTATTAAATTACAATAAGACATATCTTGCAATCTTATCAGCTCATCCCTCTTTGCTAACTGCTCCTGAAGACTATCAACGTGACCTTTGAGTATTTCGATTACTTGATTCTGCTCTTTATACTCATACTCAAAATGCTCATTAGCGTTTGCTTCATATATATCAGGATTACATAATGCTTCAAACTCTAATATTTTTAGAATATCGGAAATCAAAGCATCTCTGGAATACACAAGCCAAATATCCCCGTCTCCGATAAGATGCCCATTTATTACTGTTGTAATTTTGTCTTTCATCTCATTTAATTTTTAAGTTCGATTCTTTAATAGTTGTTATCTCTGTTTAACTTTAACGGGGCTTATAAATTTATTGGTTCATCAAGAGGTCTTTGCATTTCTTTCCATTCTTTTTCTACATCATCCCATAACTTTTCTTCCCCCGCTTCCGCAAGCTGGGACTTGAGAGAGGCAAGTTCAGAGCGTAATAGTGTAATTTTGCTACACAACGAATTATATTTCATTTCAAGTTGATAAATAGGAAGAGTAAAATTATTGGGACTTAATTGTTCATTAAGATTCAATAATTGATTTACCCTTACATTATCAATCTCACCCTGCTTGTCAATTATCTTCTGCATTATCTCTGTTTTCATTTGTCTTTACTTATTAAAACATTTAAGATATTTTTTATATAACTCTTTGAGTTTTTTAAAATCATTGAGCGATAAATAAGTACCGAACCAAGAATGTCCTCCGTAATTTTTAAACTCTTTTATCTTTGGCATTGTCTTTACTTTTGTAAATATGAAATCCTACTGTTATGAACAGTAAACTTAAACTGATACCGCAAGCGAAAGAATCAAAACAGCAACTAATATTAATTCCTAAATGAATTACTTGTATTGTTTTAAAATGATTACGAAACGTGAAATATACTTTCATTTGT
>JAKQEK010000056.1 GCA_029558535.1 Bacteroidota bacterium | reverse complement strand
TTTCAATTTCACCCACATTTCTCGGATTGAGAAAGTGGTCTTTTACTTTATCCGTGTATTCCCACATGATTTTCTCCTTGTTAAAGGGAATATTTTTTATTCCAATACAATATTACGCAAACACATTCAACTGGTGATTTGTGAAACATTTAGTTTTTCGAGGAAACCGGGCTAAAAACAAAATTTTAATTAACCATTTTTGTTAAATATTTTTTTCATCAATCCCAGGGCACAGATTGCCATTAGCAAAAGATTCGCATCTTTCCAATAATTTCAGGCCGTTCCGGTACCTTTGACATTTTTTCCGGAATATTTTTTCCTCTTTTGCTCGTTGCAAAAACACTACAATTTAAATTAATCAAATAATTGTTGAGCTTGAATTTAACGTATAGTATCTACACCATGTTTCGTGAACACAATAAATTGCCCCAAAACCAGCTTTTTAAAAAAGAGCGGGAAAATTGGAAATTTAATGCTATGATTTTGCCCGTAAAATCTCATCTGATAAACTTAACAAAAGCTATTCGGTATTTCCGGTATTTAACCGGAACACATTATAATAAATGGTTTAAAGCTGTGCGTTCCAGTTATCTGAATCCACCCGTAATCTACAATGGAATTAAGTTGCCCGGATTTCCTCCGGAACAAATGCAAAGAGACACTACAGGCCACGCCGGTATTTACGCATTAAGAGAGGCATTTATCTTTTATAAGGATTGTACCGATACTTTCTGCGAGCTGGGCTCATCCCTGCAAGCTAAACATTATTTGCTTGATTTTGGAGCGGGATGGGGAAGAATAACCAGATTTTTCTTGCATGAACTGCCGCCGGAAAACATTTACGGCATAGACGTTATGGAAGATTACGTTGAAATTTGCAGAAAAACTTTTCGCAGTGAAAATTTTCAAGTGACGGCGCCATTTCCACCGACTAATTTTCCCAATGAAAAATTTAATTATATTATAGGCTGTTCGGTCTTCTCACACCTGTCTGAAGAGGCATGCAAGCGCTGGATGAGCGAATTTCACAGATTACTCGCTCCGGCAGGAATTGTTGCCTTGACAACGCGAGGAAGGTGGTTTTTTGATTATTGCGAATCATTAAAAAGAAAAAACGTATCCGGTTATTTAGATGCTCTATCCAACATGTTTGATGATTTTTCTGATGC
>JAKQEK010000055.1 GCA_029558535.1 Bacteroidota bacterium | reverse complement strand
TCATCAGAACTTCTTAAACTTTTTGCTCCTGATGGTATATCACCAGATAAGTATAATGATATTGCTATTTTGTTAAGACTTGTTGAAAAACTTAAGAGAGGATTTGGAGGAGAAATTTCACGCGATCTTTGGGTGGATATCATAGGGCTCGGATTAAATGGATTAAAATTATATGATGATAATAATATTAAAAAATCAGTGTTACATAATCATAGTTGGTCTACAATTATACCACCAGATCCTAATGTTATGTGGAGAAGACAACGATGATATTTGATTTTATACATGTGGGATTATACATAATAATTTTTTTCTTTAGTATATTATGTATAGTATTTGCAAGTGACATTCTAGGAAAAAGCGAGATTCCGCAAAATTTAATATGTTTCACGATATTCTTTTTGATAATTACATTTTTATTATATGTAGTTAATAATGTTTGACCGAAAAGTTTATATAGTATTAAGTACGTATAGGCAATTATGAAATGGCTGATAATGTTGGTATTGGTAGGGATATCTGGCGGAGCAACGATAGAAGATTTAGTGAATGATTTGGAACGAATACCGGAGAACACTACAACTGACGAAATAATTTTTGTCGTCAGTTGCGCATGGAATTATAACGTTTCCGAAAATGGTATAGTGACGCTGGAAGACGGATATTATGATTTGAAGTGATATAAATGGATGCGACAGAAGAACTTTTATTAAGAAGTGGGTTCCAGAAATGGGACAAATTACTTTTTATAAAAATTTTGGTGAATCGGAAAGGGAATTATCGAGGAGGGAGATTGCACTTTTATCTTCCAGGATATGATCTTGGAGAGTTATACGATAGATATATATTCGATGCTGAATATAAAAATGGAGTCATTTTAGTTAGCTATATTGATATGGTTAATAATGATCTTAATAAGGAATTTATAGTGAGTAATGGGTTTGAAGCGTATGAACTTTATGAAAAAATTTGGAATGAAGTTGTAGAGGAAATTCGGGGAAAGATGATATGATAACTATAAAAATATTTGATGATTATGGATTATCTGTATGTGATGCAGCGTATCATGAAGATGAGATATTTTGTATTGCTGGGTACATGGAAGGAAATGAATTAGAATCAACTGTTAATATAATTAAAGAGTTATTTAAGTTTCAACATGCCGCACAATGGCCGAAAACAACGGGCATGGAAGAGTTTGATTAAAATGTTAGGAAGACAACGACGGATAGATTATGATATTTTTCGAATACGGTCGATTATATGGAATAATCCGGGAATAACACCAGAAGAAATAGCGATAAAATTAAATTTGTTAGATAAAAATAAATGGTATAGACGGAAAGTATATAGACGATTAAATAAAATGAATGGCATAAAAGTTATAATGGAATATAATAAAGAAATAAATAGACAAATATATAAGTATTTTATAGAATAGCCCTATAGACACTTGTGACAACTAATAATATAACAGGAATTAATATAATGTTTGATATTGTTGATGGGAAATGGACGAAAGGCAATAGAAAACAAATTCGGAATGGAAGATTACCAAAAGAAGTTAGAATGATGGGACGTGGCGCGTTCGGACATTCAACAAAAGTTAATACGCGGTTGGATTCGGAATATATCGAGTATACAGATGAGTATACGGGATTTGAATACGTGAGAAGTAAACCAGCGAAATGTGAAGAGTGTGGATCACATCTTTATTATAATAATAATTATGAAGTTCAATGCGAGAAGTGCGGTCTAATTATTGGCGAAATTGACATTTATAATATGCAAGTAATA
>JAKQEK010000054.1 GCA_029558535.1 Bacteroidota bacterium | reverse complement strand
CTTGAGTTTGAACAAGATTCAATTGATAATGCTAATGTTCAAAAGGCGTTTACATCAACTGATAGTGAAGATTCTGACTTACTTAAAAACTTAGGAGTTGAAATTTCGCCAAAATTAACTATTATTCCAGACGATTTGAAGGAATTTTTAGGAAGTAAAATTACTCAAGTTAATGGTATTTATAGATTATCAAAGCCTGATTTGAATGTAAGATTTGAACAGTTTGTTCAAAATGCAAGCGATAAGACAGTTGCTATGCGTTATCATGGAACAAAATGGAAGAATGGGATGGCAATTTTATCAACAGGGCTGAGAATTTTGGGAAGTAAAAGCCAAACGTACAGTGGTTCTTTCGTCGGTGATGGGATATATACGTCTCGAACATTTGAAAAATCACGCAATTATTCTGATGGAATTATGTTTATCATAAATACTCATGTTGGAAAAACTTTTGATATTAAAGACCCTAAATATCTTGATAAATACGATTTTGATAAAGTTACTAAGTTAGGTTATCATTCTGTTAACATTGAACCAGGAATTAATACAGGATGGGGGATTTTACAACGTCATGAGCAAATTATTTATAATGAAGCTCAACATAGTTTTGTTTATTTATTGGATGTTCAATAGCAATTTGACAAAGTAACAAACCAATGTTATACTAAGTTATAGTAACGTTAATTAAGAAAGGAAGAAAATATGGCAAAGTTAATTGGATTCCCACATGTAAAACAACAAAACATTCGACCATTGCAAACATTACAAAATGTGTACGTTTATCATTCAAGTTCAAAGGGTGATATTCCAGTTAATAAAATGAATGAATATCATCTTATTAATGCTTTTAGAAAGCATCTTAGTTTAGCTTTAAAAAGTTATTTAATTGAAACAAAGAACATTCGTGAAATGGTGAATAAGGTTAATATTGTTGAAATTGAAGACCTTATTACTTCTAATGAAGTACTAAATGAACTTTACAATGAAGCGCAGAAAAGAGGTTTGGCATGACATTTTTCAAATTGCAAAATGAATTAGAATTGAATCTTGGGTATAACCCTTACAAAGCGTTTAAAAATAAAGATAGTGAAGTAATTCCCTATAATTTAACATTTACATACGCTGAAATTCACCCAACGTTAGTATATAATGTGCTGTTGACAATTAGAAAATCAAATATCAGCAAGTTTGTTGACTTGTATGATAGTAACACAAATAATCTTTATTCTGATGTTTATTTATCTGCTGTAATTGGTCATATTATTGGACGAACAGCAAAGACAAAAGGTGTTTTTAACGTTACATCAACGGCATATATTGAATATGAAAATGGCAAAGATTTGCTTGATGCTTTTGATGATTTATCGAATAAGATGGAATATAATTATTTTCATTGTTATAAACGGTTGAGTAATCAACACACTATTCTATATTCTAAAATGGATGACCAGTATCTTTTGAACGCATTTTTTGAACGAATGTATCAATACATGGTAAAGCAACCGTATTCGTATAATGATTTTGAAGTTTTTAGTCTAAGAAAAATTAGAGAAATTTCACCTGAAGTTGATGGTATTTTAACGTATCTTGAAGAATAAATCAATAATTTTGTATTTCCTGCTCTTTCTATTTTTGTTTTATGCAACATTTTGTGATGAAAAACAACAAGAGAAATTGCAGGAAATACAATACACAGAATGTTTCATAAGTTTAGTATGCAAGAGGGAATGATGGAAAAATTTACGATTAAAATTGAGCCAAAGATGTATGCAATTGTTTCAATTAATAATAAAGTTGTTGCTTGCCCGATGATTCAATTTGGGAAACAAACATTTATTTGTTGTGGGGATAATAAAATTGAAATTATTGCATACATTCCTGCAACTAAACTAAAATATTTCAATGTAAACAATGATTTTTTACAAGTTTATTACGAACTTGTGAACGAAAATACAGTTAATCAATTATTTGGATTTTTAACTAATATTTATATAGCAGAGTCGTACAGACGTTCTTTAAATGATACACCCGAAGATTCAAATAGTTTATTTGAAGATTTTATTAATTTCTTTGCGTATATGGCTGAAATGTCACATATTGAAAAAGGTGTGCCATTAATTTACTTATCTGACTCAATGAGAGGTGCGATAGCGCAGATTTTACATAAACATGATTGTGTTGACTTCGCTTACTTCATCACACCAATCATATCAAAAGGTATTGAAAAGTTTAATAATAAATTAGATGGTAAGAACGATGAAGATATTGTAAAAGTTGGTGATGAAGAATTGAATCTCAACGAGATTGATTTAGATTTTTTAGGAGGACTTTTTAGTGGATGAATTAGAGTTTCCTGATACAGAAGTATCAGAAATTGAAATTGCAATAGAAGATATTAATTTGATTTTTGATAGAGAAATTGAAAACTTGCTTGAAACTGAAGATGAAGAAAAGAAAGAGCAAGCTCTTAGATTATTTCAATCTAAGAAATTGGCAATAGGAGCAATCAAATACTCTACCATTGCAAGAACAGCAATGATACATCTTAGAACTATTTTAAGTGTGCAATAAGCTATACCAATCATAAGGGGGAATCTTATGAATGAAAAAGATGCACAAGTTTTAATTAATGCAATTTTTGAAAAAGTTAAGAAGTTACAACAGCAATATTCTATCCCTGGAATAGATAAAGCTTTTATTGATGGTGAAATAAATGGATTGTACTGGACTATCTCATTAATTGAAAACGCTACTTACGGTTAACTTTTTGCCATCGATTTGACAAACTCCAAACCTGTGGTATAATTTTCTTATAATAAATAATTATACCACAGGAGATAAAAAATGCTTTCACAAGAACAACAACAATTTACTGACCTTGCTGTTTCTGGTCAAAATACTATCGCTAGTGCAACCGCTGGTGCTGGAAAAACATTCACTTTGGCTGCTGCTGCAAATAGTATGATTGCTGCAAAACCAAATATCAAAGGTGTAGCGTTAACATTTTCTAAGCCGTTAGCAGATGAATTACAACGAAAATTACCTTCTGCAATCACAGGTAAAACAATTCATAGTCTATGTTATGCCACTGTTCAAAAGGCGTTAAAGTCTTTTGGCGGTGGCAAGTTAGTTGTAGATGAAAGAAAATACCGCAAACTTCTTCAAGATAAAGATATTTGGAATGATGAAAGTGATGGGTATATGGAAATTATTGAAAATCTACAAAAGCTTCCATTTACTATTAACGAACTTACAGAATTTATTAATACTAATTACCCTGAAGAAACAAAAAGAGTTGTGTTTGATATATTGAGTCAAGGATACAC
>JAKQEK010000046.1 GCA_029558535.1 Bacteroidota bacterium | reverse complement strand
TAAGGTTGAATTTAACTCTTCTTTAATAATTGAAAATCAAATAAGTTGGAAGCAAAGACAAATTGTAAACCTTGAAAAACGACTTGAAAAACTAAAAAATATTGCTTGAAAATTAATTAGTTATATAATAGAAAAAAAGTTTGATATTAATAAATAAAACGAATTTTGTCAGCTGTTGACCAGCTATTATTTACTTGAAATATTTTTCAAGAACTGTCTTAGTGAGGCAAAAACATATGTTTTAATTTGCATATCGTAGATATTCAAGCACTTAAGACTGTGCTAAAATTCGAAGGGACAAGTCGGGAAAAATACTATGTACTTGAGAATGGTTTTCTTAAGTTTACGACAGAAGGGATGTTTGTTTCGGATAGTATTATAAGTAGTTTGTTTGTTTAAATTCCGATTGAGAAGTGAAATATCAGAAATTATTTCTTTGATAATATTTTTTCATCAACAAACCAGTCACTTTTAAGCGTAGGACAAATTTTATCATAAATTAAATTGGCAATGATTTTATTACCAATAGCATTAATGTGGCACTCGTCTGTAAAAACATTTTTATTATCAAAGAATGTGCTGGATAAATTTGAATAATAATCAAGTACCAAAAGACTATCGTTTATGCACTTATAAATTAATGACAAAGTTTCTTCTCTTTCGTTTGTTGGACTATTGATAAACTTCAGAGGTTGTAAAAGATGAAAATATTGTATATTTTTTCCTTTACAAAAAGCATCAATATCTTTTACTCTACGAAAATATGTAAGTGCAATATTTTGCTTATTATTTTTAAGTTCGTTAAAACCATTTTTGTCATTGTAAAACTTTCTCGCAAAGAAATCCACCAATCTTTCAATATTGGGAAAAATTCCGTAGAAGCGTCCTTGTATTTTGCGAGAATTCTCTTTTTGTTTTATTGATTGAAAATCCTTCCAATTATGTGGCGGTAAAACATCGGGGCAAGGGTAGAAACGATTGATTTCGGCAGTTATTAAATCATTATAACCATCCAAAGAAATAATCATATCCGGTTCATAATATTGCAAAACAAGTTGAATTAGAATAAATTCCTGTTCAATGACGTATGCAGGAACACCGGCATTTAGCACTTCTATTTTTTTATCTGGAAAAGTATCTTTTAATATTGTTTCAAGATTAGCTGAAATGGTATTATCGGGTTCTAAACCATAAGCAACACTACCTCCTGTAATTATTATTCTATATGTACTATCCGGCTTTTCTTTATTTCTGAAAATTTTTAATCCGTCTTCATTTCTATAACCATCTTCTTCGAGTAGTTTGAAATATAAGTAAGGATAATCATAAGTTTCAGCATCAATTAATTTGCGGTCTTTGAATTTAAAATAAACACCCAGAGATATCTCTAGTAATATTATTGTAAAAAAGAAAATCAGAAGGACCTGTAATATAATCTTAAAAATATTTTTAGTCCGACTAGTTAGATTTTTCACTGGATTTTATTTCTGATCCTGAGTTTCTGTTTTTTCTTCAGGCTTAGCTGTTTTTTTTACATAAAGCATCCAATTCTGGTTACCGCTTCTCCAGTGATATCCTAAAGAAAAATCAAGAGGCTTAACTTCTGTTGTTTTATATTCCTCATCCAGATCTTTCTGAAATAGGTATGTTGATTGAAAATCAGAAATAGGAGTTTCGTATTTTCCGTATAAATAATGATCCCAGTCTTTAATGAAATATCTGTAAGGAATTCCCGTATCATCTTCAAGAACAGCACCGGATTTATCTAAAACCAAGTCCCTGATGTTCGAAAAGGTCTCATAATGACTTAAATAGGAAGCAGATTTAATAAAAGTATTGCAAGGTCTTAAACTTTTTAAATATTGTAAAAATATTGGATTTTTAACAAATCCATCATTTGAAATGTCACCATAAAAGTAGAAAAGATTTTTTAGCTTTTTGTCACCCTTCTTTAAAATCTTAAACCAAATACATTCTGACGTTTCAAGAGAATTTGTGGGTTTTTCAATTTTAGTTAAACTAACCCCATCGTTTTCTAGTCTATAATAACCAAATTCATAAATCTCGTGTCCAGTACGGTTTAAGAAAACATAAAGCAGTGGTAAAACGCCATCAACTTTTTGCTTACGCAGATCCTGATCCATATTTCCGGTAATAAAATAACTGCGTTTATAAATATCGCGTAAACCGAAATTTACAGCATCAAGATATGCTTCCAAATCTTTTTCAGTCATCGAATATAAATCCGGAATTGTACCCAATTTTTCCATAGCAATTAATACATAATCATTTGCATTTGGGAATAAATGATAAGCATTAAGAAAATCCGGTCCCGAAAAAGGATAAAATAGCAAAGCAGTATCATTTATTTTAGAACTTATTTCATCTTTTGACCACTTGTCCATTTTTGAGAGCCTTTCATCGGTAATTCTTTGCCATGGCGTATCAATAGACATTTTGTAATCATTCCAAAAAGCCATTTCATCAGTAAACACAGTCTTAAAAGCATCAGAATTATCTCCGGCAAGCAAAGCAGCAATCTGATCTAGTGTTGTGTCTTTTGGATAGTTTATTTTTTCTGATACGGTATTAACAGTGTCATTATCCTTGCCACCATTATCTTTTTTTCCCGAATTACAAGAAAAAATTATTGTACAAATTGTTATCAGAACAGAAAACACAATTAAAAATCTACTAAATTTCATAATTATTTTATTTAAAAACGGTGTAAAAATACATTTTTTCTCGATAAAGACAACCAAAATTGAATGTTTTCGTTATGAAAATGATTTGTAATTGAAAATAATTGTATATTTACATTTTATAAAATAGGGCTATTTTATTAAAAAGGAGGACATTTGAATGAAAACAATATTGACCTTGTCATTATTACTGTATGTTGTAATTTGCAGCGCACAGTTCCTTACAGATTCTATTATCAAGAATTTCAGCAATATTGAAGCAGATTTTACTTATAATGAATCGGAAGTGGTTTCGATACCCGGAACCCATGTTAAATTACAACCCCCTGAACACTTTCTTGTCAGTAAAGAAATACCAGGCTTAATACACCCCGGAACATCTACAACCGTGCAGGTTCAGGAAATAGTTGGGACATCTTATGTTATGATTCAACAAGCAATGACCCCGGAGCATTTTGAAAGCCAGGGTGTTACACTAATATCGTCTTCTCCGGTGAAAATGGTGGATGGTAAAACCGGGATTCTTTATTTGGTTGAGTTTACGGTTAATGGTTTTCAGTATGAAAGATTAATGCTTTTTGCAGGCGATTATAATAATACAATATGGATAAATGCGAATTATCCTAAATCTGCAAAAGACTTATTACAAGATTTATTGACAAAAAGTTTATTAACAGCACAATATATTGATCAGTTATGATAAGAAAGTTACTATTATTTAGCAGTTTTTTGGCTGTTTTAGGAATTTCCACTTTACAGTCACAGAACATTCTTATACACGAGATACCCTATAGCACACATCATCAGGACATGTGGGGAGCCGGTGACGCATTTAGTCTCGATATGGATTACGATTTATTTAACATTGCTGTTCAGGACGGCTTTTCCGAAGGATGGATTGAAGATATTCTCGGATCACAATGGGGTATAGGTGTTGAAATGAACATCTGGATGTTTCTAAGATCAACATTCAGTATACATGGTTTTACTCTTGGCTCGGTTGATGTTGATTATCCGGTTAGAATAACACTTGATTTTCCGGATGATTATTCATTTGATCATGGTGAAACCGTGCCAATTCATTCTTGGTACGAAGTTCTGGACGGTTGGGCTTTGGATACACATTTCCCAACTGCCGGTGTAATTGCTTTAGACTTAGAATATGGATTTGGATTAAATTTTGACATAATTGTTTGTATGATGACATGTGAGACAATTCCAATCATTCCATCCATAAGTATTCCGATTGTCCCATATTCAACAGACCCTTTACCTCACGACTCAATTGCAATTTTTTATCTTAACGGACAAACCGGCGAAGTTGCTTATCCTTGTTTAGACCCTATTACAGGATTGCCAAATATATGTGAAGACGACGTTTTACCGATAGTTATTCCCGATTGGTTTGGAATTGGTCTGACAGGCGAAATAGACCTTCCTTATGTAGAAACTGAAGATTGGCTAGATCCGGCGACTCAGTGTTTGCATGCACATGGTAATGACGAATGGTTGTGGTTTAATCTTAATATAATGCAATTCTTGTCTTTTATTGCGGGATTTATACCACCACCCGAAGGTCCTGCAATTCAGGAAGCTATTGACTTTTTGGATGGAGGAGTAATAGAGTATGAAATTATTGCCGGAGTAAATGCAGTAATAGAGTATTTCATTCTTCATATGGACTTGCACATGTCCAGTTATATGACACAGGATTTTGCATTTTGTCCCACAATTTGGGCAACCTTGGCTTTCGAAACAGAACTTGCTTATACAGAAACTGATCCGGCTAATGGTAATGCTCTGATTGCACAAGGTGTTTCAGACACAATTACATTCGCAATCAATAATGACCTTAACATTACTTATCCTTGTTATGACTGGGATTCAATGGAAGTTTATGATGTAACATATAACATTACCAGCGGATTTTCTAATCATACTTGGGACTCAATAGCATTTGATTTTATTTTGGAAGCAATTTTCTTTTCTGTTACAATACCTACGGGAGGGATATTTCCAATAGCCGAAATACCGGAGTTTTGTTTACCTGAAATTAATGTAAATAACCATGATTTAGGTATGAACCTTACTGTTACTTCGTGTTCTCCTTCATATCCGGTCCCTCAGGTTAATTTGGGCGATTATCTTGGTGATGATCAGCAAAAAGGAGGTGGCTCAGAAACTAAAGACATTACATTTTGTTTTCCCACAAATTGCGAACCTCTGATATCAGAAACATTTCCACTTGGCTACATCCCCCTTACTTGGTATGATGAGGAATGGAATCTTGAAGGATTTGTTCAGGATACTGTATTTCCGGGGACATGGTTATTTCCATTACCAGAACTTGATATTAATATAACAGGTCAAGATGTTGTATGTTTTGGCGATACATCTGGTGTAATCACCGTTACAGCAATAAACAGCTCCGGAGAATTTACATTTGAGTACTCTTGGGGTTCTATAAATACACACATGGATCCCGTTGATTTTATCACAGTTCCTTCGGGATATTATTTTGTGACATTAACTGACGTTTATGGTTGCCAGGTATTCGGCGAAATGAATATTGCTGATGACAATCCTCCATTATTGTCAAATTTATATGCTGACGATGTATTATGTGCCGGAGAACCTACGGGTAATTTATATGCTTATGTATCGGGTGGAGTTCCTCCATATACCTACGATTGGCAACCAAGTGGAAGTACAGATCAAAATCCGGTAGGAGTTTATGCAGGTATGCACTATTTGACAATTACGGATGCGGTTGGTTGTGAACACGAAGATTCAGTATTTATTGACGAACCCGATGCTCCTTTATCGCTGACAGCCGAAACAGGAATGGTCTCATGTTATGGTTATTATGATGGTTTTATTGACATTACTGCTGCCGGAGGAACCCCTCCCTATTATTATATTTGGTCAAATAGTCTTCAGGTTCAGGATCAAATTAATATACCCGCAGGCTCTTATGTTGTAACGGTAATAGACTCTCATCAGTGCGAAATTGAAGAAATATTTGTAATTACACAACCGGAGCCACTTGAATTAATCACATATACTCAGGACGTTTTATGTTATGGAGAAAATACCGGAAGTATTGATTTAGTGGTAACAGGAGGCACACCTCCTTATAGTTATCAGTGGAGTAATGGTTCAGGCTCTCAAGACTTATGGAATGTTTTTGCGGGAATTTATATTGTTACAGTTACCGATTCTCACAACTGTGTTAACTATACGATGGTTCAAATAATACAGCCCGATTTACCTCTGCACGGAGATATTACACCTACTCATGTTAGATGCTTTGGCGAGGGTAATGGTGTAGCAGATCTAAATGTTTTTGGCGGAACACCACCATATTACTTCAGCTGGAGTAATGGAGAAATCAGCGAAGATATATTTGATTTAGTGCCGGGAATTTATAGCGTTACAATTAACGATGCTCATAATTGTCTTGCGTATGACACTGTTCAGATATTACAACCTGACGCACCGATGGCCGGAATGATTACCGGAACACATGTAATGTGTAACGGTGACGAAACAGGAAATGTTTATATAACTGTTTCTGGTGGAAGGCCACCATATAATTTCGTTTGGACAAATGGAAGTTGGCAAGAAGACTTGATTGGCGTACCTGCCGGTAATTATACTGTAACTGCAACTGACCAAAGTTATTGTCATTACTCTATGACATTTGAAGTGACAGAACCAGATCCATTTTATATTCAAGCAATGGACGACCCCACTATTTGTTATGGTATGAGTACAGAAATTGGTGTTGGAATAATTTCAGGTTCTGTTCCTCCTTATACTATTGTTTGGAGTAATAGTGATAATGGTATGACAACAACAGTTAATCCGTTAGAAACAACAGTATATTCTGCTCACGTTGTTGATGCAATGAATTGTGTAAGTCAGGATATTGAAATAACAGTAAATGTTCTTAAACCAATTGTAATGGAAGTAACTGCAGCAGATGATACAGTTTGTCCGGGAACACCTGTGGCATTTGATGTTTTAATTGATGGCGGAGGATTAAGTGGTAATCAAGTTACAGTAAACGATTCGTTGATGACATTACCAATTGTTTTGGACGTTTTCAACGATACCATTTTCAATTTCCTTGTTTATGATGTTTGTAATTTTGATAGTGTTCTGATTTCAAAACCTGTTTATACTTATCCGTTACCACCTGTTTCAATAAGTGCAGACAGAACTAATGGATGTACTCCTTTGACTGTTCAGTTCCACGAAAACAGTCCTGATATAGGTCAAAGATATATATGGAATTTTGATGATGGAGATTTTGAAAATTTGTCTTTTGATAAACATCCGCTACATACGTTTAACAATGCAAGAACTTACCACGTAAGACTTGAAATTACCTCTGTTCAGGGTTGTATTACTGATACATCCATCGGAATTGTTGTATTTCCAATACCCGAAGCAGAATTCAGAGCAAATGTTACTAATATTACAATGGCAAATCCGCTTGTATATTTTACAAATTATACTGATGGAGGCTTTTGGTTTAACTGGAGTTTTGGAGACGGGACATTTAGTACGTCAACAAACCCGAGTCATGAATTTACAATGCCGGGAACATTCCATGTAAATATGGAAACAACCTCCTTATATGGCTGTAAAGATTCAACAGGAGTTGATATTTATGTGTCAAACGAATTAGCGGTTTATGCACCAACAGCATTCACACCAAACCATGATAATCTTAATGAAACCTTTAAGGTTTTTGCAGATGGAATAGATCCAACTACTTATATTATGGTTGTTTATAACAGATGGGGAGAACGAGTATTTGAATCTGAAAATTACGAAGAAGAATGGGATGGAAAATACGGTAATCAGGATTGTGGCGATGGACTTTATGTCTGGATTATAACCTTTACTGATATTTATGGAAATGAACACTCTTATACTGGAAATGTTACTCTTTTAAGATAGCCCTCTTGAGTTAACAATCGAAGCACTGTATTTATATTTTTATAATTGCAGTGCTTTTTTTATTTTTGTAAAAACTTAAATTATGAAAAACACATTACCGGTTATTCAAGAGGCAGACTTAAAAGGAAAAGTTGTTTTAGTAAGAGTTGACCACAATGTGGTTAAATCAGGATTTATTCATGACCCTTACCGAATTGATGCAACTTTTGGAACGCTGTTTTATATTTTGGCAAAAGGAGGAAAAATTATTCTAATGACTCATGTCGGAAGACCAAAAGACAAGACTACGAATACTATAAATATCAATGAAAAAACCTCAATACAGCCAATAGTTGAATATCTCAAGGGAAAGTTGCACATTACCATTGAAGTTCCGGAGTTTTATTCTCATCAGGATCAGGGCTATTTAAGCATAGAAACAAATATAAATCATGCGATAAAAAGACTGAAGAGTTCTGATATAGATGTTATCTACCTTCCAAATACTAGATGGTTTAAAGGCGAAGAAGCCAAAGGCGATGAGCAAGACAGATTTGCAAATCAGTTGGCTGGCTTAGCTGATGTATATGTTAATGATGCTTTTGGTAGTTGGCAACCACATGCTTCGACCGTAGGAATAAACAAATATCTGCCTTCTTATGCAGGTTTTCTTATGCAAAAAGAAATAAAGAATCTGGAAAGATTGTATAATGCTGAAAAACCATTTTTGGCTGTAGTTGCAGGAAGTAAATTTGACACAAAAATAGAACCACTGTATGCACTTATTAAGAAAGCAGATAAATTGGTTTTGGGTGGTGTTATGTACAATGCTTATCTGTGTGCAAAATACGATATTTCGATTAAAGGCGTTGATGATAATGATAAAAAGCTGGCAAAAGAATTTTATGAGTTTTCAAAACAATATAAGGATAAAATAGTAGAATTACCGTTTATTATCGAATCTGATAGCTTAGAGGGTAGAATAGAGGGTCAATACCGGACAATTGATATTCGCTGTTTAAAATCAGGAGAGCAGTTGAATTATGTACTTGACGTGGCCGCAGAATCATTTAATTTAGATGAAGTGAAAAATGTTTTTCATTCTGCTAAAACAGTTTTTGTCAATGCCGTAATGGGCTTTACTCCACACTTTAATGAAGGGACAATTGCTTTGGATACACTTATTGACGAGAATCCTGATGCAGTAAAACTATATGGTGGTGGCGATACTATGCAAGAACTTAAAAGGTTACTTCCTGGATTATATATTATGGCTCTTGATAGTCCGAAATATTACATTTTTACCGGTGGAGGTGCGGTGCTAAAAGCAATAGAACAAGGAACACACCTTGGAATTGCACCGATAGAAGAACTTATAAAAAGAAGCCAATAACAAATTTAATAGGGATATTTTTCATAGCTTTGTAAACAAATATTAATGATGGATAATTTCTTGAGAGCAGATTCAGAAAACTTATCAAATGCAGATAAGGAAATTGAAAAAATATTGCGACCACTTGAATTTAACGATTTTAGCGGACAGGAAAACATTGTTGATAATCTTAAAGTATTTGTTAAAGCTGCAAATATGCGTGAAGAAGCCCTTGATCATGTTTTGCTTCACGGCCCTCCCGGTCTGGGAAAAACGACTCTCGCCAATATAATTGCAAACGAACTTCAGGTAGGATTTAAAATATCTTCCGGACCCGTATTGGATAAACCGGGTGATCTTGCCGGATTATTAACCAGTCTTGACAAAAATGATGTATTATTTATTGATGAAATTCACAGACTTAATCCTATAGTCGAAGAGTATTTATATTCGGCTATGGAAGATTACCGCATTGATATAATGATTGACAAAGGACCCGCTGCACGCTCTGTTCAAATACCATTAGAGCCGTTTACTCTGATTGGGGCAACAACACGTTCAGGATTATTAACGAGTCCTTTAAGAGCAAGATTTGGTATTAATTGTCATTTGAATTATTATACGGCTGACATTCTTCATAAAATTATTATAAGAGCAGCCGGAATATTACATGTGCCGATTAATAGTGATGCTGCAGGAGAAATTGCAAGACGCAGCAGGGGAACGCCAAGAGTTGCCAATGCTTTATTAAGGCGAGTGCGTGATTTTGCTCAGGTAATTGGTACGGGAACCATAGATTTAAAAATAGCAAAACATTCTCTGGAATCATTAAATATTGATAAATATGGTCTTGACGAAATGGACAATAAGATACTTCTGACCATAGTAGATAAGTTTTCCGGAGGTCCTGTTGGCCTGAAAACAATAGCCACAGCAGTTGGTGATGACGAGGGAACAATTGAAGAAGTCTATGAACCTTTTTTAATAATGGAAGGTTTTATTAAACGCACACCAAGAGGAAGAGAAGCAACAGAAAAAGCATACAGACATCTTAATAAAATCAACCCCGGGTCACAACAAACATTGTTTTAATCAAATCAGACAGTTTTTTTGTTTATTAGACTCTTCTGTTATTTATCAGCTTTTTTAATATAATGGATTTAACAATAAAACGAAAGATTTTTTTTATCAAAAAATAATTATATTTACATAATTGAATTGTTGTGGGAAAAGTGGTTAGAAGAAAATAATCTCATATTTGTTAGTATTATATTAAGATTAAAACAAAAAAATATTTATATGTTGTAACAATTGTTAAAATTTAAAGCTATGAAAAAGATTAAGAGTAATATCAAAAACATACTATTAATTCTAAATATATTTTTTTCACTTTTATTTGTCGGATTAAATGGTATTGCTCAGGATTATCTATTAAATTTTACAAGTTCTGGTCTTTCTACTTCGATTGAGTCTATTGAGGTAATAAATTTAAATAGCGAAGATACATTAATAATTAATGGGAATGATGTTTTGCATTTGAAGAATTATTCAGAGGTGGAGTTTAATTATAACTCCTCAGAGAATCTCATTTTTTTTCCAAACCCAATGACATATAACAGTGAGATAAATCTTAATATATCAAAATCAGGTACAATATTTATTATTATAACTGAAATTTCTGGTAAGACTGTATTTAAAAAGAAATACAATCTTATCTCCGGTAATCATACTTTTAATATAGGAGGTTTGCCAAAAGGGATTTATTTATTAAATGTTTTTGCACCAGAAAATCATTTCGTTAAAAAAGTAGTTTCATTGGTTGAGAAATCGGATGAAGTTTGGATTTCTTATCAAGAGTATTCTTTCAAGAACATTAGCACAAGAAGTGATTGCAAATCAGAGTCATTAATTGTAGAAATGCCATATCAAGATGGAGACCTACTATTATTTAAAGCTTCATCAAGCGACTTTTCTAGGGTGTTAACATTAATTCCAACGGAAAGTCAGACAGTCAATTTTGAATTCATAAGTTGTTCTGATGCGGAAGGGAATAATTATCCAGTTGTAACTATTGGTGCACAGACATGGATGGCAGAAAATTTGGCTTTTCTTCCTTCAGTTGTGGGGTATCAAACAGTTGGATCATATACGGAACCTTATTATTACGTATTAGAATATTCGGGAGTAGATGTTGAAGAGGCTAAAGCTACTGAAAATTATAAAATTTATGGTGTCCTTTATAACTGGACAGCCGCTCAGACAGCTTGTCCTTCTGGTTGGAGACTACCTTCTGATGATGACTGGAAAGAATTAGAGATATATTTAGGTATGTCATTAGAACAAATTGAACTATCTGGATTTAGGGGAACGAATGAAGGAAGTAAACTTGCAGGTAATATTAATTTGTGGAGCGATGGTGAATTAAAAAGCGACTCTGAATTTGGGCTAAGTGGGTTTCGGGCGATTCCTAAAGGACCTGAATTTACCGACATGGATCCCGGATCATACGTTCAAATGTGGAGTAATACTGAGATAGATTCAAACTCCGTGTGGACCAGATATTTAGCTAGTCAAAAAGCTGAGTTCGGTAGAGGAACAGGCAGTAAATTAATCGAACGAACAATCAGATGTGTTAAAAACTGAATACCCTTGCTCACACGAATTACAAATTCGTGTGAGCAAGTTACCTTCCTTTTTGTAGGGAGCCCCTTTGTATTAAATAGATGTGCAAAAAAATTCCTTTTTAAATAAAAATGGATGAGTAAAACGCAATTTCCAAAAAAATGTGTATTTTTATCATCTTAGTTTTATTTGTGGTTAAGTAAACTAATTAAGAATGAGAATGAAAGATTTGGAAATATTCCTTCTCTTAAGTTTTTATCAGACTACAATAAATTAAAATACTTAAATATGAAAAAAGTCTTTATTTTATTTACAGTTGTTTTTGCAATATTTATAAAAGCATATAGCCAACAATCACATAGCGATGTGATAGATGTGCTTGAATATTCAATTGTGTTGGATATTTCAGATATTGAGAATCAATATATTGAGGGTTTTACAGATATTAGATTTATACCAGTTCAGGAAAATACAAGCACTATTTATCTTGATCTGCAAAATTTGAATATTGATTCTATTGTTTCGGAGGCATACCCGATAGCTTCTTTTGATTATAATGATACGCTTATCAGTATATATTTTGAGACAGCCGTTTCTCCTCCGGATGAAGTTACTTTTAGAGTTTATTATAATGGAAATCCTCAAATGGACCCATCGGGTTGGGGCGGATTTTATTTTATGAGTGGTTATGCATTTAATTTAGGAGTAGGTTTTGATGATGTGCCTCACAATTATGGCAGAGTATGGTTTCCGTGTAACGATGATTTTGTTGATAGAGCAATTTATAATACAATTATCACCACTAAGCCCGAACACACCGCAGTTTGTGCAGGCGAACTTATCGAAGTTACACAAGATCCCGAATCACTTAAAAAAACGTATTTTTGGCGGATAGAAGAAACTCTTCCAACTTATCTTGTTTCGGTTGCTGTTGGGAATTATATATTATTAAGTCATACATATCATGGTATCGAAAGGGACATTCCGGTTGAATTTTACATATACCCCGGAGATAGTGCCCGTACAGCCAATTCTTTTGTAAATATTGATTCGGTTTTGTCAATATATGAAAACAAATTCGGTGCTTATAAATGGAATAGGGTAGGATTTGTATCGGTTCCATTTAATTCCGGAGCCATGGAGCACGCCACTAATATTGCTATGGGAAGAGCTTTTATAGACGGTTCATTATCTTACGAAGATTTATTTTATCATGAGCTTGCCCATATGTGGTTTGGCGATGCAATTACCTGTTCTTCTGCTGAGGACATGTGGATAAATGAGGGTTGGGCAACTTATTGTGAAACTGTTTTTATCGAATATCTTAAAGGAAAATCAAATGCCCTCACTTATAGAAGAAAGTACCATGAAACAGTTCTTAGATATTACCATATACAAGATGGTGGATTTCATGCATTATTTCCGATGGACCAAAGTTTGACCTATTCAAGAACAGTTTATGAAAAAGGAGCTAGCGTAGCGCATGCTTTGAGAGGATATCTGGGAGAGGAAATGTTTTTTGAAGCGATGACGGAATTTCTTAATCAGAATGCATATAATTCGGTTTCTTCTTATGATATGCGTGATTTTCTGACAAATTATACAGGAATTGATATGACCGACTTTTTTAATGATTGGGTGTTTACCGGAGGATTTGTTCACTATTCGATAGATTCTACTCAAATTGTTCAAAATGGCGAGAATTACGAAGTAACTGTATTTATGAAACAAAAACTGAGAGGACGTACCGAATTTGCAAATTCAAACAGAGTTGAAATTAGTTTTCTTGATTCAGAATTTAATGCTAATACTCAATTATTAGAATTTGACGGAGAGTTTGGCGAACAAACATTTACGGTTCCATTTTATCCCATACTCACACTTTGCGACTATAATGAAGTTATGTCAGATGCAACAATTGATGAAACAAAAATTTTAACTACAGCCGGCATTAAAACTTATACTTACAATTATTTTAAAGCAAATGTTCAGAATATTGTTGAAACAGAACCAGCATTATTAAGAATTACACATAATTGGGCAGCTCCTGACACATTTAAAAACGAAATTCCGGGATTATTTATTGCAAATCATCGCTATTGGACAGTCGAGGGGAATTTCCCTTCCACCTTTAAAACAAAGGGTGAGTTTGCTTATAGTACAGCTTTAAATTCCGGACTAACAGGTTACTTGGATAATGATTTCATTACAAATTCCTTAGATTCAATTGTTTTATTGTATCGTCCCGACAGAGCAACAGAGTGGGTTATAGAGCCGGCATCCAATCAAACTGTTATGAAAAAAATAACGATTGATTCATTAAAAAACGGAGAATATTCGTTAGGGATTTATGATTGGGAATTATATGCAAGTAGAAAACAAAATGTAGCTTGTAATAATATTTCATTATTTCCGAATCCTAATGAGGGAATGTTTTATTTAAATTTTGGACAAGATTTTATTGGAAATATTTCAATTTATGATATGTCAGGTAAAAAATTATTTTCTAACGATTATAATACAGCATCGGAATATATATTCATTAATGCTTCACAATTACCTGAAGGTATATATATTATTAAAGCAAGAGACAGCAAAACTAAAATAGATTATAACAGGAAATTTATTATTCAAAAATAATCAAAATGAATTTTGTAAAAGAATTGGAATGGAGGGGTATGATACATGATATCATGCCGGGAACAGAAGAATTATTTAAAAAAGAAATAGTAACAGCTTATGTTGGAATAGACCCTACTGCCGACTCATTACACATCGGTCATTTGGTTGGAGTGATGATGCTTAAACATTTACAATTATGTGGTCATCGCCCTGTTGTGGTTTTAGGCGGAGCAACAGGCATGATTGGAGATCCAAGCGGTAAATCACAGGAGAGAAACTTACTTGATGAACCAACACTTCGTCATAATCAGGAAGCTATTAAAAAGCAAATTTCAAAATTCCTGGACTTCGATACAGATGCTAAAAATAAAGCCATAATCGTCAACAACTATGATTGGATGAGTAAATTTTCTTTTCTGGATTTTATACGTGATGTTGGAAAGCACCTAACGGTTAATTATATGATGGCAAAGGATTCGGTAAAAAAGCGAATAGCAGGAGACGATAAAAGTGGGATGTCTTTCACAGAATTTTCTTATCAACTGGTTCAGGGTTATGATTTCTTACATCTTTACAAAGAATATGGGTGTAAACTACAGATGGGTGGTAGCGATCAGTGGGGAAATATAACAACCGGTACAGAGTTAATAAGACGCAAAGAACAAGGAGAAGCCTTTGCACTTACATGTCCGTTGATTACAAAAGCAGATGGCGGAAAATTCGGAAAAACAGAAACCGGAAATGTTTGGTTGGACCCCGAAAGAACCAGTCCCTATGCTTTTTATCAGTTCTGGCTAAATGTTTCAGATGAAGACGCGGTTAAATACATTAAAATATTTACAATTTTATCAGAAGATGTAGTTAACGACATTATAGAAAAACATTCTCAGGCGCCACATTTAAGATTATTACAGAAAGCACTTGCAGAGGAAATTACAGTTATGGTACATTCCAGAGAAGATTACGAAACCGGAGTAAAAGCATCTGAAATACTCTTTGGGAATGCAACAGGCGAAGCCTTAAAAACCTTGGATGAAAAAGTTTTGTTAAGTGTTTTTGATGGTGTGCCGGTTTTTAATATTTCAAAAAAAATAATTGAAAACGGGATTCCTGTGCTGGATCTATTGGTTGAAAGCACTACGATTTTTCCTTCAAAAGGAGAACTGAGAAGAACTATAAAAGGCAACGGACTTGGAATAAACAAAGAAAAATATCTTGACGAAAATGGGATTATTAATGCAGATTATTTAATTAAAAACAAATATATTTTAGTGCAAAAGGGTAAGAAGAATTATTTTCTGATTGTCTGTAATTAAAAAAGAAAAATGGAAAAAATAATAGTTACAGGAGGAATCGGGTATATTGGATCGCATACAGTTGTTGAGTTTCAAAGCGCCGGTTTTGAGGTTGTGATTGTTGACAATTTATCAAATTCAGACATTAAAGTTCTTGATGGGATTAAAAATATTACAGGTAAAAAACCAATTTTTTACAAAGCCGATGTCTCAGATATACACGAAATAGAAGAAGTTTTTTCCAAAAATAAGGATGCGGTTGCAATTGTTCATTTTGCTGCATTTAAAGCCGTTGGAGAATCCGTTCAGAAACCTTTAATGTATTATCAGAATAATATTCAGGGGATTATTAATATTCTTAGCCAAATGCAGAAAAATGGGATTAGTAATTTGGTGTTTTCCTCAAGTTGCACCGTTTACGGTCAGGCAAAATCGCTTCCGGTTACAGAAGACAGTCCCATTTTAAAAGCAGAATCACCTTATGGCAATACTAAAAAAATAAGTGAAGAAATTATTTCTGACACACTTAAGTCTGACGATAAATTAAATGTTATTTCATTAAGATATTTTAATCCTATCGGAGCTCACCACACAGCAGAAATCGGTGAATTACCAATTGGAATTCCAAATAATCTTCTTCCTTTCTTAACGCAAACGGCAATTGGAATACGCGAAAAGCTTAGTGTTTTCGGAAATGATTACAATACTCACGATGGCACAGCTATTCGTGATTATATAAATGTTGTTGATTTGGCAAAAGCTCATGTTGTTTCAATTCAAAGACTTCTCGAAAAGAAAAACCTTACCAATTACGAGGTTTTTAATATAGGAACAGGAAAGGGCACTTCTGTTATGGAAATAGTAAAAACTTTTGAAGCTGTAAGTGGTGAAAAATTAAATTATCAAATTGCAAAACGTCGCGAGGGAGATATTGAACAAATTTGGGCAGACACAAGTAAGGCAAACGAAATACTAGGATGGAAAGCACAGGAAAGTCTTGAAAACACAATTAAATCAGCCTGGGAGTGGGAAAAAAGACTTGCACAGAGAAAAGTTAACAAATAAGATTAAACCGGTCCTGATTTCCGGCAAAATTCACTACAGGTAATAGCCGCAGCCATAGAAATATTTAATGATTCAGAATGTTTTTCATTTTTCGAGAAAGAGGGAATAAATAGTTTCGAATCTATGATTTTTTCAAGACTTTTAGAAATTCCATTGCCCTCATTACCCAAGACTATTAAGGCTTGTTCTGCCAAATTTTCCTTATATATGTCTTTCCCTTTTAGAAATGTTCCGTAACATACATTTTTTGTGATTTTTTTATATTCCGGAATGAATTCTGACAGATTTTTGTAAAAAACATTAACTCTTAAAAACGCCCCCATTGTTGCCTGAATTACTTTAGGATTATATAAGTCCACTGAATTTTCGGAGCATATAATATTTTCTATACCAAACCAATCACAAATTCTAATTATAGTACCCAGATTTCCGGGATCTTGGATGTCGTCCAGACACAAGGTAAGACCATTCAGTAAGTTTGAATAATCCAATTCATATTTAGGTGTTTCGACAACTGCAATGATTTGTGACTGAGTTTTCAGATTGGAAAGTTTCTTCATTGTATTATTATCTGCACTGAAAATCTCTATGTATTGTAGTAAATCAGGAATTTTATAATTTTTATCACAAATCAGATATTTGATTCTTAGTTTTGATTGAAGGATTTCAGAAACAATTTTTTCTCCTTCTGCAACAAAGAGGCTATGAACTTTTCTGTACTTACCGATTGACAGCGAATTTATAAGGCTTATTTTTGATTTTGAAATTTCCATATTTATTCTGTGCAAATGTATGGTAAAATTTTATTGTAAAAATCCCGATCAACAGCTTTTTGCTTTAATAAGTCTTCGGGAGATTTTATAGTTCCCGCAAAATTTCTATAATTTAAAATGTTTTTTGCATTTTCTTTGTTTATATATGGGTGAGTTACCAAATCCATATATTCAGCAGTGTTAATGTTGATTTTTTTAATGTTTTCAGTTGAAATAATAAAATTATCTTTTATTTGCTGATATAATTCCTCAGTCATACCATACACTTCCAATAACTGATCAACATTAAGAAATCCACCAAGTATTGTTCTGTACTCGACTATTCGTTTAGCATAATACGGACCAATTCCCTGCAGTTTTTGAAGCTCTATTTCCGTAGCTGTATTTAAATTTAAAATAGTATCAAAATTTTTACCGTTTGATGTAGTATTTATTTCTGTGGAAATTATAATGTATGGTATGAGTTTTTGAATAAGTTCTTTATCTAATCCATGGACTTTTGACAAATCGTTAGAAGTTTTAAATACTCCACCTTTTTCACGATATTTAATCAGATTATCAGCCTGCCATGTTTTTAAACCCATTTCTAGCAACTCTTCCTTAGTTATTGTATTTGGGTCGAATTCAAATAGATTCAATTCTCCCTTTTTGCTGTTTTTATAATAATTGTTTGAATTTCTTTTTGAGTCTGATTCAATTATTATGTAATCTTTAATTGCCTCATACTCTTCCGGAGTAATTTCATATACTTTCTCAAGATCTTCGGGTTTATAAAATTTCCAACCTTTTTCACGAAAAGTAATAATACTATTGATTGTTCTATTACAAAGCCCCATTCTCATAAAATCTTCTTTTGTTGCCGTATTTGGGTCAAAATTAAATCGTTCTCCGTTTTCAAGTTCCGGAGTCCTATATGAAATAAAAACATCAATTTCATTTTCGAAATCTGCAAAATTTTTACTATTACTTGTAGAGATGTTCAAAATGATAAGGCGAGAAATAATAATAAGAGCTAATATTGTAAATAAAACAATTAATCCATTACGTTCCCGTTTAGAAAAATTGAAATATTCTTTTATAAATCTACGATTCACTTTTTTGTTTTTTCAGTTTATCAACATATTCGAAGTAATTTTTCACTTCTTTTTTCATTACTGGAGCCAAAAGTATTATAGCAATTAGGTTGGGGATTGACATAAATGTTATAACCATATCAACGAAATTCCAAACCAGTTCTAATCCCCAAATACAGCCAAGAAACACAAATAGCCCGTAAACATAATAATATGGCTTAATAGCTTTATCTCCCCACAAATACTGTACTGCTCTGGTTCCATAATATGACCAACTGATTACTGTTGAGAAGGCAAATAGTAACAATCCAATACTAACGACATGTTTTGCAATCCAGCCTAAACCAATTTCGGATAATCCGGATTCAAACCCAAGTATAGTCATATTTACACCGGCAGTGTCGTGGGCCGTCCAGGCTCCTGTAACAACAATAACCAAAGCAGTAAGCGTACAAATGATTATTGTATCAACTAATGGCTCTAGTGAGGAAACCAAACCTTCTTGTAAGGGATGTTCGGTTTTTGCTGCAGCATGTGCAATAGGAGCGGAGCCTTGTCCTGCTTCATTTGAAAATAACCCGCGTTTCACACCCCAGGTTAAAGTCATTATAAATGTTGAACCAACAAACCCTCCTGCTGCGGCTGTACCAGTAAAAGCGTCAGTAATTATTAATTTGAAAGCCTCTGGTATATATTGATAAAATACTATCAATACTGCAATTGCTGCTATAAAATATGAAACAGCCATAAATGGTACAAGCTTCGAAGTTACCTCTGCAATCCTCTTTAATCCACCAACGATAATTAATAAAACTAAAAGTGTTATAACAATTGCAGATACTATTGTTGGTACGCCATAGCTAGATTGCAAAGCGTCTGCCATCGAATTTGCCTGTGCCATGTTTCCCGTACCAAACGAACATAAGACAGCAGCTATAGAAAAAATAATAGCCAAATATTTACCAAACTTTCCAATTTTGTCTTTTAGCCCAATTTCCATATAATACATTGGCCCACCTGAAACACTACCATCTGCATTTATTTTTCTGTATTTTTGTGCAAGTGTACACTCAACCAACTTTAACATCATTCCTAGAAAACCAACAACCCAAATCCAAAATATTGCCCCCGGTCCACCCCAATGTATTGCTAAAGCAACTCCAACGATATTGCCCGTGCCAACAGTTGCGGATAATGCTGTAGTAAGTGCCTTAAAAGAAGATACGTCTCCCTTTGTTTTTTTTGTTGAATATTTTCCCGCAACTATGTCAATTGCATGTTTAAATTTTGATACTTGAAGAAATTTTAAATAAAAAGTAAAAAACAATCCTGTTGGAATTAGTAAAGCAAGAATAGCATAGCCTCCAACATATTCGTTGTAAGCCTTAATAATAGAATTTATAGTTTCTGTCATATAATTAAGTTAATCCCTCAATAAAAAAAGCACCAATTGCAATGGCAGCAATAGCTAAAGGGGCAATGAATTTTATAATAAATACTATAACATTTGTGACAATAGGATTTATTTTTCCACTTTGATTTAGCTCATCAACAAAACTGGATTTTCCTAATTTCCATCCTGTAAATATTACAATAAATAGAGCTCCAAAAGTAAGAAAAACGTTTGCTGACAAATAATTCATAAGATCAAAAACCGTTTTGCCAAAAATGGTCACATGTTTTAATGGACCAAATGATAATGTACAAAAAACACCTAAAATAGAAATAGAAACAGTACCCAATATCGTTGCTTTTAATCTACTCATATTAAACTCTTGTTTTAAATAAGCTACAACAACCTCAAGAACCGAAATAGTACTCGTAAGCGCTGCTACAGATATTAGAAGAAAAAACACTATAGCAAAAATACTTCCTCCGGGCATAGATTGAAATATTGCAGGAAGAGTAACAAATACTAAACCGGGTCCTCCTGTGTTGCCAACTCCTAAAGCAAATAGAGCGGGAAAAATCATAATCCCGCTTAAAATAGCCAATATTGTATCTGCTGATGCAACCTGTATTGATGTTGACAACAGGGGAGTGTCTTTTTTTATGTAAGACCCATAAGTAATTAATGCTCCCATTCCTATGCTGAGAGAAAAAGCAGCCTGACCTAAAGCCATAAGGACAGCTTTAAAGGTAAGTTTTTCAAAATGGGGCTCAAATAAAAATCTTAATCCTTCAGAAGCCCCGGTCAATGTTACACTACGGATACAAACCGCAATTATTAATACTAATAACATCGGCATTAATATTTTTGTTGCCTTTTCAATGCCCTTTTGTACACCACACATAACAACTGCAGCGGTTAATAGCATAAATATCATTTGCCACAGCAATGGGCGAAAGCTTCCCGAAGTAAAAGTCACAAAATCAATGTTCAATTGATTCATGCTTTTCCCTGTAAAACCTTGATTTATTGATTGAAAGACATATTCTAGCGTCCAGCCCGAAACAGTACTATAAAACGACAATATAACAAATGCTGCAATAATCCCCATCAATCCAATTAACCACCAGGGCGTTCCCGGAGCAAGTTTACGAAACGACCCCAAAGCATTACTTTCTGAACGTCTTCCAATAACGAATTCTGACATCATTACAGGAACTCCTATTACAATTACAAAGAAAACATAAAGAATTAGAAATGCACCACCACCATTTTCTCCGGTTATATAAGGAAAGCGCCAAATGTTTCCTAATCCCACAGCAGAACCTGCTGCAGCAGCAATTACACCAAATTTACTGCTAAAACCGTCTTTTTGGACTATTGCCATATCTCTTTTCTTAATTTAATTGCAGTTTTTGATTAAAAATCATAAAAATAAAAAATATTAATAAATTCAAACGGTTAAAAGATGTTTTTATTCAATTACTTAATTCAATCAGCCCTGATAATATTTTCTGTACTTAATAATTTGAATTTTCAAAGTTATAATAAATCATGTTAATTTTATTAAGATAATAAGGTTTGAAAAATTAAATTTAAAATGTATTTTTGTTGAAGTTAAATAATTAATATATGAATATGAATAACGAATTCAGAAAATTTGCCACCAAACATAAAGGAATAAACGGTTTGGTCTTTGATCAATACACAAGTATTTATAATAATTATATTTCTCCGACAATAATTGAGGAAAGAACTCTAAATATTGCAACAATGGATGTTTTTTCGAGATTAATGATGGATAGAATAATTTGGTTGGGTCTTCCTATTGATGATTATGTTGCGAATATTATTCAGGCACAATTATTATTTTTGGAAAGTACAGATCCAAATAAAGATATTCAGATTTATTTCAATACACCGGGAGGTTCGGTTTATGCAGGATTAGGTATTTATGATACTATTCAGTATATTAGTTCTGATGTTGCAACAATCTGCACAGGAATTGCAGCCTCGATGGGGGCAGTTTTATTATGTGCCGGAGCCAAAGGTAAAAGATCTGCCTTAAAACATAGTCGTGTTATGATACATCAGCCTATGGGAGGAACAGAAGGTCAAGTGTCAGACATTGAAATTACAACTCGAGAAATTATTAAGTTACGTAACGAATTGTATGATATTATTGCACGTCATTCGGGAAACGCATTTAAAAAGGTTGAAAAAGATTCTGATAGAGATTATTGGATGACAGCGCAGGAAGCAAAAGACTATGGAATGATTGATGAGATATTAGTCAGGGAAGTATAAACTGCAATTTAAAATATAAATATAATGGATAAATGTTCACTCTGTGGTAGGAAAGAGTCTGAAGTTGGTATGCTATTTTCGGGTGTGTCGGGTTTTATTTGTGATGAGTGTATCGAAAAAGGACATTTGATATTGATGGAAGAAAAAAAGTCATCAGAAAACTTCTCGGTGGGAGATGTCAAATTATTAAAGCCAAAACAGATTAAGGATTTTATTGATCAGTATGTTATAGGTCAGGAACACGCTAAAAAAGTACTTTCTGTGGCTGTATATAATCATTATAAGAGAATTTCACAACCAATTACTGATGATGATATTGAAATTGAAAAATCAAATATTATTATGGTTGGTGAAACCGGAACAGGAAAAACTTTATTAGCAAAAACCATAGCTAAAATGCTTCATGTTCCATTTGCTATTGTTGACGCAACAGTTCTTACCGAAGCAGGATATGTTGGAGAAGATATTGAAAGTCTTTTGGTAAGACTACTACAAGATGCTGATTATGATGTTAAAGCTGCCGAAAGGGGAATAGTTTTTATTGACGAAATTGATAAAATAGCCCGAAAAGGCGATAACCCAAGTATTACAAGAGATGTTTCAGGTGAAGGAGTTCAACAAGGCTTGTTGAAATTACTTGAGGGGTCTGTGGTAAATGTTCCTCCTCAAGGAGGTCGTAAGCATCCGGAACAAAAGATGATTGCAGTTGACACTAAGAACATTCTTTTTGTGTGTGGTGGCGCATTTGATGGAATTGAAAAGCACATTGCGAAGAGATTGAATACGCAAATTATAGGATATGGAAAACAGAAGAAAGAAGAAAGAATAAATAAAGAGAACTTATTACAATATATTGTTCAGGATGATATTCGTAAATTTGGATTAATTCCTGAGATTGTTGGTCGTTTGCCTGTTCTTACTCATTTGAATCCTCTTGATAGAGATGCACTAAAGCGGATTTTAACAGAACCTAAGAATTCAATTGTAAAACAGTATCAAAAACTGTTTAAAATGGATAAGATAAAACTTGAATTTACTGATGATGCTCTTGATTATATTGTTGATCAGGCGATTTCGTTTAAATTAGGTGCGAGAGGATTACGCTCAATATGTGAGTCCATTATGTTAGAGGCAATGTTTGATATGCCGACGGGCTCGGCCAAAGATTTTAAGGTTGATAAAAAATATGCTGAAGCAAAACTTGATAAAAATTCTGTAGTGAAGTTTAAGAATGTAGGATAAGCAAAAAAACCGACAAATTTTTGTCGGTTTTTTTTTGCTTGTTAATTTATATTATAATATAGAATATACCGCAGTTAAACCGGCCATAACAATAGAAACCATTGTCATAAGCTTAATAAGTATATTTAAACTAGGTCCCGAAGTGTCTTTAAAAGGATCACCAACAGTATCTCCTACAACAGTTGCTTTATGTACGTCACTACCTTTTCCGCCAAGATTACCTTCTTCAATATATTTTTTCGCATTATCCCAAGCTCCACCGGCATTAGCCATAAACACAGCCAATACAAAGCCTGAAGCAAGCCCACCAACAAGCAGACCCATTACGCCGGGGACACCAAAAACAATTCCCACAACAATTGGAACGATTACAGCAACGGCGGACGGGAATATCATTTCTCTTTGTGCTCCTTTTGTTGAAATAGCAACACATCTTTCATAATCCGGTTCAGCGTCTCCAGTAAGAATACCTTTTATTTCTTTAAATTGACGACGAACTTCCTCAACCATTTTTTGTGCAGCTCGCCCAACGGCATTCATTGTTAAACCTGAAAACACAAAAGTCATAACAGAACCAATAAAAATACCACCTAATACTTTTGGATTCATTAAATGTACTTCGTAATGTGTCATAAAATCGCTTATTGAAGCTTCGGCAGTATTAACCATTACCCCTCCGACATCAATTGTTTTTTCACCAACTCGTATAAGTCCCATTTTAATTTCTTCAAGATAGGAAGCCAATAAAGCAAGAGCTGTAAGTGCTGCCGAACCGATAGCAAATCCTTTTCCAGTTGCAGCTGTAGTGTTACCTAGAGCATCAAGAGCATCAGTACGTTTACGAACTTCAGGACCCAGATGACTCATTTCGGCATTTCCGCCTGCATTGTCAGCGATAGGACCGTAGGCATCTGTTGCCAAGGTAATTCCCAATGTCGAAAGCATACCGACAGCAGCAATACCAACACCATACAAACCTAAACTGAGATTTGTAAAATCAAATTTTGCAGCAAATAAATATGATAAAATAATACCAACAACGATAGCCACCACGGGAATTGCAGTAGAGATCATACCTGTTCCAACGCCTGAAATTATAACTGTAGCAGGACCTGTTTTTGCAGATTCTGCAATTTTTTTCGTTGGTTTATATGCGTGTGAAGTATAATACTCTGTTCCTTGTCCTATTACAATCCCAACAATTAAGCCTATTACAACCGCAAAAGAAATGTATTGCCAGTTAGGAATATTTAATAAATACATAATTCCAAAAGTACCTATTGCAATTAATATAGAACTAACATTTACCCCAAGGCCTAATGCTCCTAATAATTGCTTCATGTTTGCACCTTCTTTAGTTTTAACTAAGAATATTCCTATTATAGACAAAATTATTCCTAATGCAGCAATAAGCATAGGAGCAAATACAGCTTTTAACTGAATTTCGGGAGCCCATTGAGAACCGAAAAATGCAGCAGCACCCAAAGCAGCAGTAGCTAAAATTGATCCTACATAAGATTCGTAAAGGTCTGCACCCATTCCGGCAACATCACCTACATTGTCGCCTACATTATCAGCAATAGTTGCAGGATTACGAGGGTCGTCTTCCGGAATACCGGCTTCTGTCTTCCCTACAAGGTCAGCTCCTACATCAGCAGCTTTTGTGTAAATTCCTCCGCCAACACGAGCAAATAGTGCCTGTAAAGAAGCACCCATACCAAATGTAAGCATTGTAGTAGTAATCATAATCATTTTGTGCTTTGGATCTGCGTCTTCAACAAAAGCATCTAAAATAAGGTACCAAATTGAAATATCCAGTAAGGCAAGACCAACAACAACCAAACCCATAACAGCACCTGCTCTAAAAGCAACCTTAAGTCCGGAGTTTAAAGAATCTCTTGCTGCATTAGCTGTTCTTGCAGAAGCGTAAGTTGCGGTTTTCATTCCTAAAAATCCCGCTAAACCACTAAAGAAACCTCCTGTTAAAAAGGCGAATGGAACCCACTCATTCTGAAGATTAAAACCATATGCCAGAATAGCAAAAAATATTGCCATAATAATAAAAACAACTGTTACAATTTTATATTGTTGTTTCAAATATGACATTGCCCCTTTTCTTACATAAAGAGCAATTTTCTTCATCATTTCTGTTCCTTCATCTAATTTTAGCAACTTTTTGTAAAAAAAGAATGCAAACCCTAAAGCTAAAACTGAAGCGAAAGGAATAAACCAAAACATCGTGTCTGTACTCATAATCAATAGTTTAGTTAATAATTTATATTATTTCTGTATTAATTTCATGTCTGAAAAAATCAGGTGCAAAAGTCTATAAAATTTTTCAGATAAAAAAATAAAAAAACATGTTATTAGTTATTGTTGCTTAAAATTTTATATTAGAAAAATCTTGCAGGTAATTTAACATAATTAAACTAAATTTGTTTTTTTAGTAAAATGAGAAAGAATGGTAGTAAAACATTTGTTAAATATTGTTATTTTATTGTTGATTTCAAGAGCTTTCGCTCAATATAAAGAATCTCCGGCAATAGATTTTACTTTAGAAGACACACAAGGGAACTTTGTTAATCTGTTCGAAGAAATGGAAAACGATAAAACAGTTATGTTATTCTTTTTTTCATCTAATTGTGGCGGATGTCATGTCGAGGCTCCTAAAGTTGACTCGATTTACAGACAGTTTGGTTCAGGTCAGCAACAATTGCTGGTTTGGGGAATTGCAGAAGAAAATTCAACATTAGAAGATGTTATAGAATTTATTGAAGAGACAGAAATTACCTTTCCTTGTTTTCCCACTGGTCATGCAACAGATGTTTTTGAATTGTATGATGTCGGATACACTCCTCAGATATTTATTATTTGTGACTATAACGTTTCTGAGTCTATTTCTTTTTTTGAAATGATTGAAAATCTAGACTACTGTTTTCCTACCGAACTCATACATGAACAATTACTAAAACCGCAGATTAGTATAAATAATAATCGTATTTTAATAAATTCAGATTTAAATGTTTCTGAAATTAAAATTTATGATATTTCAGGAAAAGTTGTTTGGGATGAGAAAAGTGTGAATTCGAATAGTGTAGAGTCAAATAGTCTTATATCGGGCAATTTGTACCTGATTACTTTTATTTTTGAAAATGGTTATCATTATTCTGAAAAAGTAATTATTAGATAATGAAAAAACTTATAGCGATATCTTCTGTAATTTTAATTTTACTGTTTTATGGCTGTGAAGTAATTTATAATTATGATTTAAGCATCGAAGGAATTGATTCTTTGCCTGCAACAAAAGCATGTATTGATAAATATATTCCTCATTCTGTTGATGCACACAAGAGGCGGCAATATTCTGCTATTGAAGCTTTAAGCTATGAACTTGACAATCATACAAATGAAATAAAAGACTCTTTGATAGCAGATTCAGTAGAAATTGACAGCGTTTATATTCTTAATTTTATTATCAGAGGTCTCGATCCTTATGACGAAATTACAGATGTTGAGATTACCAGAACTTTTTTTTCGGGAACGAATTGAATTCTTACAATCCTTAAATGCTTTTTATATATTTGTAAATCAATGTAAATAAAATGACAAAGAAGGTTTTATTAATAGATACCGTTCATAAAATAATTTCTGACAAGCTTAGAAAATATGGCTTTGAGCTTGTAAAAGGAGAAAATTTGAGTCGTAAAGAAATACTTGTTTGTATTGGTGATTATTGTGGGATTGTTATTAGAAGCAGAATTATTATAGATAAGGAATTCATTGATAAAGCAGATAATTTACGTTTTGTCGCACGAGTAGGTTCAGGAATGGAAAGTATAGATACTGAATATTGTTCAAAGAAAAATATAAAATGTCTTAACTCTCCCGAAGGTAATCGCGATGCCGTCGGCGAACACGCCACAGGGATGTTACTTAATTTGCTTAATAATTTGAATAAAGCTGACAGTGAGGTTAAATCTGGAATTTGGAAAAGAGAAGAAAATCGAGGAAAAGAACTTAATACAAAAACCGTTGCAATTATAGGATATGGAAATATGGGAAGCAGTTTTGCAAAAAAACTTTCAGGGTTTGGATGTAAAGTTATTTCGTACGATAAATATAAAAAAGACTACGAGGACAGTTATACAATTGAAACAAATCTGCAAACAGTTTTTGACGAAGCAGACATACTGAGTCTTCATGTTCCCCTGACAGAAGAAACAAAATATATGGTGAATTCTACTTTTATCTCATCTTTCAAAAAAAGTTTTGTACTAATTAATACCTCAAGAGGTCCGGTTGTTAAAACGGAAGATTTGGTAAAATCGCTGAAATCAGGAAAAATATTAGCAGCGGCATTAGATGTAATTGAATATGAAGGAAGTTCTTTTGAAACCACAAACTTGATGATAGAAAACGCAGACTTTAAATATCTGGCTTCGTGCGACAATGTAATTCTATCGCCTCATATTGCAGGTTGGACAATAGAATCAAAAATAAAACTAGCCGAAATATTAGCAAATAAAATTATTAATTTAAATCTTTAATGATGTTATCTGAACCCGATTTTAAAACACAACAAATAATAGAAATTGCAAAGAACATGGCAATTGCTGTTCGCACAGCACCAAAAGGTAGGGGGCGAAACACAATTGAATGCAAAATTGCCTACGGAGCAGAGCTTGAAAATATTGCAAAAAAAATGGAAGAAATAGGAGATAGAAGTGAACAGCAATTTTTTAAAAGAGATGCCGAGAACATTCGTAACTCAGATGCAGTTTTGTTAGTTGGCACAGAAATAAAATCTTTAGGGCTTAAAAGTTGTGGACTTTGTGGGATGGATAATTGTGACAAGAAAAATGAACAGCCTAATTTTCCATGCTCGTTCAACAATATTGATTTAGGAATAGCTTTGGGTTCTGCAGTGAGTATGGCTGCCGATTTTAGAATAGATAACCGTATTATGTTTTCAGTGGGGATGGCAGTAAAAGAACTTAAAATGATGAGTAATAATATTGAAATAATAATGGGGATTAGTTTAAGTGCAAGTAGTAAAAATATTTATTTTGATCGTCATTAACGGTCAAATTTTTGCATATTTATAAACTAAAAACCTTAATAGATTAGAAGTTTAATAAAAGCAAAGTTCATGAAAATATTAGTACCATTTTTATTATTTATTTGTTTCTATGCTACTTTGTTAGCTCAATCTGCTTCTGAAATTAAAGCAGATAAGAGTTACATTTGGGGAGAGGCAAGCGCAAAAACCCTCGAACATGCTGATCAACTTGCACTAAAAGATCTTATATCTCAAATTTCGACAAATGTTGAGAGTAGTTTTTCTAATATTATGATTGAAACTAAAGAGTCAATAGAAGAATATACCCAATCAGCTATAAATACTTATTCAAACATTTACCTAAAAAATGCAAAGAGAATTGTCGTCGAAAAACGCAAACAAATATATGTGTTGAGATATGTTGAAAAAGACGAAGTTGAAAAAATGTTTGAGAGTAGAAAGAATAAGATAATTGATTATACAAAACTTGCAGATTTGGCAGAAAAAGATTTCAGAATAGCAGATGCGCTGAGATATTACTATTGGGCATTGGCATTATTAAATTCTCACCCTGAGGCGGCAAGAATACAATATACTACATCCGATAACATAGAAATAAGTCTGTTATTATATATTCAAAATCAATTCGATAAAATTTTTGATAATCTGAGAATTAAAGTAACAGATACAATAATTAGTAATAATACGACAAGTTATATTTTGAACATTAAATATAATGGTCATCCGGTTGCAAATTTAGACTATGTTTATTGGAATGGAACGGCATTTTCAAATACGTACAGTATAAAAGACGGTTTAGGGGTAGTTGATTTTTTTGATTCAGGAACAGAAAAGTTTGATAATCTTCGTTTGAAGTTAGAATATACATATTTTGGACGTAGTAATATTGATCCAGAGGTTAAATCGGTATTGGAAATGGCAACATTGCCACGTCTTAAAGAAGCTGAAATATCAATCAGTTTAATAAAACCCGAAATGAGATCAAAGGCATCAAATGAAAAACCTCTAGTCTATAATAAGGCAATAACAATAGACACGATTAGTAATTTATTGTTAAATAAAAACGGGGAACTAAAAACAACAGTTAATAGAATAAATCAATGGATTGTTAACAAATCTCATAATATTGACGAAACGATATTTACTAAGGAGGGGCTAGATTCTTATAACAAACTTATTAAGTACGGAAACGCCCGAGTATTACCACAAAAAGATGCGATAAGCTTTATCAATATTAATGACCAAGTTATGGTTCGATCTTTCCCAATGATATTTAGTTTTCCGAATAATAATAAAAATTTTGTTGAAGACATTGTGTATTTATTCAATTCTGACGGTAAAATATGCAAAATCAGCTTTGCATTATCTGATGACGCAATATGTGATATCATGAGTAAGAGTGAAAGATTTGCAAGCATAGAGGAGAAATATTTTTTGATTAATTTTCTCGAAAATTATAAAACAGCCTATTCCCTCGAAGATATTAGTTTTATCGAAAATGTTTTTTCTGACGACGCTCTTATAATAGTTGGAACAGTTTTTAAAAAGTATGAGTTAAATGACGGAACCATGCCATTAATTGATAATCAAAATATTCAATACATTAGATACTCTAAAGAACAGTATGTAAATCATTTGTTAAAAGCGTTTGACTCGAAAGAATACATTAACTTGCAATTTGAAGATAATGTGATAAAAAAAACAGGAGGAGATGAAAAAATATATGGCATACAAATAACACAAAATTATTATTCGTCTAATTATTCGGACAAAGGATATTTGTTTTTAATGCTTGATTTAAATGACATTGTAGAACCAAAAATTTATGTTAGGACATGGCAGCCTGATAAAAATGAAGACGGTTCGGTCTTTGGCTTAGAACATTTTTCGATTAAATAAATAATATGATTTACGAAGGGAATTTAAAAAAAATGAGCACTACCCATGAGAGTCCTGTGAAATATTATATGACTTTTGGGGAAGAAAAAATCAATATGAATGGTTTAATTGGAAAACAAATCAGAATAGAATATTCAGGGCGTATAAATTGTATCAGATGTAATGCATTAACACAAAAAAGTTTTCATCAGGGCTACTGTTATTCTTGTTTCATAAGTGCTCCCGAATGTGATGCCGGAGTACTACATCCTGAAAAAGACCAGTCTCATCTCGGAATTAGTCGCGATATGGAGTGGGCAAAACAAAACTCCTTGATAGATCATTATGTTTATTTGGCTATAACAGGAAACTTGAAAGTTGGAGTTACCAGACACACTCAAATTCCGTTCAGATGGATAGATCAGGGTGCAATCAAAGCTATTAAATTAGCAAAAACACCATACCGATATCTGGCAGGCATAATAGAAGTAGATTTAAAAAAATATGTATCTGACAAAACGAACAAGGATAAAATGCTGCAGACAAAAGATGCAGATTTGGATTTAATTAAACTAAAAAATGAAATAGCTGAAAAATTATCAAATGACCTTAAAAAGTTTATTAGTTTTGATAATACAATATTTAAAATTAACTATCCGTATGATTACAATATTAAAAACTTTGTTAGTTTAAGTTTAGATAAAACACCAACCATAAATGGAAAACTTGCAGGCATAAAAGGGCAATATTTGCTTTTCGAAAATGGAGAGATATTAAATGTACGTACGCATAATGGATACTATGTTAAACTTGAAATTTTGTAGATTTAATGAATTCTGAACAACAACTTGCCGGCATTCTAAATAAGTTACGTAATTATTGCAGCAGAAGTGAAAAATGTTGTCAAGACGTATTAAATTATATTTCTGACTATGAATTGTCTTCTGACATTAAGATTAAAATTGTGAAGACTTTAACAGATGAAAAATTTATAGATCACGAGAGATATGTAGCAGCATTTGTAAACGATAAATTGAAGTTTAATAAATGGGGAAAGATTAAAATTTATTATAATCTGAAACAGAAAAACATTGAGGAAAAACTAATAAAACAAGGCTTGCAACTTATTGCAGATTCAGATTATAATGAGATACTGCTATCTATCTTAAAGAATAAACTAAAAACCCTAAAAGATAAAGATAAAACCAAAATTAAGGCCGGTTTATTAAGATATTCTTATAGCAGAGGGTTTGAATATGAAATAAGTGACAAGTTGATAGATTCGATTTTGGTTAAATAATCGATTTAATTACCTTTGCAAAAAAGAGTGAATGATAACAATTGACAAGATAAAGGATTTAAAAAAGCGTACAGAAGCTTTGAGGAGGTATCTTTGACATTGATACAAAACGTATTTTTATAAGAGAAAAAAGCGAGCTAACACAATCCTCAGAATTTTGGAATAATCCAGACGAAGCAGAAAAGACTCTGAAACAAATCAGTATTATTAAAAAATGGGTAATTGATTATGACTCCGTACAAGCTTCAACGGAGGATCTCGAAGTTTTATTTGATTTTTATAAGGCAGGTGACGTAAGTGAAGATGAATTTGATAAAGAGTATTATATCTGTGAAAACTTAATTGAAAAATTAGAATTAAGGAATATGTTGGGTAATGAGGAAGATATAATGGATGCGGTTCTTACCATTAATGCGGGTGCAGGCGGTACCGAAAGTAACGATTGGGCAGAAATGCTAGAAAGAATGTATTTAAGATATGCTGAGGAAAATGGCTATAAAGTGCAGATAATTGATCGTTTGGATGGCGATTTGGTTGGTATAAAATCTGTTACAATTAGTTTTTCGGGTGATTTCGCTTATGGATATTTGAAGGGAGAAAACGGAGTACATAGACTTGTTCGCTTATCCCCTTTTGATGCTGCGCACAAAAGACATACTTCGTTTGCCTCAGTTTTTGTTTATCCATTAGTAGATGATACTATAAAAATTGAAATTAATCCCAATGAGATAGATTGGGATACATACAGAAGTAGCGGTGCCGGAGGGCAAAATGTAAATAAAGTAGAGACAGCAGTAAGACTTAAACATATTCCTACAGGAATAGTTATTGAAAATAGCGAAACAAGATCACAGCTTAAGAATAGAGAAAACGCTATGCGTTTACTTAAATCTCAGCTTTATGAACTTGAATTACGCAAACAACAGGAGGAACGAGACAAAATTGAAGGTCAAAAACAAAAGATAGAGTGGGGTTCTCAAATACGGAATTATGTATTACATCCATATAAATTAGTTAAAGATTTACGTACAGGTCATGAAACCGGTAATACTCAAGCGGTATTAGACGGAAAGATTGAAGATTTTATCAAAGCATATTTGATGGAATTTGGTCAGCAGAAACAATAAAAAAAGCCTCATGTTTCCACATGAGGCTAAAAGAATGGCGGCGACCTACTCTCCCACAAGACGCAGTACCATCGGCGCGGATGAGCTTAACTTCCGAGTTCGGGATGGGATCGGGTGTTTCCTCATCGCCATAGCCACCTAAAGCTATTCAATAAGTTAACGCAAGAGACTGAAGC
>JAKQEK010000036.1 GCA_029558535.1 Bacteroidota bacterium | reverse complement strand
CCATCAGCGGTCATAAGCCTATATAAAAGATTATCAAGCTCAGATTCAGGTATATAAATTCGCTTACCGACTAAATAAAAATATATTTTTTCTGTTTTAATTAAATAATAAATTGCTTGTCTTGTTACTCCCATGAGCCTTGCAGCTTCTGATGTTTTAATTAGTTTCATAGTTTTTATTTTTTAAATTTAGATTAATTAAAATTTTATTGTTTTATTTGTTTCAGCTGCAAAATATTTCCCGACTGGCAAGTTATTTAATTTCTCCAGAACGGGTTTTAAATCAGCTTCTGAGCTGCTATGCCACAAGACGCCGATCTTCGGTAAGTACTTTTTAAACCACTCAAGCGTTGCATCGGCGCTGAGATGCGTGTTTGCTATTCTATCTATAACAGAAGGCGGTAAATTTCTTTCAAAAAGTGAGTCAGTCCAGTTCGCTTCTATAATAGCTAAATCAAGCCAATAGGGCACGTGCGGCAATTTAGCAGTATCTGTAGCGTATAAAATATATTTACCGAAATAATTAATTAAATAAATAGCTACTTCAACGTCGTGAACTCCTTGAACTCCTGTTATTTTTAAGCCGTATAGCTCTAAAATATTCCCGATCGCCTTCTGCGGCTCAATAATTTCACAACCAAGCTTTTTAAAATCATCTAAATGTTTAGCGTGATCATTGTGAAAGTGGCTCAATAATAGCACTGTAGGCCTCGACCAGTCGATTTTTAATAAATCGGGTGAAAGCCCTGCATCAAAAATTATATTTGTACCTACTCCAGCGATGGCAGCAAGGTTGCCCCTGCTGCCGCTCCCGGCTATTTGTAAATAAAGCTGATTTTCAATCCATTGATATGCTTCTTCGTATGAATTAAATTTCGGTATTTTCATAGTCTTTTAATTTTATTATTCATAAACTGTAATAGTTTTTTGTATTTTAAATACTTCTTGAGCTAAAACAGGAATATAATTATTATCTTCAAAGTAAGATTCTCCATCTGTATCATCTCCATCTATATCATCTCTCCATGTAAATTTAAAATATTTTTTATCCGCATTTCTTTGAAAAACTGTTTCATTTTCTTTGCCAAAGCTCCATGTATCTACAAATTTTGTTTCGATTGTTTGGAAATTGGGATGTTCTTCTGTAATAATTGCCCATGCATCTTCAGCATTCAAATACAATTTTTCACGTTCTTTTGTTTCCATAGTTTTTATTAATTTTTTATTTATTTATTATAAACTTTGTCGTAATCATGCCCGTTAAAAACTTCGTAATAATGCAGCCTCCGCCCTCTAAAACAGAAAATTTTATCGTTATTATCTAAAACAAATTTCATAAAATCCGATTTTGGAGTTTTA
>JAKQEK010000031.1 GCA_029558535.1 Bacteroidota bacterium | reverse complement strand
ACGGACATGAAAGAGTAATATAATCGTTCATAGTGAGAAAATTATATCATTAGAAACAGCTCACCTTTTTATTGGATACTTTTGATGATTTATTAATAATCCCAATACTGTTGAACCTGAGAGCCAGTCAGAACGGTTTTTCCCACTCATATTTGTTGAATAATCCCATTTATAGTGCAATCGGTTTTTTAATTCAGACAGAGTACTGTTAGCAAATTTTTCTTTTCCGCCTGTAAACCCGATAATAACCTCATCTCCCTGTCTTTGGCAAAGCTCAACCATCTCTTCGAATTTTAAAGTTCCCTGCCACCTTTTTGATTGACTTGAGGTTGTTTTTTTATTCTGATTATTCGATATTCTAAGGTTACGTGAACTTTGTGTTAAGTCGTCAAGTTTGGAGAGATACTCGTGAATAATCCGCCATTCTTTTGAAAATTGTCCTGGGACTGATTTTGATAATCCGCCAAATGATAGCACTTTGTCTGCATGTTTTTTTGTTTTGTCTTCAATACATTTTGGTACGATGTATATAATTTTTGCACTGCGGCATATAGAAATTTCTTGTTTGAAGCGTGATACTTTTTTCTCAAGAATGAATTGATACTTTCCAGATTCTCTTGATGCAACTCTCAATTTTTCTAAATCACTGATCAGGAAAGCACCGCTTTTGTTTTGGATATCATTTGTCACGGATTGGTAAATTTCGTTTTGGCTTGAATTAATTGAAGTATCAGATGTCTTTAATTCAACAAATAGGAGTTGCTTACGCTGCGTATTATACATAAGCCAATCGATATTGGTTGATTGATTATTTTCTGCTTTTTTCAAAGGAAATTCTTGACATATCATTTTTATTAAACCAGATAAATCTGTATCCGATTTTAGTGTTTCAGTTAATACATCTTCTAAAAAGACACTTAAAATCGGCTCTACCACTCTCTCAACTTGAACTTTGGGAATCATGGTGGCTTCTATAAGGTTATCCATTAAGGTTTTTATAAATAATTCACTCATACATTTCTCCCTATTGTTGTAATAAAGCAATCAGTGTAATTATAATATGGTCATCCTTAAAATAATGATTTAAATTGAAAATGATTAAAAAGACAATCGTATTTCATTGTTATCTGTTTACCTAAAACATTCATCATTCTTGCTCTTTTGATAAAGTTTTCGTCATATTTATTTTTGAGTTGATCGAGCGCATCGTTTAGCTTCTCCTTTTGTGAGAGGTCAACCCAAGACCTTTAGGTCTCAAAAAAACTGATAATCCAATTATCACAATCGTTTATCAAGGCAGGAAAACCAGGAGACCTATGGTCAAAACCGCTCGCTGGTCCTTACAGGAGGCTCTGCACTCAGGACACCGGCGGGAACGATGTACAAGCAATGCGGTCAAGGTTTATTCGGGCTTG
>JAKQEK010000025.1 GCA_029558535.1 Bacteroidota bacterium | reverse complement strand
GAAGCTATTGTATCGTTGTTGTTTGTGCGTTGATTATTTTTCATAATATAAGTATAGCAAACTATTCTTGCTTTGTCAAGAGGGCTATTCTACTTTATTTATCAAGTCTATAATTTCTTTAGATTTTAGTCGTATAGCGGTCTTAAGATATTCATTAGACGATTGTTTGGTCTTGGTGGCTACTTGTTTTGCTGACTCATTTTTGCCCTTAATTAAATCTGCCCAATCATAATTATTCATTACTATTAGCCAATTATCTTGCGGCATACCATCAAAATGAATTACTAGTGTTGGTATGGTATGGCTCATTGCGGCATCTCTTTCGCTTTGTTTCCAGGCTTCCATTAGGTTTAATTTTTTAACTGATTTAACTTCAAAATTCATACCTAAATTATTCGTTACATCTGATTTTACTATATTAGCACCACTACTAGAATTCCTGAACGCCTTACAGATATTATTATCTCTTAACCAATTAGCCCACAGATTTTCGCCTCTATTTCCTTTCTTTTTAGAGTTGACCATATTATTCAATAGATTTATTTATTTTCATTTTATAAAGCCACTGCCCGTGACATTTTCTACTACAAAATACTGGTTTTCGTTTATAATCTAAATAAGTTTTTTCTACACCGCAATTTTGGCAAATATAAGTTTTGGTCCGGGCTAGCCTTCTCTTTTCCCAACGACATTTTTTACACAATAACATCGGTTTATTTATATACTCCCTGCCACTATATTCTTTGCCGCACACGGGGCAAATCCGTTTATAAGCTCTGGTTTTATGCGGTCTGTTTCGGCGATTATATAATAATTGTTTTTGGTATGTTTCATTAAAAAGCAACTGATTTAGGATTTGTCTTACTCTTTCTCTCGTAATTTGCTGTTCTTTGCCTATTTTTTCCAGAGTTGCCCCCTTATAAAACATATCCTTTATTTTTTCTTTGTCTGCCATATATTTTTTAAGCACCACCCCTAGCTTCTGACCGCAAGCCCTCTATTCTAACTTTTAGTCCAGACATTAGGCGCTCAAGTGCTTTTAATTGATATTTATAAGATTTTAAGATTAAGTATTCGGGAGTTAATTCATATTCACGATTGAACTCTGCCATACTTTTAATATCGGTATTTTCTTTAATTTTCTTTTTAACCGATTGGTTTTCTTTTAGACTTTCAATAAGTTCATCGCTGATTAGTCCATAATCATAACCAAGCTTACAATAAATATCTTCAAGCTCTGGAAGTGAATTATAACTAGATTTAATTTGTTTTGTTCTTTTAGATAAAATTGTTTCCATATAATTAAAATGGTATATTGTTGATTTCTATCTCTTCTTGATTAAATGATGTGCTATCACTAAAAACTTTTTTCATTTGCTCAATATCCACATTATCTGCTGGCTCTTCTGGCTCTTCTTGATTAAATGATGTGCTATTACTAAAAACTTTTTTCATTTGCTCAATATCCACATTATCTGCTGGCTGTTCTTGTTTTTTGTCTAGGAACTTAAACTCATTAACCACTACTTCTGTGCGGTATTGTTTAACTCCATTTTTCTCCCAGCTACGGGTTGTTAGTTCGCCTCTAATAAATACTAGTGAACCCTTTTGGGTATAGGTGGCAAAAGCTGAAGCTCCGTTCCAGACAACCAGATTGTGGAATTCTGACTTTTCTTCTATTTCACCATCTTTGTTTTTGAACTTTTTATTGGTTACTAGTGTGGCGTTAGCAACCAACTTACCATTGGCGATTTCTCTTACTTCGGCATCTTTAATTAGACGCCCGATTAAAATTACTTGATTGAACATATGTTTTATTCAAATTGTTTAATTATA
>JAKQEK010000018.1 GCA_029558535.1 Bacteroidota bacterium | reverse complement strand
TTTGATATCATTGATAGATGTACCGATGATTTTGCAATTTGTGATGTTCGTTATGATTATGAAATAGATGAAATAGTCAAACGTGGCGGTGTTGTTATTTTCATTACAAGACCAAACGTAACATACGCCAATGATGAAGAGAAACAATCATTTGAAGAAATTTTCAAAAATCACAAAGAAATTATTGAAAAATTCACAATAGATAACAATGGTTCCAAAAAGGAACTTGGTGATAAAATTTTTAAAAGAGTTGCCATTTATGGATAGAATAAAAGTAGACCTTCTCCACTATACCCCAGATTTTGTTGCCACAAACGCTGTTAAAAAGCCATATAAAAATGAAAGAGCAACTATTGAAACATCTGTAAAAGTAGCATCCCCACCAACAAATCATGGGAGCGTTATTGAACACGTAGTTCTAAATTTTAACATATCTGGTATCAGTCGTTTGTGTTTGGCCGAACTAATGAGACATAGAATGTCGGAATTTGAAATATCTGATATGTTTTCATCAGCAACCGTAGAAAGCACACGATATACCCTAACAAAACTGCTGAATCTAGCACCAAACGATATTGATATCTGGGATTATTTCGTAAAACCAATTTATGACGAGAAGCGATTTAAAAGCATAAAAGAATACAATGAATACATCACAGAACTAAAACTTTTCAATAAATCAATGGTTGATATAATGAAAGTCATGACAATTGAGAACATCACAAACGACTTTATCAAATATTTCTTAATAGAAGGTTGGCGAGTTGATCTGGCATTTACAATAAATTTAAGATCGTTTCTAAACTTCATTTCGTTGCGAAATAACCCAAGAGCACACTTCGAAATAAGACAATTAGCTAGATTAATGCTGGAAACACTCGAAGATACTTATTTAATAAAATATTTTCCAAATTATTGAAAGTTACAAATATGAACAATGAATTGTTTGTGAAAATAATTGGTTTGTTTGAGAATGACCCAAACTATAATGTTTTTTATAAGAAAAATAAATTAGTTTTCGATAAAATACAAATAGAAAACCAATATAACTTAACAATGAAGGAGATTTATTACATAATAAACAATGATATAACTTATGAGATTTTTCTGAAGTTAAAAACATGTCAAAATTGTAATAAATTAACAAATCGGTTTGTAAAACAGTCTCGTGGTTATACAACATATTGTAGCAGACAATGCGTATCTTTATCAAAAAATGTTAAAGAAAAACGGAAAACAAGCAATTTGAATAAATACGGAACAGCAAATCCGTTATGTTCAGAGATATGTAAACAGAAAGCAAAAGAAACATCATTGCAAAAATATGGTGTCGAATATGCATCACAATCTAAAAATTTTAAAGATCGTGTGAAAGAAACGTGTTTAAAAAAATACAACACAACAAATGCATTAAAATCACCAGAAGTTCGGTTAAAAATAAAACAAACATCCCACATGAAATATGGAAGTGATTGTTTTTTGGCTTCAAAAGAATATCAAGAAACCAAGAAAGCGAAGTGCAATGAATTAAATGGTGTTGATTATTATACACAAACGCCAGAATTTAAAGAAAAATGTAGAAAAACCCTTATGATGAGATATGGTGTGGATAATCCGATGCATGTCAAATCATTCAAAAAGAAAATTATCCAAACCAATCTTAAAAAATATGGTGTTAAACATGTTACATCATCCCATGTTAAAAACATAAAACATCTAAATAAACCATTTGTAATAAAACATTTTATAAAAGACGGTTATTTTTTAAACGATGAATTTACAAATTATTTTGGAATAACCGATACGATGATTGGTTATTATAAGAATCTCTGGGGAATTAAAAACAACTCCAAAATAAACAAACAAAGGCAACAAAATAGTTTATGTGATGAACTAAAATCAAATGGTGGTTGTATTATTTCAAATGATAGAAATATTTTAAATGGAAAGGAAATTGATATCATTGTTGATGACAAAATCGCGATTGAATACAATGGATTAATGTTTCATAGCAATGGTAATTCCATTATTAAAAAATTTACAAGAAACATTAATGACATGTACCACATGGATAAGGTGATTAATATAATGACAAATAATTTACATCCATTGTCCATCTTTGAGCACGAATATAAAGAAAATAAGGAATTTTTCATTTCATTTGTCGAAAGAATTAAATCAACAAAAAAGAATATCGAAATTGCTTATAAACCAATAACAAATACAGAAGCAGAATCATTTATATCCAAAAATGAACCATGTTCTGATAATATACAAAACAATATTTGCATTGGTGGGTATATTGAAGATAAACTATGTATCGTTTGTGTATTTCACATATTAAAAAATATTATAGAAATAAATAACATTGTTTTCGACACAAATAACATCAGTTTTAATTTTTTAAGTCTTTTTGACTTTTTAAAGAACAAATATCAAAGCAAGTTAATTTTTTGGTACGATGATTTAAAATATTGCAAACACTTGCTAATTCCCGCTCAACACAGGGAATTGTGTGGTTATATAAAACCAAAATGTTTCTATTTTAAACCATATCCATTTATGTTATATTATAATCAACCAACAGAAACCAGCTTAGATATTCGATGGTTTCATGATTGTGGAAAAGTTATTATGGAGATTAAACCATGAACTATAAATTATTTGACAATGTGTTATCCCAAATTTTCAACAAAGATATTCGAAATTTTACAATAGCATGTCTCAAGGATGCCCCGGATTATTTAGATAAAATCCCGGCAAGTACATCTGGTAAATATCACCCAGATGAATGTTGTGGTGAAGGCGGTTTGGTGATACATGTGAAAATGGCCTGCTGGTATGCAAATTTGTTTTTCTCCGCGTTTAAGTGGGGAGTTGATAA
>JAKQEK010000015.1 GCA_029558535.1 Bacteroidota bacterium | reverse complement strand
ACTTCGTCTAAAAACAAAAATACTTTTTCGTCTAAATGAAGCTTTTGAAGTTTTCGAAAGTCGGAAATTATCTCAATTATTGATTTTTTGTTGAGAAGAAAATCGTCTAGGCTTATATAAAAAATGGTTTTAGGTTTAATACCTTCATTGATTAATTTTTTTATAAATAATTTCATTAGAGTTGTTTTTCCAACTCTTCTTAATCCTGTAAGTATTGTAATTACATTATCGTTAGCAATTTTAGTCATGCGCTCTAAAATTGATGATCGTTCAATATATTTATTAGGAATAAAAGTATCTTCCCACCATGGATTATATTGATAATAAATATCGTTATTCATGTTTAACCTCGAATAATAGTTTTAATTATTATACGATATAATCGTATAAACGTCAAGTGCTTAAAATCGATTCCTCGGCGCCGGCCAGGGAAGGCCGGCGCGCGGCAAGAGCATAGCTTTTTTCTTGTTGATTTAAACAAAGATGTTTGCGGGCGCGGACGGTGAAGCACTTTAATTTTAAAAAAACACAATGATGCTATGGAATACCCGGCGCGGGCTTGCAGATAACGCCCGCGCGTTGGCGAAGTTTGCGAGCTTAGAAAACGCTTGCGTTTTCTTAGCGAGCAAATTTGGTGAGGACGGTCGCCACGGGGCGAGCGGCCGAACCCGAGGCGGCCCCGAAGTGGGCCGCCGTAGCGCTTACGCGCTTGTTAAGCGATGGGGGGCGCTGCTGCTTAAGTTGCCATAATTTTTAATAAAAAACAAGAATGTTGGAAATACAATTTGTTTAAGTCGCATTATACTTTTTTCAGAACGACAGTGCGAGTTGGAGACGAGCGCGTCGTTCTGACGTAAATACCATAAATTAAAATCTCATTCAGTTTAATTAAGTGGATTTCCGTTGTAATCCCATTCTTTCCAGATGCCTGTCTGGACATCATTTACATACTGTCCCTGACGCCAGATGCTGTGTTTTTCATTGTCATACCATTCCGTGTAAGTTCCGTTCTTTTTATCATTTGCATATTCTACTTCAGCCTGGACTTGATGACTTTCATTATCATACCAATTTGTCCATTTCCCTTCTCTGAGGTTTTGAACGTATTTGCCTTCCCACCACTTGCGGCCGTTTGTGGATGTTACTGTCCATGTATTTTCGGCCAAATTGTTTATGTATTCTCCAATTCGACCCCGAGTCATTTTTTCTCCATCATATTTTTCATATGGACCATTAAGTGTGTTATTGACATAAACGCATTTTATTTTTAAATCTCCGTTATCATAATATTCTTGATATAGGCCGTTAAGCAGACCGGTAGTGTAAATGCATTCTTCTATTAATGCCCCGTTTGCATTGTACCTTTTATAAAATCCATGATTATACATTACATATTCTTTGAACGTGCCTGTAAATTCTGAGTTATTATAATTATTCAGGTCTATATTTACCACGGCTTTGTAATACAATAATAGCCTGCCATCATCGTAATATTGCTTGACCTCTTTTAATACTGGACGGGCAATTATGATTTCAGTCGTCATGGTCGTTCCATTTGCTAAACTTATTATTGTTAACATAGACTTTTCATAATCATCGTAATATGGTTCGGAAAAATTGTCTGTTTTATATTGCGATCCGTCTTCTATTTCTACCGTGCCAACCATAAAATTAAGATTTGTATTATTTGCGCCTTCTATACTGACATAGTTGTTTAAGTTATTTATGTAGCCTTTCCCTGCCAATGCTACCACTTTTTTTGGAACTGATATTTTTATTTCATTCACCGCTATATTGGCTGTTGCTGTTATAGTATGTCCTTGATAAACGGCCGTAGCAGTGATAATATCCTGGCCAGGATATGATTTTAAAATTTTAGCGGTATAACTGCCTACGCCGTAAATTTTTGTATAACCGTTCTCTGTAGTTATATTGCCATTAGACTCTGCAATGACGCTTCCACACTCAGTATTGTTGTTTGACCACATTATTGGAACATTGATATTGTCATTTAAGCTGGCCCTGATTTTAATCGTTTCACCATTGCCTATATTAAAGCTGGTTCCATTAAGTTCAAGTTTTAGCCTGCTAACTGTTATTGCCGATGAAGCCTTATATTCTTTTCCATCTAAAGTGAATTTAAAATAAATAGTGCGATTATAGCCGAGATCGTTATCGGGTGGAGTATAAACGCATTCATTTCCATTCGAATTTATCGTTCCCATATTCGCGCCGGGATACCATTCCTCTATATACCATTGTTTATTAGAGATTTTCGACATATCGACGCCGGTAATTACCGCGGTTAATTTTTGCTTTTCGCCGTTATAAATAATAGATGAATCGGGATAGACTTTAACTTCAGCAATGTTACCTGGATTGGAAATAGGATCGATAGGGCCATTATCCGGATTGAAATCCTTTATTTTTACTTTAATTTTAGCTTCACGGTATGGTTGTTTATCTGTTGCATCGATGTGTGCAATAACGTCATATTCGTCATAACGGCAGGTTGAATCTTCGGGCATCATTGGTATGATAACGATATGGCTTTTATCGTAACCATATCTGCCGGGGCCGAAATTGTGCCACTGATTATGTACAAGACATTTAACATCCCAACCAGAAACGTCGTACGGAACAGCGTCTATCTTCGCTACCAATCTGTGTCTCCCATATTCAATTTCAGGAACAGTGGCATTTTGTACAGGTGGGTCGATTTCAATATGAAATCCTTTTGCCGGCTCTACAACGGTTATGGTGAGTTCAGCCATCCCATTTGAAGCAGTTGCGGTAATGCGATATTCTCCTGGTTTATCGGGGGCGGTATATATACATTTGGAGCTGCGAATCTCAGCTGCATTGGCTTTTGGTGCAGCCGGGAGATTTGAAGCAAGCGCAAGAGTGCCGCAAGAGCCATTTACTGAATAATCTATAACGTTACCTGTTGCATCGACTATCGACCATGACGCATCAGTAGGAACATCGCCCAAGCTTGCAGTAAGCGTTGTTTTTTCGAAAATGTTTATGGGGTTTCTTTCAGGAATTATATTGAGTTTTGCCTGTACGCTAAATTCAAACTCGGCTTCTTTTCCGTAATGTATTGACCCTATGTCATTAACGATACCTTTGACTTTTATTATGCCCGATGCACCCTGCTTGATATTTAACTTTCCAGGTTCAGAAAACGACAATAAATTACCCGATGATTCACACGTCCAGCTAAGCTTATTGCTCATAATGTCTTCACTTCCAACTTTGGCAATAAAATTCACAGTAGAGCCGGGGGTGTAAATTGAACCGCCTGAAGGCATGACAACTAACTTACGGTACTTAAAATGCAATATAAATTTATCTAAAATTACATTGCCGTCGCTATCGGTAACAGCGACTTGAATTGTATAATTGTCGGAAATATTACTTTCTTTTTTTAATTCATTTTTAAATTCTTTTACCAGCTGAGAAGTGTTTTCATATATCGTTTTGTAAGTATCATTGTATACATCGTTACTTAAATAGGTTGAAATGCCGCTACAATCTTTTAAAAATTTAGATGAAAGCAATTTGGTTTCATCATTCCCCGAGTATATACTAACTTTTATTTTAGTATTATTCCCAGACATATTATAAGCTGGAATTTTCTTAAAGATGATATAATTAAATTCGGGTATTTCATCTACATTAGCTCCATTATTCACCCACGAATAACCTTCAGGATTTTTAGTGTCACTAAACCAATTCCATCTCGTCCAGCAATGGGTTTTAGTTACATTAAAATTACTGTCTGCTATTCCAAATCCAACTCCTGCTCCAAATGATTTATTTATATCTTCTATAGGCTTATCAGAACCTCCCTCTGGTAAGTCTGCAGGCGTAGTTGGTAAATTGATTGTAACGAGGTTCTTTGCGTCAAGTGATACTGGTGGTTTTTCATTGAATGAATACAGAACACAGGCGGTAGGTTTACAAAGCCTCAAGTCGGGTTTTTCAGAATAATATACCTCAATGAATCTTGCAAAATGTTCACCTGTCCATAATACTTTTGCGTTTGACGGGTTATAAATATCTTTAAAAACGCCAATTTCGGTGCCAGGCAGAGTATTTCCTGTAGGGTTATATTTATTAGAATTGTTTCCATAAATTTTAGGATTATAGACAATTTCACTAAGTTCACAACCAGTAATAACGAATGCATGCCCATTTAATATTATTTCAAGAGGAATGTCATTGTTCAACTTTGATATGATTTTAGCAATTATATTTTTAGGATGTAAAGCTCCATAACCTTCCATCTTTTTTCCAGTAAGTTCTTCAGACTTTTTAGCAATTTCAGATAAACCGCTTCTAAAATATGTACCATTTTTATCATGCACTACTTTTAATATACTATAAATGCTTATGCCTTCATTTTTACTAATTCCGGTTTGCTGAAGCAAACTATGTAAAGTGCTAAAATTTTTAGTATTAAGATCGTCCATTAGATCGCCTTTATATCCTTTTAGCAACATCAACCAGGCAGCAGCCCAGCATTCACCGGCACCTTGTTCATAATAAGGCCATTTGATGTCGTTAACAGGATATTTTTTACCGCTTGTCATTAGACTATTTGTCTTATTAATTAAGTCAACATCAGGTGCTGTATACCGAAAAAGAATTTCTTTTACTAAAGACGGATCCTTGATGTGAGGATCGATGATATCATTATTATCCGTTGGCGAAGAAACTGTTACATTATTGAGAATTTTAAAAACACATTTATCGGCTTCAACTATGCCGGGTATATATTCTTTAAATTTAAATTGTGGATAAGCAACTAATAAATAATGATCATCAGCACTCATATTTTCTCCGAGAGGAGCTTTAAAAGTAATATTTTTGAGTGAACTATCAGATTTTATAATATAAATAGAGGTATCGTCCGATATCCTTTCTTCAGATACATCGATTTTTGAAGACATTGCTGGAAACTCAATGGAAACTCCGCGATCAAAATTAAAAACCGCGCCTGTATTATCAGCAGTTTTTGATTGGCTGTTCGCAACATCGGTATCAAAATATCGCAAATAATTCAATTCAAAATCTTCACTTGCATTTATGAAATATGCCTGTCCAGAAGCTAGTGCGGGATCGACTCCGTCGAGCAGTTCTATTTCACCTGTATTGTTTTTTAGAACCTGTATAAAAGTTCCTGATGCGGCATTCCATTTATACATGCCAATAATTTGACAGTACTTATTGAGCAAATCGCTAAACTTACTCAGCACTGGCGTGCGCGAAATTCCAACTAAATTAAATCCGGTTTTGATCGGTATAGCAGGTTCATTGCTAACCATAACTTCTCCGGTTATAATAACATCAGTGCTTGTTTTAGTTTTGACAATATAACCTTTATCATAATTTAGAAGTGTCAAGGCGCCTTCCGAAGCGCTAATGAAACTTCCTGCTGAAGCATTGTATGCATATATGTCGTCAATTGAAATGTTTTGACTTAATACTTGCGACGGAGAAACTGAAGGTTTAACGTTAAAAGCCACAAAATTAAAGCCTTCTTTTAAATTTAACGTTTCTGCATTACATTCAGTAAATAACATCGATATTAACAATAACAACGATAAAAAGTTTATGATATTTTTGCGCATCAAGATCTCCCTGCCTTATTTTTTTATTAATCTCTATCAATAAATTCATCTTTATTCA